>JALYPI010000128.1 GCA_030856445.1 Bacteroidota bacterium
TGCCACCGGACAAGGTTTAGTGCAACCGGCTTGGCAGAATGCCAGCGGGCAACATCGCATACCCACCAGTGGCGGTCTAGTTACTATTTGAAATGTCCTGGGTTTCTATTACCTTAGCTGCCTACTTACTGGTATGCAGCTGTAATCGCCACCAGCGGGTATGCAAAAACGTTATGCGGCAGCCTGTTTTTTTGCTACTGACAGAAGGGATTGGTGGCCTTTCTTGCCTTTTTCATTTGGCAACATTTCTGCAAACCTTCAACACTTGGAGATGCCATCGCTTCGTGCTATATCCTTTTTACCCCCGCGCAAAAAAACAAAATTGCCATCGCAGAAATAGCACTTTTAATTTTGCCCCTCTCACACTGACTTACACACATGGCAAAATCAAAAAAGCTATTTCCCTACCCAAGTTCCTGCTTTTTAATATTGATAATATTTTTTTATAGTTAACTAAAAAAAATATTATGTTTACATTAAAATCGAATCATATGAAAAAATTGACATTATTATTATCTCTTAGTCTTTTAACTTCCATAGCTTTTTGCCAAATAAATATCACTGAACTTGAAAGAGTTGATGGGCTATGGACAAAAAAAGGGGAGCTTAAACCATATAATGGCGATTTTAAAGAAACATTTGAAGACGGAAAAATGAAAGGAATTGGGACATTTGTAGATGGAAAACTTGAAGGACTAAGAATTCAATATTTTCCAAATGGGAATAAACGAACAGAAAAATATTATAAGAACTCTTATCCACATGGGATGGCAAAAGAATTCTATGAAAATGGGACATTAAAACAAAGTGGAGAATTTGTGAATAATAAGGAGTCTGGTTTTTGGTATATTTATTATCCTTCAGGTAATAAGAATGTTGAATCTACATTTGTTGATGGTGTTCAGCAAGGAAAATATATAGAACTTTCGGAAAATGGAGAATTAATAGCACAATATTTTTTTAGAAATGGGAAAGCAGAATATGACGATGAATTTACAGAATTAATTAAAAAAGCATCTGAAATGACAGGTAGATTTGTTCCACAAGAAGCAATAGAACTATTTGATAAAGCAATTGAATTAAACCCTACTGTTGCTTATGTTTATTTTGCAAGAGGGACTGCCTATAGTAACATTTTTGATTATAATAGAGCAATTGAAGATTACGATAAAGCATTGAAGATAGATCCTGATTATTTTGAAGTTTATGTTAATAGAGCTAGTGCAAAAATAAATCAATTCACTTCTAAGGGAAATTTAAACCCTACAACAGAACAAACACAATCAGCTTGTGAAGATTTATATAAAGCAAAGGAATTGGGAGATAAATCAATTGCTACTAAAGATATGATTTATATGTATTGCAAAAATAATAAAGCTACTAATAAGAAAAAGAAGAATTAAGAATTAAATGGACGAAAAGCAGTCATCTGCCGTATCCCACACACGGTTCCACCACATTTCCAATTCACACTGACTCCCCTCAAAAGCCAAAAATTGTAAATAAGGTTCCACCTTTCCCACAAGAAGAATTTTGTTTTTTTCTCCCCCCTCTTAAAAAGGACAATAACACCCTCACGCACCACCCAACAGTACTATCCATTAACGTTGTGCTGTTCGCAACTAATCGTGACTTTCTATAAAGGTTGAAAGGCCGACCGCATAACATTGCATATCCTCAAGTGGCGGTCTTGGTGCTCTATTGCAAAGCCTGGAATTTCTATTAACTTTGCTGCACACGGTTTTTGGTTCGGTGCTATAATCGCCACCTGCGTATATGCAAATAACGTTAACTAAAAGCCTTATATTCGGCAAAACGGAACAGCCCTAAAGCCTTTTGGCTAAAAACATTCAGCATCTCTTCTGCAAACTTAAAATACATGTAGCAGCCCCTCGCTTCATGCTATATTTTTTCCTCCCCGCAAAAAAGATAAAATTGCCACAGCACAAAATGGCACATTTATTTTCCCCCTCATTCACAAAAATCCAAACACACATGGAAAAAATAAAAGAGCCATTTTCTCCCACCCAAGTTTCTGCTTTTTATAATTAGACTAGTAATTTTATTAAAAAAAAGCTAAGTTTGTTATAGAATGTTTAGTTATTGTTATCTGAAATTTAAACTGTGCAATATGAAAGAAAGAATATTTACTAGTATATTTATCTTCTTGACAATTCAAATCTGTTATTCCCAATCATTTAACAGAAGTAAATTAGACAGCTTTTTTCAGGTATTAGATACTAACAATAAGTTTATGGGCAGTGTTTCCATTTCCCAAAATGGTGATTTGCTTTATTCAAAATCCATCGGGTATTCTGATGTTGCGACAAAGACAAAAGCTAACGAAAACTCAAAATATCGTATTGGTTCAATTTCAAAAACATTCACAGCAGTTCTCGTATTCATAGCTATTGAAGATAATAAATTTCAACTTACCACTACTTTAGACAAATATTTCCCGACTATAATAAATGCGGAGAAAATCACAATCGGTCAACTTCTTAGTCATAGAAGTGGTATTCATAGTTTTACAAATGACCCAGATTATTTAACATGGAATACTCAAAAGAAAACTGAGAAAGAACTTGTAGAGATTATAAGAAAAGGAGGAAGTGATTTCAAACCTGATAGTACAGCGGAATATAGCAATTCAAATTATGTATTGTTGTCTTACATTTTACAAAAAACGTATAAAAAGGAGTTTGCAGAAATTTTAAAAGTTAAAATTATAGATCCTTTAGGCCTAGTAAATACATATTTTGGAAAGAAAATAAATTTGGGAAATAATGAATGTTCATCTTATAAATTTTTAGGTGATTGGGTAAAAGAATCTGAAACAGACATGTCAGTTCCACTAGGTGCAGGAGCAATAGTTTCTACTCCATACGATTTGACAAAATTTGCACAAGCTTTATTCAATGAAAAAATTATTTCAAGTACCAATCTTAACATAATGAAAACTATAAAAGATAATTATGGAATGGGTTTACTTCAAATTCCATTTTATGATAAAATTAGTTATGGACATACAGGGGGAATAGATGGTTTTAGTTCTTTCTTTGGATATTTTCCAGATGACAAGATTTCCTTTGCTTTGACTTCAAACGGAACCAATTATACTCAAAAAGGCATTTTAATGGCAATATTGAGTAGTGTTTATAACAAACCTTACGAAACACCTAATTTTATAAATTATGAGCTCATCACTGAGGAATTAGATATATATATTGGAATTTATTCTAGCACAGATATTCCCATTAAAATTACAATTACAAAAAAAAATAAAACATTAGTTGCACAAGCAACTGGACAGTCAGAATTTGGACTTGAAGCAACAGAAAAAGATAAATTTAAATTTGACCAAGCTGGAGTTGTTTTAGAATTTAACTCCACCGAGAAACAAATGATTTTAAAACAAGGTGGTGGAACTTATCTTTTTACAAAAGAATAAGAATTGACCTGCTTTTAAAGCTATTCACACGAAGTAAGCATATTCACAATTCACTCTATGCAACCGCTCAAACCAAAAATTGTAAATAAGCTCACTTCCCTCCACCCAAAGAAGAATTTTATCTTTTTTTCCCTCCCTTAAAAAAAAATATAACATCCAACAGCACCGAGAACCTGATACTATTCATTTACGTTATGCTTTTGGCAAGTAATCGTGACTTTCTAGATAAGTGGGAAAGGCCTTTAGTTAACATTGCATATCCTCAAGTGGCGGTCTAGGTGCTCTATTGCAACGCCTTTAATTTCTATTAACTTTACTGCCCGCGGTTTTTGGTTCGGTGCAATAATCGCCACCTGCGGGTATGCAGGAAACGTTAACCACAAGCATTTTCCATCACTTTGACTTTTCAATAAATTTGAAAAGCCACCTCCTGGCAATTTTCAACACATGACTTTTTTGAATAATTCTTTGTGCCACAAGCGGAATGATTAATTA
>JALYPI010000092.1 GCA_030856445.1 Bacteroidota bacterium
GTACCACCTCCACTAATTACTACTTTAAGCTGCGGCAAGTTCCCCTCCTTTCTGCTTAATTACATTATTTACTTCTGGTTGATTTTCCAAAGAGCGGCTCACGCTTAAGATCATTCCTATTGCAATACCGGTAAATATTACAGAAGTACCCCCTTTACTTATAAAAGGCAGAGGCTGACCAGTTACGGGTATTAAATTAACAGCAACAGCCATATTAATCATTGC
Source organism: Bacteroidota bacterium (assembly GCA_030856445.1). Taxonomy (GTDB): domain Bacteria; phylum Bacteroidota; class Bacteroidia; order JACCXN01; family JACCXN01; genus JACCXN01. The sequence goes on from JALYPI010000092.1 coordinate 226, forward strand.
CTGAAAAACAAGCAAAAAACAACAGCCCAGGGCCAAAAAGGCTCCAAAATCGCTTTCCGTCATATTGGCAATTCGTATAGTGCGGAACAACAATAATATATATAAGAAAAGTACAAAGCTACCTCCCACCAAGCCGTATTCTTCAATAATAAAGGCATAAATAAAATCTGAGTAGGGATGAGGAAGGAAATTACGCTGGGTGCTTCCTCCAGGCCCTTTACCCATTACACCTCCAGTAGCAATGGCAATTTTTGCCTGATTTACCTGGTAGTTTGAATCGGTATTCGCAGAACCTCCACTTGCAAAATTTTCAATCCTGTTTTTCCAGGTACCAATACGCCCTTTATCAGAAGAATTAAGAGCTATAACTACAAATAATCCAAACAAAACAACACCTACTCCACCAAGGGCAAATAAATATTTCACATTTACTCTTCCAATAAACATTAGAACTAAGCAGGTAGCAAACAATACAGCAGCAGTAGAAAAATTGGCAGGCAGAATTAAACCACAAATCACAAAAATGGGCAGAAGTACCGGAATAAAAGTGGATTTAAAATCTTTAATCTGATCTTGCTTTTTAGCCAACAATCTTGCTACAAACATAATGAGGGCTAATTTTGCAAAATCAGAAGTTTGAAAAGATATACCCAGACCAGGAACCACAAGCCATCTGCTTGCATCATTCAAACTTACTCCTAAAATTAAAGTTAAAGCAAGCAATGGTATTGCCACCCAATAGGCAAGCTGAGCTATTCTTGAATAATAAGTGAACTTAAGTCTGTGCACAAAAAACATTAATGACAATCCCATTAAAACTGTAATGGCATGCTTAATTAAAATAATTTCCTGGTTTGAAGAGCCACTTTTATAAGCCAAAGAAGATATTGAACTGTAAACAGCCAACATAGATATAATAGACAAGAGCACCACGATGGCCCAAATCACTTTATCTCCTTTTATCTGACTTAAATTCATTTAATTTTTCTTTAAAATAAAAATTGTGTTCTTTTCAAATGCAATTAATAAACTACAAACCTCTTACTGCTTCTTTAAACTGTCTTCCTCTGTCTTCATAATTTTGAAATAAATCAAAACTTGCACAAGCAGGCGAAAGCAACACAGTGTCATCTTTAGTGCCCATAGAATACGCTTTAGAAACAGCTTCATAAGCTGACCCAGCAACTTCTATTACAGGAATAACATCTTTAAAAGCGGCTATTAATTTTTCATTATCCACTCCCATGCATATAAGCACCTTTACTTTATCTTTAGCTATTTCAGCTAAAGAAGCATAATCATTCCCTTTATCAACGCCACCTGCAATCCATATCACAGGATTTTCCATGCTCTCAAGAGCGTACCAGGTAGAATTAACATTGGTTGCTTTAGAATCATTAATAAATTCTATCCCATTTACTTTTGCAACAAATTCCAAACGATGCTCTATGTTTTGAAAGTCAGCAAGACTTTCGCGAATCAAATCTTTTCTGATATCTAATATTTTTGCTGCAATACCTGCTGCCATTGAGTTGTAGAGATTGTGATTTCCCTGGAGCGCTAATTCGTGAATAGACATACTTATCGGTTCGTTATTTGTTTGTATAATTAATTGTTCTTCATTTAAATAAGCACCTTGCTCCACCTTGTTTTTAATAGAAAAAGGATAATGCTCCGAGTTTACTTTCATTTTATTCAATTGCAGGGTAATATTCTCGTCATCAAGACAATAAATAAACACATCTGAATTTTTTTGATTCTGTACTATTTTAAATTTAGAATCGATATAGTTCTGCATTTTGTATTCATACCTGTCAAGATGATCAGAAGTAATGTTGAGTAAAATTGCTATATCAGCTTTGAAATCATACATTCCATCAAGTTGAAAACTACTGAGTTCAACAATGAAATAATCATAATTTCCTTCTGCTACTTTTTTAGCAAGACTCTCGCCCACATTTCCAGCTAAACCAACTTTAAAGCCTGCCTTTTTTAGTATATGATATATCAACATTGTAGTAGTTGTTTTACCATTACTACCGGTAATGCAAATCATTTTTGCACTGGTATATCTGCCAGCAAACTCAATTTCTGAAATTACAGGAATGTTCTTTGCTTTTAATTTAAGTATCAATTCAGTATTATCGGCAATACCCGGGCTTTTTATCACTTGGGATGAACCAAAAATTTCATGCTCAGAATGTTTCCCCTCTTCAAAACTTATATTACTATGAGTAAGAATGCTTTTATACTTCTCAGCAATTACACCACTATCAGAAACAAAGACATTAAAGCCTTTTTGCTTGGCAAGAATTGCTGCACCAATACCGCTTTCGCCAGCGCCTAATATGCTTATCTTATTTCCCATTTACCTCAATTTTAAGGTTACAAATGTTAATATTGCCAGTGCTACTCCAATAATCCAAAACCTTGAAACAATTTTGGCCTCATGCATTCCTGATTTTTGATAATGATGATGCAGGGGAGCCATTTTAAAAATTCTTCTGCCCTCACCATACTTCTTTTTAGTGTATTTAAAATAAACCACCTGTAACATAACAGAAACATTTTCAACAAGGAAAATTCCGCAAAGTATTGGTATTAGCAACTCTTTACGTATGGCTATGGCAAAAACAGCTATAATTCCTCCAAGGGCAAGGCTTCCTGTGTCGCCCATAAATACTTGTGCAGGATATGAGTTATACCAAAGAAAACCAACGCAAGCTCCCACAAAAGCAGCAATAAAAACAACCAATTCTCCCGAATCCGGGATGTACATTATGTTGAGATAATCGGCAAAAAACACGTTACCTGACACATAGGCAAAAATCCCAAGTGTAGCGCCTATTATAGCTGAAGTACCAGTGGCAAGCCCATCCAATCCATCAGTAATATTTGCACCATTTGATACTGCGGTAACAATTAGGATTACAATTGGAATAAACACCAACCAGGCCCATTTCTCATAATTATCGCCCAAAAACACCAATATTTTTGAGTAATTGAATTCATTGTTTTTAATAAATGGAATAGTTGTTTTTAGTGACTTTGTTTCCTTCCAGTAATAGTTTTTTGGTTGATGAGTTATCACATCATCCTCAAAAACTTCAACACCACTTGCAATGGCACTATCGAGTAAAACTTTTTCCTTTACTTTTACGCCATCACTGAAATAAAGGGCAATTCCAACTATAAGCCCGATACCGATCTGCCCAACCAGCTTGAATTTTGCAGCCAAACCATCCTTGTTCTTTTTGAAAACCTTAATGTAATCATCCGTAAAGCCAATAAGCCCTAACCATACTGTGGAGGCAATCATCAAAATGATATAAATATTATTCAGCTTGGCAAATAAAAGGGTGGGAATAAGAATTGCCGCAAGAATTATTAAACCTCCCATTGTAGGAGTTCCTTGTTTTTGCATTTGACCTTCAAGACCAAGGTTTCTAACAATTTCTCCTATTTGTTTCTTTTGCAGGAAATCAATAATTCTTTTTCCAAAAACCAGTGAAATAAGCAAAGAAAAAATCACAGCCATAGCAGCTCTGAAAGAGATGAACTGAAATACTCCGGCTCCTGGGAAATTTAACTTATCTAAGTAACTGAATAAATAGTAAAACATATTAATCTAGTTGTGTTGTAGCAATATAAATGTGTCTTTAATAATCTCCATATCATCAAAAGGATGCTTAACTCCTTTTATTTCCTGGTATTTTTCATGGCCCTTGCCCGCAACAAGTATTATGTCGCCTGGTTTTGCAAAAGTGCAAGCTGTTTTAATTGCTTCCAGACGATCTGTAATAGCGAGTGTTTTTTTAAAATTTACAGCGTTAATGCCTTTTCTCATCTCAGCAATAATGGCATCAGGCTCTTCAGATCTTGGATTGTCTGAGGTTAGAATAACCTTATCACTATAATCAGCGGCAATTTCTGCCATCACAGGCCTTTTTGCAGCATCTCTGTCACCACCGCAGCCCACTACTGTTATTACCTGTTCATTGCCTGTTCTAATTTCCTTTATTGTTTTTAGAACATTCATTAATGCATCAGGAGTATGTGCATAATCCACTACTGCAGTAATATTACTTTTTGATTTTAAATACTGAAAACGCCCCTCTACAGATTCCAGAGAGCTTAAAGCTGTCATTACCTTTAATTTATCCTGACCTAAAAGCATGGCTGTGCCATATACTGCCAAAATATTATAAGCATTAAAGCCGCCTATTAACTTTACCCACAACTCTTGCCCGTCCAAATTCAGCATCATTCCTGATAACTGACTTTCAATTATTTTAGCTTTAAAATCGCCTCCTAAAAACTGACTGTATTTCTTTTTTTGGGCCTTTGAATTCTGAACCATTATTCCTGAGTGTTTATCATCCCTATTTACAAGAGCGAAAGCACTTTCAGGCAGCATATCAAAAAATCCTTTTTTGGCCTTTATATATTCATCAAAAGTTTTGTGGTAATCTAAATGATCATGAGTGATATTGGTAAATACGCCTCCGGCAAATTCAAGTCCGGTAACACGGTGCTGCACAACAGCATGAGAACTAACTTCAATAAAGCAGTATTTACACCCGTTTTCAACCATTTTTCTAAGCAATGCATTTAATTGCAAAGCATCAGGAGTAGTGTGAGTTGCAGGAATAGTTTCCTTTCCTATTTTATTTACAACCGTAGAGAGCAATCCCGTTTTATAGCCTAATTCCTGAAAAAGATTGTAAAGAAGAGTAACAGTTGTGGTTTTTCCATTTGTTCCTGTAACTCCAATTAGTTTTAAAGCCGAGGAAGGATTATCGTAATAATTAGAGGCAATATAGGCAAGGGCAGCCGCAGCGTGCTTAACTTTAATATAACTTATTTTCTCTTTTAATTCATCCGGCAGCTCTTCACAAACTATGGCGATAGCTCCTTTGGCAATAGCCTGATTTATATAATTATGACCATCCACATTTTCGCCTCTGACTGCTACAAACAGCCCATCCCTTTCCACTTTTCTTGAATCGAATGAAACAGAACTTATGGCAACATTTGTTGACCCCACTACTTCAATGAGTCCAGCTTTGTATAATATATCCTTTAAAAGCTTCATTAATATTTATGATAATTCAAGTAAAATAATATTTCCCTTTTCAATTCTAGCGCCTGAAGGAATTGACTGTTTTTTCACCATTCCCCTGCCCTTCACATGTACAGTATATCCTTTGTTTTCCAAAAGATAAGAAGCATCCTGCAAACCCATTCCAATTACATTTGGAGTAAGGCCTAAAACATAGTTGATATCATTGAGTTCAACATTTTTTTCTCCGGTTTTTGTACTTACCCATTCCTTATTTTTTGCTTTGTTGTCCATTGCAATGTGTAATCCTTCAAATACCTTATTTAAATCGTGATAATAACCATGCTTAGAATAAGGCACAGAATTTTTTGCCAGATGCGTTTCAAAATCTATCGGCTTATGAATATCAAGGTTGGTAGCATATACTTTATCAGCAATTTCTTTAAAAATCGGTCCAGCTACCAGGTTTCCATAATACACATTATTAGAAGGTGCATTTACAACCACAATACAAGAGTATTTTGGGTTATCGGCAGGAAAATATCCAACAAAGGAAGCCTGGTAACTTAACTTGCCTCTATAACCATACAATTTATTTGCAATCTGCGCTGTGCCAGTCTTTCCAGCAATTTTATAACTAGCGTTTTTTAAGTTTATTGCAGTTCCATTCTCCACAACTCCTTCAAGCATTTTTTGGGCAAAACCAATGGTTTGCTGTGAACAAATAGCCTCATTAAGCACTATAGTTTTAAATCTCTTGGCAAGCTTTCCTCTTTTTCTGATTTCTTTCACAAACATGGGTTTAACCATCTTCCCATTATTTGCCACTGCATTGTAAAAAGTTAAAATTTGCATTGGTGTTAACCTGGTTTCATATCCAATTGACATCCATGGTAAGGAAACTCCAGACCAGGTTGGATTATTCACATTCTTAATTTCAGCCACCCCTTCACCAGCAATTTCCAAATCGAGCTTATTATTTAAATTCATGCTATGCAGCCTGTCTACAAACTTCTGCGGGTCTTTTACATAACTGCTATTAATTATTTTGGAAACACCCACGTTGGTTGAAACTTCAAAAGCGCGCTGAACAGTAATTTTGCCATATCCTCCATTGTGAGAGTCATACATGGTACGATCATAAAACTTCAATGAACCATCTTCTGTATCTACACTATCAGTAGGCTTAACAAAACCA
>JALYPI010000153.1 GCA_030856445.1 Bacteroidota bacterium
CCCGGGATCTTACCTTAATAGTGATTTTAGGTTTAAATTTCAATTCAAAAGTGATGGTGGTAACAATGTTTATATAGATGATATAAATATTTATGATCCAGCTACAGTTGGAATTGAGGAACAGTATGATTCTGTAAATGATTTTGTTGTGTACCCTAACCCCTTTAAAGATGAAGCTGTAATTGAATTATATCTGGATAAAAACGAAACCGTAAAGTTAGCTGTTGTTGATATACTTGGTAAGGAAACTGTGATTTATCAGGAGAGCAATTTACCACAAGGAGAACACAGCATCAGGCTTAGTAAATCTGAAATGAATCTTTCAAAAGGCATTTACTTTATTAAACTAACTTTGGGCAATAGTGTTTCTGTTAAAAAAGTAATCCTTAATTAATTTTCAAGAAACAACAAAAGTTGATAATTGATTGGCTTTGCATGATTTTATTCTTTTTTTTAGCTTTTTTTAATTTCTGAAAAGTAGGATAATACTCAGGGTTTTTATAAATTGCATTTTTAAAAAAGTAATCTACATAGAATTTAAATTTATAAATATAACAAATGAAAAAAACTTACTTTATAATTTTTACTTGTCTTTCAGTGTTTTTTTTCTCAGAAGGCATAGTAGCTCAAGATCTTAAGTATTGCGGACAAGCTGAGGCTGAGGAAAAAATAAAAAATGAAAATCCCGAGCTTTACAAACAAATTTTAATTGATACCAAGGAATTAGAAGAATACACAAAAGAGTTTTCTTCCCAAAGATCAGGAACCAGAGGGGTTGTTTATACCATTCCAGTTGTGTTTCATATTATTCACAATAACGGTCCAGAAAACATTTCCGATGAACAGGTTTATGATGCTATTGCAGTTATAAATAAAGATTTTAGAAAATTGAATTCAGACACTAATGAAATAGTAGCTGCATTTAAAGCAATTGCTGGAGATTCTGAAATAGAATTTAAGTTGGCCCAAAAGGATCCAAGTGGTAATTGCACAAATGGTATAGTTAGAACGATTTCACAGGAAACTTATCAAGGAGATAACTCCTGGAATGATATGTCAACCTCAAATGTTAGCCGTTGGCCCCGGAACAAATATTTAAATATTTGGGTTGTGAACACTATAACTATTGGCGCTGCCGGTTATACCTACAGACCAGGATCTGTTTCTTCCAGTCCTAATATGGATGGTATTATGGTTTTGCATAATTATGTTGGAAGCATTGGAACAGGTTCCCTTCAGCGTTCAAGAACCCTTACGCATGAAATCGGTCATTGGATTAACTTACCTCACACTTGGGGCAACTCAAACGATCCGGGTCTTGCCTCGAATTGCAATGATGATGATGGTGTTACTGACACACCTAATACTATTGGTTGGACTAGCTGTGATTTGGGAGGGAATACCTGCAGCAGTCTGGATAATGTTCAAAATTATATGGACTATTCTTACTGCTCTAAAATGTTCACTCAGGGGCAATCAGCCAGGATGAGGGCAGCAACAACTTCCACTGTTGCTCAAAGAAGCAGTCTTTGGCAGCAGTCAAATCTGGTAGCAACAGGAACTGATGGAACCAATACTTTGTGCAAAGCTGATTTTGTTACTGAAAGAACTGAAGTTTGCGCCGGGGATACACTTATATTTTACGACTTATCATACAACAATCCATCCAGTTGGAACTGGTCATTTACAGGAGCCTCATATACCTCTTCTACAGCAGTTAAAAACCCATCTGTTGTTTATAATACCCCGGGCACATATAGTGTTCAAATATCAGTAAGTGCCGGTGTTTCTAGTCAAGCCGAAACAAAAACCAATTATATTACTGTTCTTCCTTCCTCTGGAACTATGTATCCTTTTGTTGAAGGTTTTGAAACCGCTTCCTCTGTGCCAAACAATAATTGGTTTGTTTTTAATCCTGATGCCGCTTCCACATGGCAAGTCACTAATGTAGGAGTTAACAGTTCTAAATCTTTAAAGATAAATAATTATAGCAATCCTGCTGGTTCAATTGATGAAATAAGCAGCAACACAATAGACCTGTCAGCTTTAAGCACTGTAAGTGTTTCTTTTAAAGTAGCATATGCTCAGAAAAACTCCAATAGTACAGATGAATTGAGATTCATGGCTTCTTTTAATTGTGGAAAAACTTGGGTTAGCAGATGGAACAGGAGTGGAGCGAATCTTGCTTCAGTTGCTGTTCAATCCACCGTCTTTACACCAAGTGATTCTACCCATTGGAAGGAATATACAGTTACGAACATTCCTGCTTCCTACCTTAACAGTAATTTTAGATTCAAGTTTCAGTTTACAAGTAACGGAGGAAACAATATTTATCTAGACGATATAAATATAAGCGATCCAGCTGTTGGGATTAATGATTACAACATATCAGCTGAAAACTTCATTGTTTATCCTAATCCTCTAAAGGATGAAGCTGTAATCAAACTAAATCTTAATAAAAGCGAGATTGTTAAAGTCTCTCTTGTAGATATTCTTGGAAAAGAAACTGTAATTCAATCTGAACGCAATTTGACCGCTGGTGATCACATTATCAGGCTCAGTAAATCTGACTTGCAGCTTTCAAAGGGTATTTATTTTGTGAAACTTAGCCAAGGAGAAAAGGTAATAGTTAAAAAGATAATATTGAATTAAAAGATGATAATGCAATTGGAAAAGCCCACAATATCTTTTGTGGGCTTTTTTATTGGATATAACTCAGTTTCATAACTCATTTTCTGATAAAATTAAATCATTGGGATTAATACATTTTAAGATGAAAAATTAGATTGCAAGGTTTACTATATGCATTCTTTGTTCTGTTTTTAAACTCTTCTGTTTTGTAAAAAGTAGTCTTTTATTTATTGTCATAATAACCTATTTAAAAGAATTAGACTCTACCCTGTTCTGTTTCTCAAATCTTTAAATCTTTGCTTTGAAATATATACAGGTCATTCTAAAAGAAAAATATGGATACAGGAGTAGTTTCCATATTAGAGGGAAGAACTGAGCACAGTTAATACTAACGTATTCTCAGTTTGATCGTTCCATAGTAGATATGAAAAAGGGGAATGAAGGAATAAAAAACGAGAGAGTTTAATTGTCCTTGTTTTAACTTTAAAGTTTAAAACCAACTAATACGGAAACACAACCACTTTCCATTATTTTTGTCTTAGAATCTGATTCGGGCACAATAACTTCAAGAATAAGCTGCTGGGTTGAAGCAACTTTAAAATCCCAAATACTTGAGGTTGTGGCAGTAATGTTATCGTAGATTTCTTTTTTGTCCTTGTCTTTTACCTTAAACTGAATGTCTCCTAAAATAGGTTGTCCACAAACCATAAGCCTGTAATCCTGGCCAGCATAAAAAGTCATTAATAATTCCGCTTTTTCACCGGGCATTAATGTAATATTATTTAATTGCCCATTGTGATTATAGGGCATGAGTTCAGGAATACATTGTTTTTTTGAAAAAAGTTTACACTGTGCAAATAGAACCGTTGGAACATTTAAAGCTATAAATAACAATAGCAGTTTAATAGATGAATTGTTCATTTTTTTAATGTTTTGATCAGGAAATGATTTTATTTCTTATTTCTCTAACTTTGGAAGATATTTGATCAGCTTGTTGAGTAGTTATTTTTAAACTTACTGTTTTTCCAACCGTTGGTATTGAAGACTCCTTTGAAGAAACTGTTACTGTTGTGTTTACTTCTTTTTCTTCTATAGTATCAAATAATATTTTTAATTCTTTTAACCCCTGTAATATTTCGGGCACATCAAGATCATACACATTAACCAGCTCAATTAAATTTTCAAGGGAGATCTTTTGCTCTGCAATTCTGCCAAGCATAATTTCGTTGCCATTAGATGCTCTTAAGCTTTTTTCTACGGAGGTAGCAATATGTAAACCCTCAATCCAGCCACCAAGCACCATTAGTGCAGAAACGTTGCCTCTTTCATTTTCTTTAAGATAGGAATCAGATTCAAAATAAGATTCTGTGATCAAAACTAATAAAGAATCCCTGTTGTTCAAATTTGCTTCTATGCGTTCAATTTTATCAACATCAAATGCATCAATAATCCCTAGATCTTCTGAAAGCTTTTTTGTACATGAAAGATAAAGCATAGCTTCCTGGCTTTTGTCAAATATGGCTGTAAAACTTAAGTCAGCCCCGTATATCCCAAGGTTTAAAGCTTTGCTTTTTATTGTAACATATTTGTCTTTATTTCCAACAGGATTAAGTATTTCAATATTATATTTTGCGCCTGATTTTTGTAGAATTGCTGCAGTTTCAATAGGGGAGGGAATAGTGAAAAACACTTTTTCGGCAGTGGCTCTTTTTAGGGAGTCGAGTTCTTTTTCTTCACCAGTCAATATAACATCTTCCTTAACTTTTTTCGATTCATTGCAAGAGAAAACCAAGGCCGATATTAGAATTATCAAAAAAGGTTTGATAGAAAAATTAGTGTTCATAGCTGTCATAGGAATGTATATTTTAAAATCAAAAGTATAAAAATTTATGTTAAATGCAAGAATTTATTCTTTTAAAATCAATGAGCGTCAAGCCAATTGTGTCCTGTTCCCATGTCAACCACAACAGGTATTTTCATTTTTATTGCCGTTCTCATTCGTACCTCAACAATGGCTTTAACTGTTTCAAGCTCTTCTGGTATTACATCAAAAAGAAGCTCATCATGTACTTGTAAAACCATTTTTGATCGAATATTTTTTTCATTAAAATCATTAAAAATATTGATCATGGCAATTTTTATCATATCAGCTGCAGATCCCTGAATAGGGGCATTAATAGCATTTCTTTCAGCAAAGCCCCTAACCACTGAATTCCTGGAATTAATATCTCTTAAATACCTTCTTCTTTTCATAATGGTTTCTACATAACCATTCTCCCTGGCAGAATTTATGGTGTTATTCATATATTCCTTTATTTTAGGGAATTTTATAAAATACTGTTCAATTATTTCCGCAGCTTCCCTTCGAGGAATTCCAAGCCTTTCAGATAGCCCAAATGCAGAAATGCCGTATATTATTCCAAAATTGACAGTTTTTGCATTCCTTCTCATTTCCTTGCTAACCTCCTCTAATGGTACATTGTAAATTTTTGATGCTGTAGAAACATGAATATCCAGTCCATTTATAAAGGCAGCACTTAGTTCTTCATCACCACTTAATTCTGCAATAATTCGCAGCTCTATTTGTGAATAATCTGCTGCAAGCAATATTTTTCCTGGACTTGATACAAAAGCTTTTCTTACTTCACGTCCATTTTCAGATCTAATAGGAATGTTTTGAAGATTAGGATTATTGGAACTTAAGCGACCTGTTGCTGCTACTGTTTGATTAAAATTGGTATGAATTTTCCCGGTCTTGGAATTAACCATTAAGGGAAGGCTATCCACATAAGTTGATTTTAGCTTTTGTAATGATCTGAAAGTAAGGATTTTTTCAATTATAGGGTGCTTATTTACAAGTTTTACAAGAACCTCTTCTCCTGTTGAGAACTGGCCTGTTTTAGTTTTTTTTGCCTTTTCATCTATTCCTAGTTTAGTAAACAGGACTTCTCCTAGTTGTTTTGGGGATGCAATATTAAATTTTTCCCCACAACATTCATAAATTTCAACTTCAAGTGTTTTGATTTGTGTTTCCAGTTCTTTTGAAAATTCATTTAATGCTTTCACATCAAGGCTCATGCCCTCGGTTTCAATAGCTGTTAAAACAGGAATTAATGGAACTTCTATATTTTCAAACAGATCTTTAGTTTGAGTTTTCTCAAGCAAAGGCTCAAAGAAATTTCTTAATCTTAAAGTAACATCAGCATCCTCTGAGGCATAATCTGCAAGCTGCTCTATCGGCACCGATCTTAAAGGCAATTGTGCTTTTCCTTTTTTTCCGGCAAGGCTTTCATAAGAAATAGGGGAGTAATTCAAATAAGTTTCAGCAAGAAAATTCATATTGTGCTTCATGTCAGGCTCAATTAAATAATGAGCAAGCATAGTATCAAATAATTTACCTTTTACATCAATTCCATTAACCTTTAGCATTGATAAATCATACTTAAGGTTTTGACCAGTTTTTTCAATTGATTGGTTTTCAAAAACAGGTTTAAAATATTCCAGGATAATTTTTAATTCTTTTTTATCCTCTGGAAGTGGAACATAATGAGCACAATGAGGCTTATAGGAAAAAGACATTCCCACCAACTCACATTCAGTTACAGATAATCCTGTGGTTTCAGTGTCAAAACAAAAACCTTTACTTTTTTCTAATTCTTCTACTAGGCTTTTTATTTTTTCAGTATTGTCAGCAATTTCGTATTTATGATTAACTGTTTCTATGGTTTCTAATGTCCTTACCTGTGCCTCATCAGGACTTTCCTCTAAAGAAGTTGTCATTGCGCCTTCTTGCCCGAATAAATCCATTTGAGCTGTGTTTCCATTCTTTTTTAATGATGGAGAATTGGGTATATCCTCGCCAAGAATTCTTTTTCCAATGGCTCTAAATTCAAGTTCGGCAAATATTTCTCTTAATGCATTTTTATCTGGTTCTTCTATTCGAAGTGCTACCTCATCTAATTCAACAGGAGCGTCAAGCAAAATAGTGGCCAGCATTTTGGACATTATGGCTTTATCTACATTAGCTTCAACCTTCTCTTTAAGTTTTCCTTTTAGTTTATCTGTGTTAATGAGTAGATTTTCAATGCTCCCAAACTGAGCAATTAATGTTTTCGCAGTTTTTTCACCTACTCCCGGTATTCCTGGAATATTATCTACCGCATCACCCATTAATCCTAAAATATCTATTACCTGTAAAGGATTTTCAATTTCAAATTTAGCACACACTTCTTTTACACCCATAACCTGGGCGCCATTTCCAAAACTAGCTGGTTTATAAATGAAAATTTTATCTGTTACAAGCTGTCCAAAATCCTTATCAGGAGTCATCATGTAGGTAATGAAATTTTCTTTTTCTGCTTTTTTTGCAAGGGTACCTATTACATCATCAGCTTCATAACCCTCCGAAAATAAAACAGGAATGTTAAATCCCTCAATAATTTTCATAATATATGGGATGGCAAGAGTTATATCCTCAGGCTGGGCTTCTCTATTGGCTTTATACTCTGTAAAATCATCATGCCTTGATGTTGGGCCTGCTGTGTCAAAAACAACAGCAATGTGAGTGGGTTTCTCTTTTTGTAATACTTCAGCAAGGCTGTTAGTAAAACCTAAAATGGCTGAAGTGTTTAATCCTTTTGAATTATATCTTGGGTTTTTGCTAAAGGCAAAATATGCTCTATAAATCAAGGCAAATGCATCTAACAGGAATAATTTTTTTTCTGACATTTCTTTATTTTAGTAGGAAGATTTTTACAACAAAATCTACATTTGATTTTTAAAATATTAATAAGCTAGCAGCTCATAGAGTAGACTAATTTGCTTACTGTTCCTTTTCCTGATAAATTACTTCCAAAAGGGTTTGTCCAACAGCTTTTAAGGTGTTTTTATCAATAATCTCCATATTGTCATCATGTGTATGCCAATAATGGCCAAATTTAGATTGAGTTTCAGGATCGTACTGAATAATGTCGATACTTGGAATTCCGGCAATGGCATTTACATAACTGTGATCATCCGTTATTCCGGGGGTTTTCTTATCAATAAAATAAGCGCCATAACCTAAAGAGGCTGCAGTATTCCATACTTTTTCTACCACCATGGGCGCATAATACATTGAAGTTCCTTCTTTGGTAAATAGTGCATCCTTTGCTCCAACCATATCAAGTAATATTCCATATCTGGCATTATACCCTTTTTTGTGGGGTTGTTTGGACCAAAATTGAGAACCCAATGCATAAGTATCCGCTTTTCGCTCCATCATGGTTCCATCGGGCTGGCCATAATCTTCTGCATCAAATAAAATTATATCAATGCCAATTGCTGGTTTTTGAATGCTAATTTGCCTGGCAATTTCTAAAAGCACACCAACTCCACTGCCCCCATCATTGGCCCCATCAATAGGCTTATTGCGATCCTTGGTGTCTTGATCGGCAAAAGGACGGGTATCCCAGTGAGCAAAAAGCATAATCCTTTCACTGGCCTCAGGTTTATATTCGGCAATAATGTTTTTTAGATCAAGTACCTTATTATCAAAAGCGGTTACTTTTCCCTCCTGAAGAATTACATTGAATTCATATGATTTTAATTTATTTACAAGGTATTGGGCTGTTTGTGCATGGGCTTTTGAATTTGGAACCCTAGGACCAAAGCTTACCTGCTTTTCAATATATGCATATGCTGAATCTGCATTAAAATCCGGAGCTTTAACTCTTGGTTCAACCTCTACAGGCTTTTCTTCTTTAGTTTCTGTTTTTTTATCCTCTTCAGTATTTTGACAAGCAAATAAAAACACAGATAAAATTAACACTAAAATGATATTATTCTTCATAACTCCAGGATATTCCTTTTTTTAAATCGTTAATCACTATTCCCTCCTTTTTCACATCTGCTCTTATCATATCAACCGTTGAATAATCTTTTTCGCTTTTTGATTTTGAATATAATTTTAGCAAAGTTTCCATCATTTGATCAATATTAATATCCGATTCTTCTTTTAAACCAAGAATCTCCTCAACAAAAACCATATAAGTGGTTTTTAAAGTTTCAAAAGTTTCTTTAGTTAAAGAGCCTATATTAATAACTTCATTTTTTAATGAATTAATATATTTTAACAGGTTAAAAAGGTTTGCAATAGCCACTGCAGAGTTGAAATCATCATTCATCCCCTTGTAACACATCTGGCAAAAAGCATTTATCTCTGTATTTGCCTTTTCATTTATCTCTCCCTCTTGAGTATGGCTTAGATTTTTTAAGGATTTAACGCCATTAATTATCTTTTTATAAGCTTTTCTTGCTGCATCCAGGGCTTCATTTGAAAAGTCTATAGTGCTGCCATAATGGGCCTGCAAAATAAAGAAACGGATAGTCATAGCTGAGTAAGCTTTGTTAAGAATTGGATGATCTCCTGAAAAGAATTGAAAAAGGGAGATGGAATTGCCTAATGATTTGCCCATTTTTTGACCATTAATGGTAATCATATTATTATGCATCCAATATTTGGCAGGATCTTTTTTATTGCTAGCCCGGGACTGTGCAATCTCACATTCATGATGCGGAAATAAAAGGTCCATACCACCGCCATGAATATCAAAAGTTTCACCTAGGTATTTCGTACTCATAGCAGAACATTCAATATGCCAGCCAGGAAATCCATTACCCCAGGGTGATGGCCATTGCATAATATGTTCTTTACTTGCTTTTTTCCATAAAGCAAAATCTAAAGGGTTTTTTTTCTCTTGCTGTCCTTCAAGCTCTCTTGTGTTTGATAAAAGGTCTTCTATGATTCTTCCTGATAATTTTCCGTAATTATTGCTCTTGTCATATTTCATAATATCAAAATATACAGACTCATTAACAACATAAGCAAAACCATTGTCAATAATATCCTGTATCATTTTAATCTGTTCAATAATATGTCCGGAAGCTTTAGGTTCAATACTTGGGTTTTTTACATTAAGCGCACTCATATTGGAGTGATACCTATCGGTAAAATACTGTACTATTTCCATTGGCTCAAGTTGTTCCAGCCTTGCTTTTTTAGCTATTTTGTCTTCCCCTGTGTCAGCATCGTTTTCTAAATGTCCAACATCAGTTATGTTTCTCACATACCGGACTTTATATCCTACATGGGAAAGGTATCTGTTAACAAGGTCGAAAGTAATGGCAGCTCTTCCATGGCCAAGATGGGCATCTCCATAAACAGTGGGGCCGCAAACGTAAATGCCAACAAATGGAGGGTTAATTGGTTCAAAAACTTCTTTCTTACGGGTAAGGGTATTATAAATTTCTATTTTATGCATCTTAAAATTTCGGTTAAAAAAAAACTTCCTTTACTATGGATTTTACCATTGTAAAGGAAGTAAGAAATTTTTTATTATGAAAGAGACTATTTCAATTCAGTCTATTTGTCAGAAATAACACCATCTCCAATATAAACACCATTTTTATAAATCTCTATTTTTTGAAGAATACCGTCATTATTATACACAAAATACTTTCCATCAATTAATTTGTAATTTTGGAAGACCCCGTCCTTAACAACTAGGTTGTTCTTGTTATAAAGTTTTCCGTATCCATTACCGTTAAATGCACCCATATTAGGCAATTCGTCTTTCTGAGCAACTACAACAGGTTTGTTGTCAGCAGGTTTTGGCGCTTCCTTTTTCTCAAGAGGCTTTTTAGGCTCGTAAGTTTTTGATGTTGCAGGATCTAAAGTTCCATTAGCAAAGTTTTTTTCTGCCCGGATATCTCCATTTTCATAATATTCTTTTAAAACGCCACTTTCCTGACCGTTTGCCCATTCTCCTTCAATCATTACTTTACCATTTTCATAGTAATATTTTTGAACCCCTTCACGATCTCCTTTGGTGTTAAAATTAAATTCCTGTGATATAACACCGTTTTCATGATATCTTTTAAATTGACCAACAGGTTTATTATTTACCCATGTTCCTTCCTCTTCTATTTTACCGTTATCATAATAGTTAATATAATAACCGTTAGGGCGCCCATTTTTATAAGTGATTTCATTTTGAACATTTCCACTGGGGAAATATTTTTTCCAAGAACCAATTTTTTTATTGTCCGCATATTTCCCTTCCTCAACCTTTTGAGAATCGGAGTAGCCGGGAAGCTTTTTCATTTTCCCCCAAAAAATCCAATGCCCTTGTTTTAAATTATTAACATCAATTAAATTAATTGTGTCCTGTTCATTTATCTCAAATGATTGAGCGGTACTTATTTTACAGGCAATGAAAAATAAAAATAGTAATATTCTTTTCATTTTATTTAATTCTGTTTTGTGAACAATTTAGCTTAATTATTGATTCCTTGTTACAATTATTAGACTACCGTTTGTTTTTAAAAGACGAAAGCCTAAAATATGCATTCTATCATAAAAAGTCATTATTTTATGTCTATGCACAATAAGTTTTTACGGCTATTTTTATCTTTAGTTTCAAAATTATGAAATATTTTTCAACATGTCTGAAACCATATCGCTTAAATTATAGTCAGGTGCCCAGTTCCAGTGCTTTTTCGCAAAATCATCATTTATACTTTGTGGCCAGCTGTCTGCTATTGATTGTCTAAAATCAGTAGCATAAGTAATTTTAAAATCAGGAATATGTTTTTTTATTTCCTCTGAAAGTTCTTTTGGTGAAAAACTAATAGCAGCAACATTATATCCTGAGCGGATTTTTATATTGTTTGCGGGAGCTTCCATAATATCGATGGTTGCTTTAATTGCATCTGGCATATACATCATAGGTAATACGGTATCCTCGCTTAAAAAGCATTCGTATCTTTTGTGTTTTAATGCCTGGTGAAAAATGTGAACCGCATAATCAGTAGTTCCTCCCCCGGGAGCAGATTTGTATCCAATTAACCCTGGGTATCTTATGCCCCTAACGTCAACATTATATTTATTAAAATAATATTCACACCATCTTTCCCCAGCGAGCTTTGATATGCCATAAACAGTATTGGGCTCTGTAATAGTATATTGAGGTGTGTTTGCCTTAGGGGTTGTAGGCCCAAAAACTGCAATTGAACTTGGCCAGTATACTTTCTTTATCTTTTTCTCTTTTGCCAGTTCAAGTACATTAAATAAACCAGTCATGTTTAATTCCCAACCAAAGGCAGGGTTTTGCTCTGCAGTTGCGGATAAAAGAGCGGCTAAAAGATAAACTTGTGAAATAGCATGTTTCTCGATTATCTCAGTAAGGCGAGCCTTGTCAAGCACATTAAGGCTTTCAAAGGGGCCTTGTTCAATTAAATCCACCGAAGGTGTATTAATGTCTGCTGCAATTACATTGCTGCTGCCATGTTTTTCACGAAGGGCTTCCACAAGCTCTGTTCCTATTTGTCCAGAGGAGCCTATAACTAATATTTTTTCTTTCATGTCAATTCTTTGAAATTGGGGTTGCAAAACTATTAATTATTTTCTGAGGCTGAAAATTAAAGGCAATTTTATAATTCATGACCAAAGTCAGAGTGTACTTTTATACTAAAGAATTATATTTGCGTTAAAATTTTTATATTCATATTCATATGGCCCTTTATAATCGTGTTAATAAAAAGGAACTCAAGCAAAAATTAATGCAGGAGAATTTCAAAAGAATTACATTGTCCTTTTATAGATATGTTATTATAAAAAACCCGGGTGAATTTAGAGACGAATTGTTTGCTGAATGGGCCCAACTAAATGTTTTTGGCAGAATATACCTGGCTAAGGAAGGGGTAAATGCGCAAATGAGTGTTCCTGAATCAAATTGGGATCAGTTCAAAGAACAGCTTTTTTTGCATGAAGAATTTAAAAATATGCCCTTTAAAATAGCGGTTGAAGATAATGGCAAATCATTTTATAAATTAGCAGTTAAAGTAAGGCATAAAATTGTTGCAGATGGTTTAGACGATAATGAATTTGATGTAACCAATGTTGGCAAACATCTTACAGCCAAAGAATTTAATGATGCCTTAGAAAACCCCGATTCTCTTGTTGTGGATATGCGTAACCATTATGAAAGTGAAATAGGACATTTTGAAAATGCAATTTGTCCGGATGTGGATACTTTTCGTGAAGAACTTCCTTTGGTTCTGGATCTATTAAAGGATAAAAAGGATAAAAAATTACTTTTATACTGTACAGGAGGGATTCGTTGTGAAAAAGCAAGTGCCTTTTTCAAACATCATGGCTTTAATGATGTTAACCAATTGCATGGCGGGATTATTGAATATGCAAGACAGGTAAAGCATCAGGGACTTGATTCAAAATTCAAAGGGAAAAATTTTGTTTTTGATGAAAGGTTAGGTGAAAGAATTAGTGATGAAGTAATTAGTTCTTGCCATCAGTGCGGTGCTCCTTGCGACTCGCATACGAATTGTAAAAACGATGATTGTCATTTGCTCTTTATTCAATGTGAGAAGTGTGAAAAAAAGATGCAAGGTTGCTGTACTCCAAAATGTATTGAAATTGCAGCATTGCCTGAACAGGAACAAAGAGTGATCAGAAAAGGCAGAATTAAGGAAGATTGTTTGTCTGTATATAAAAGCAGGCTTCGACCAGGTATAAAAAAGTAATCATTAAGATTTCTTTTGACCAATACCAAATTAGAGTTGCTCCATTAATTCCTCTGTGAGCTCCATGTTGTGATAAACATTTTGCACATCGTCATCATCTTCAAGGTAATCTATAAGCTTTATTACTTTTTTTGATGATTCTAAATCCAGTTTTATTGTAGTATTTGGTATTCTATCCAATTGAGCATTTTCTGCCTCTATTCCCATTTCTTCTAATTTTTTCTGCATTGAGCCAAAACTTTCCAGGGAAGTAGTAATTATAAAAAAATCATCTTGTATTTCAACATCTTCAGCACCGCCATCAATTACTTCAAACATAAATTCCTCCTCATTTAATTCCGCTTTGGGAACATTAAATATTCCTTTTCTTTCAAATATAAAACTCAGAGAGCCATTAGTGCCAAGGCTTCCGTGGTATTTGCTAAAAGCAGCCCTTACGTTTTGAACTGTTCTGTTTATATTGTCTGTGGTACATTCAACAAAAACAGCTATTCCATTAGACCCGTATCCTTCATAAGTAACTTCAGTATAACTTTGGGCATCTAAACCAGCACCTTTACTAATTGCACGTTCAACTGTGTCCTTAGCAATATTTGCTCCTTTTGCATTTTGAATAGCCAGTCGCAAACGTGGATTTGAACTTGGGTCTGGCCCACTATCTTTGGCTGCGATA
Organism: Bacteroidota bacterium; assembly: GCA_030856445.1. Classification (GTDB taxonomy): domain Bacteria; phylum Bacteroidota; class Bacteroidia; order JACCXN01; family JACCXN01; genus JACCXN01. Next base: position 13,886 of record JALYPI010000153.1, read on the forward strand.
GTTACTTCCTTTAAAATCTTGGTAAATATTTTTGCTCTTTTTTTATCCTGAGCTCCTTTTCTGTGTTTAATATTTGCCCACTTACTGTGTCCTGCCATATCTGTATTATTTAAGCTTTCAAATTTATAAATTCAAACGCTTAAAAAAGATTTTTATGCAATAAATTTACTTTAGAAAAAGAAAGGATTTAAAAAATTCAATATAATTTCATTAATTCAAACTGTAAAAAAACAAATTTGCTTTTGTACAACATTTGTGTCATTTCTGGCTTCTTATTAATGCCATGTTTTCAATAATATCTGCAGTTTCTTTAAAAAACAATTGTATTTGTTCTTTTTGATCAACAAGGGGATTGTTTGGATTAAATGCTCTGGAAGCAGCTACAACATTTTTTGACAAGGAAGATAACTCAGGGAAATTTTCCTCCTGGATATAAACAAGAATTTGAGAAGCTATTTGAAAAGCATGTTTTATTGAATCTGGTACATTTTCAGCTTCAGGGTTAATAAGAATGTAATCAGATGCTGTTAGTAATTTATTTCTTTCAGCTATAATTTCCACATCCTTTATCTGCTCAAAATTGACAAGCTCGGTTAATGCCCCTGATAACAGTTTAAGACTTCTTGCGGTATAATCATTTATTCCTGATTTGGCAATGTCGAATTCTTCAACATAAATCAGATAATCATATATTGCACCGGGAGCAGGCACTATATAATTATTCACTTTTACCGTTGCAGGATTTTCTTCGGAGTCCCCTAGAATTATATAAAAGACAAATATGCTTATAATAGCAATAATAAATGCTAAGGTCAGAAATGATAAGCCAGGTCTTTTTTTTTGCTTTGAATTATTGTCCATTATTTTTTCTATCGTCTTTCATTGAATTTACAAAAAAGCAATTAAATAATCAACCTTTTTTACATAATTCAAAATGCCAGACTGAAGGTGAGCTTTGCAGCAATATTATCTTTTAAATAAATATTGGAGTAGGGGCCATACCTGTAAAATACTCCTGCACCCAAACCAAATATATTGGATACTATTAAATTATTTACTCTAAATCCCGATTCAAGATATCCTTTATTCATTGTTTTGTATTGAACATTAAAATGATTTTGAGGATTGTTTAAAGT
>JALYPI010000097.1 GCA_030856445.1 Bacteroidota bacterium
CCTTTTGAAATTTGAAAAATCATTCCATAAGGATCTTTTATAAAGAAATGTTCATTTCCTGCAGGATCTTTTTTTATCTCACTTATTATTTCAGTTCCTTCTGCCTTATAAAAAGCAAATGCTTCATTTACATTCCTGCATTTTACAGCAGTAGTAAATATTCCATAATCACCCAGCTGTATATCATACTTTACAGGTTCGGTTTTTCTACTGGTAAATTGCCATATTTCCAGTCCAGCTCCTCCCTGAAGATTCAAGGCTAAAACAGCACTTCTGGAATGCACTTCTTTTCCAGTGTATTTAGTCATTAATGCAGCTTCTGCACTTTCCTGAAATATTGGAATATCTAAACCGAAATTTTTTCTATACCATTTCCAGGCTTGTTTAACATCTGGAATACCTACACCTACTTGTTGAATACCACTTATATTTTTGGCCATGCTTTTTATTAAAATAGTTTAAATTATCAGGTTGTTTTAAATAAACGCACTACTTTTAAATATAAACCTGGCAGATAACGCTTAAAATATATTGTATAGGTTTCATATCCACCTATATAAACTTCTGTTTTGTTTTTGGAAATTGCTCTTATAATTTTAGAAGCACATTTTGAAGGCTCCATTCCTTTTGACTGCCCATCACCCATTTTATTGTATGCCTGCCCTGTTTCTGTAATTGCATTGATTGTTACATTTGTTTTTATCCATCCCGGACATACCATAGTAATTTTTATGTTATTTTCTAAAACTTCTTCTCTTAGTGAATCATAAAAACCATGTAAGGCATGTTTTGAAGAAGCATAAGCAGATCGTAAAGAAACTCCTATTTTCCCCAATATACTGCTTGTAACTACAATATGACCATAATTTTGTTTGATCATATAAGGTAACAGCGCTTTTGTTATTGCTACATAACTGAAAAAATTAACTTCCATTATTCTTCTGTCAATTTCCAACGGGGTATCACAAACCAAAGAACGTTGGCTAATACCTCCATTATTTATCAACATGTCAATCCTTCCAAATAATTTTACTGCCTGGTGAGTTGTAGATTCAAGAGAGGGTATATCCATTAAGTCAAATGGTAAAACCTGGACAAAAGAAGGATTTTCACAAAGGTTTTTCACTCTAATAAGTTCATCCTCTCTCCTTGCTGATAATATCAATTTTGCTCCTCTTTTTGAAAGATCAAGAGAAAGAGCCTCTCCTATTCCGGATGAAGCTCCTGTAATCCAAACTATTTTATTTTTATAATCCATTGCCCCAGTAATTATTTTAATTTAACAGCAGTACCATAAGCTAAAATTTCAGAACAGCCGTCCATAACCGTGGAAGTAGTAAATCTTAGGTTAACAACAGCATCGGCCTTTAGACTTTCAGCTTCTTTAATAAGTCTTTTTAAAGCCTCTTCCCTGGAATCATTTAACAATTTGGTATAACCAGTTATTTCACCACCAATAATTGTTTTTAACCCGGCAAAAATATCACGGCCAATATTCCTGGCTCTAACTGTACTCCCTTTAACCAGACCTATTGTTAAATCAATTTCTCTGCCTGATATAGTTTCAGTGTTTGTTATTAACATTTAATCTCTTTATTGAATGAATATTTAAAAGGATATAAGAAAAAAGAAACTACCTTTTAGATGGATTTCCTGATTTTCACTAACTTAACTAACAATTCCTCCAATTTATCTAGTTGCAGCATATTAGCTCCATCTGATAATGCTTTGGAAGGGTTTGGATGGGTTTCAATGAATATACCATCAACTCCAACTGCTATCCCAGCTTTTGCAATAGTTTCAATCATTTCAGGACGTCCGCCCGTTACACCTGATTCCTGGTTTGGTTGCTGAAGGGAATGGGTTACATCAAGAATTACCGGTACATTGTTTTTTTGCATCTCAGGAATCCCCCTGTAATCAACAATCAGGTCATTATAACCAAAGGTAGTCCCGCGTTCAGTTAGCATTACATTGTTATTTCCTGTTTGTTTTATTTTATCTACTGCATGTTTCATTGCACTTGCTGATAAAAACTGGCCTTTTTTAACGTTTACAAATTTACCAGTTTTAGCAGAGGCAACAAGCAAATCTGTTTGCCTGCATAAAAAAGCAGGAATTTGAAGAACATCAACATAATTTGCTGCAATTTCAGCGTCTTCTACTGAATGAACATCAGTAAGAGTTGGTACTTTAAATCTTTCACCTACCTTTTTAATCATCTCCAAACCCTTTTGATCTCCAATTCCTGTGAAGGAATCTAACCTTGAACGATTTGCTTTTTTAAAAGAAGCTTTAAAAATAAACGGGATTTCTAATTTATCGGTTATTTCAATCACTCTTTCTGCAATTTCCATTACAATATCTTCGTCTTCAATAACACATGGGCCGGCAATCAGAAAAAAGTTTCCTTTATCTGTAAATTTAATGTTTGGTATTCTATTAATCATCAGAATCGTCTATGCAAAGTTAAAAATGCGCTGGTTCCTGCAGTAAAAGCAGGAAGTAGAAAACCTTCTAAATTTTCTGTGCCCAAAGTTAATGTATAATATTCTTTAATCAAGGCTCTAAGAGATATTCCCGTATTTAATTTTCCATATCCACCATAGGCAATCCTGGGGGATACTTCGAATAGGGGCGATATTTGATACATTCCCCGTATATAATAATAAACATTATAGTTAGCCATTAAACGGTATTTGATACCTCCCATAAGTGAAAAATCTTCATTTATTTTATAAATTTCAGCAATATGAAAAAAAGCAGGAAGTACGGTTGTATATCTTTTTTCACTAGTATTAGCTTGAGCAGCTAGGCTATTATTGGAAAGATTAGAATCAAAAACGGTATCCCTGAGCATGAAGATATTATCTATAAAAAAACCTTCAAAGCGATAATTTGTATCAATAGAAAATTCTGTGGCATGCCTGTTCCATCTTATAAAACCCAGATCTCTGATTTCAACCAGCACTTTATGCTGAAAGGTATCAAGAGTACCAAAATTAAAAGTGGTAAAAAAATCAATAGATGCCCCCACTCCATTTGTATAGGGATATCCGCTTCTTTGAGGATCTGTTTGTTGGGCTTTGAACAAAAGGTCAACTTCCATCGTTTTCCCATCAGGAGCGATATAAACATTTCCTTTGGGAATAGAAAAGCTTTGATGCTGCTGACCATTCAAAACCGATAACCCAATCCCTGTCCTACCTTGATTAAATATAATACCTCCCTCAATTTGCTGGTATTGGAATAAATTAAAATCAAATCCACTCAGGTTTGCAGTGCTTCCTTGGAAAGCGGTATTTCCAAAATAGGACAAATTAAAAAAATCATTGCTAAATGCTCCAT
>JALYPI010000205.1 GCA_030856445.1 Bacteroidota bacterium
TAATAATCCTTAACCTAGCATACTGTCAGAAAAACAAGGGTCTTGAAATATATGCATGGGTAATTATGAGTAATCATATTCAATCTATTAGTGCGAAGTCAAAAAGAAGAATTAAGTGCTATTTTAAAAGATTTCAAAAGCTATACAAGTAAAAAAATAATAGAAGAAATTGATTCCAATAGTGAAAGCAGAAAAGAATGGATGTTAAAAATATTCAAAGATGCGGCATTTAAGCATAAACGGAATTCTGAATATCAGTTTTGGACGCATGAAAACCATGCGGAATATATTTTTCACAAAAATTTATAGAGCAAAAATTAGATTACATTCATAATAATCCAGTAAGAGCTGTCATTGTTGAAGAGCCTGAAGAATATCGGTATTCAAGCGCAAAAGACTATGCAGGTGAAAATGGGTTTTTGGAAATTGAAATAGTAATGAGAAAATGGAAAACTTACAAATAGGCCAGAGGCCTTGTTAATATGAGCGTAGCGGGACGCTACGCTCAACAGGGGAAAATCAGAAAAAAGTATTATAATCATTATGGACAATAAAAAAAGTGAATAACTTTTTATTTGTTTTAATTGGAGGTTAACGATTTATTCCATTAACTTGACAATTAAATCGTTTAATTTAAACTTTATTTAGATGAAAATCAAATGCAACTTTTTGCCGAATAAATTTCTCCTGCTTATTTTGTTAACAGGTTTTGGATTTAAAGTTTTTAGTCAAGGACAAGGAAACCAAGGGCAAGCCCCTTTATTTTATCAGTTTGGAGGTAACACTTCTATGAATAGTGATGAAAGGATTGGTTTAAAAACAAATAGTCGTTTGTCTCTTATTACCTCAGATACTGCCAGAGTGGATATTACAAAAGAAGGTGATATGCAAATTAAAAAAGATGTATATCTTGAAAAGTTTATAATGCAACAAACAGAAAAAAGATTGATCGAAATAGGACATGACGGAAAATTACAACCAATGTCAATGGAGCGTTTAATTTCTGGTTTGTTTTCTTCCGATTGTTGGGAAGAAGTTCCAGCTATTAGAGATCCGCTTTTGGGAGGAGGAACCTATTTTATGCAAGCTGTTCCTGCATGGGCATATAAATCTGGGGTTATTTATACAGGAAGTTCCTGTCCTGCAAAAGTTGGGATTGGAACAGATAATCCACTGCAGAGGTTAGATGTGAGGGGTAGCGGCTATTTTTCGGCAAGTTTAGGTATTGGGACTAGTAGTCCTCAGCATAAACTACATGTTCACAATGGCAATATTTTGTTAACCGGTAGTAGTAGTAGCTTGCTCTTTGACAATGGTGGTGGAACTTGGGGGAATTGGGGAATAGAGTACGATAGTAATTCCGGAGGTTTAAATTTTTGGAAACCTTCTGGAAGTTCTGGTGGTTTTGGAAATTATTATTTATTTTTAAAAAATAATGGAAATGTAGGAATTGGAACTGATAACCCACAAGCTAAATTACATGTTAAAGTGGATAATGATAGCGATAAAGCATTTGCAGTTTACAAAGGAGGTATAGAGCAATTTCTTATTACAGGAGATGGAAGGTTTTATGCAAGAGCGTACAGGATAAAAATGGGTAATTTTCCTGATTATGTATTTGAAGATAGTTATAAGCGAATGACTCCTCAAGAAAAATCTGAATATTTTAATAAAAATAAAAGATTACCATATATGCCTTCTGCAAAAGAAATTGAAAATGATGGTTTGGATGTAGGAGATGGCTTAATTGGAATTACTCGAAATACAGAAGAAAATTCTTTGGATATTATTGAGCTTTTTGAGAAAAACAAGGCTATAGCAACAATGAATGAAGAAAGAGATGAAAAAATAAAAAATCTGGAAATGGAAATAGAGGAACTAAAAAAGTTGATTAAAAAATAAAAAAAATCCATGATGAGGTACATGATATTTCCATTACTAATTTTATTATCCTTAAGCAATGGAGTTTTTGGACAGCAGGGCTTTGGTTTAAAAACAAACATTGGATTAAGCCGTGTTGTTACAAACTTTGATTTTAGTGATCAAACCCAGCAAAAGGTGCAAATTGCACCCTCCTTCCAGACGGGAATATTTTACTCACAAAAGATAAAAGAAAAAACATCCTTTGGTGCGGAACTATTATTTGTACAAATTGAAGATAAAATGCATGTTGAATCTCCAATGACAGATAATCAAGGTAATTACAATGGTGAATATATTACAAATAAGTATTATAAGCACCTCTCTTATATTTCACTTCCTGTTTATTACGGAATAAATATCAATAAAATTTCAGTTAATGCCGGCATGCAATTCATGTTGTTATTAACCAGCAATGGCAGGCAAAAGGGAGAAATGAAATACAATGGTGAAGTATTAAGTTGGGACAATAATATGGGGAAATTAAATATTGATCGCTATGATTTTGGGCCAAGGGTAGGGATTACATATAAAATAACAGAAAAATTTGATATAGAGGCAAATTACTATCAAGGGATCAATAATATTATTAACAATTCTCTGCAATCTTCTTTTAGATGGAAAAATCAACAATTGACTATTGGCATAAGGTATAAATTTTTAAGTTTTGGTGAATAAAATGAAAAAATTATTTCCTGGAGACCTACCAATAAAGGGCCATACAGGTAGAGGTTATATTAGCAGGTATAAATGTGAGTAAATTCAACACACTTCTGAAATTAAAATTTCAGATTGAGAATATACATTAAAAAGATTAATTTAACATGATATAGGATCATATTATGAAGGATGTAATAAATAAAAGTTTTATCATTATTTTATTATTAAATATATCTGCTTTTACACTAAAAGGACAAGAACAGAAAAATGAAAAAATATTATTAATTAAGCTCCCGTTTTTAAATCTGATAGATAGAATTAGAACCCCCCACAGTATGAAATTTCTATTCAATATTGATGCAGAGATGCAACTTATAAAAAACAAGTCTGTTTATATTTCAGCAGGATATATGCCTGTGATAGCACGTGGACATAATTTTATGACTGAATATGAATACCGTTCCAATATTTCTGTAACTAAAGGAGATGCTTTCAATTTTGTTGTAGGGGGCAGATTTTATTTGCTTAAAAATAAAAAGAACGACTTAACGGGATTTTATTTAGGGCCACATATAGAAAATGTTATAAGTCGAAATACACTTAAAGATGATGAAAAATTAAACACTTATTTCTTTATGCCTGCCATTCATTTCGGTTATCAATTAAGGATAAAACAATTTAACATAGATATTCCTTTTATATTCGGAAAATTTTATAATACTGACCTAAAACAAGTAACTGGATTTTACTATAGAACACCTAATATTTCATTAGGTTTAAAATTTAATTTATAATATGAATCAGATAACTATCATGGCCATATGACATTTAAAAAACAAATTATATAAATATGAAACTCTTAATTTTTTTATTTGCATTTTTATTTGGAATATATGCTATAGGTCAAAATTTAGTTCCAAATCATTCCTTTGAAGCTGGATTAGGCGATTGGATTCAAAATGGAGATGTTCATCCTCAAGTATTTGGGCCAGGTAATTTGGTAATTCAAAAAGATATATTCTCCACCTCAACTGATCTTTGTGGAAAACATTTTAATATCGATATACCTTTAACTGTTCCAGAAAATTACTTTGGATATCAACATGCCTGGGATGGACAAAATTATGCAGGAATTTGGGCACAGCGTGGTAATGGTGGTTGTGGTACATCAAATAGTAATGAGAGAGGATTATTAGGAATTAAATTAACTGAGGAATTAAAACAATGTCAATATTTTATACAATTTCGGTGGGCTAAAATGGATAATTCACAAAGAGATCCTGAAATTGAGATTATGCTTTCTAAATCAATTAATAATTCGAATTCACCTGTTAGTACACAAACGATTGCTTCAAGAACTGTAGTAAATAAATCATGGACTACATCAAATTTTGTCTTTACGCCTGATGATACAGGGTATGAATACTTGTTTTTTAAAACTACAAATTGGTCAGCTCCATATAGTTATTACTTGACTGGAATATATTTAGACGATATCTCATTAAATCCTCATTGTGTAACATGTTCCCGTACATCAGGGTGTATAAACCCAATAAGTAACAATGTTCATGTGGCATATTCTGCTCAGGCATCCGGTTCTCCTCCTAATAACTATTTAAAATTTTGGAATTTAGATAATGTTCGTAAAGCAGAATTATATATATACAATATATATTCTCAGTTGATAAGTTCGAGCGGTGTAATAAGCGAAAATGGTATCAGTAATCCAATATACTGGGATGGGAAAAACAATAATGGAGCTGAAATGGCTCCTTCAACTTATTTGTATAGATTACATATCTGGAATGATTGTGGTAAAGCACAGGTGTTTTCGAATAGTTTTGTGAAGTCTCATTTTGGATCAGGGCCTTCAAATTATCCCCCAGTCTATGAATATAATGATATTAAAACCCCAAAACCCTGCTGCCAAAATGATATTTATGTAGATAATATTACTTTGGAAGGCCCGGGTGTAATTGAATATCATGCTGTAAATAATGTTTTTATCGGCAACAATGTAACTATTGCACATGATGCTGTTGTAATTTTCAGGGCAGGTAATGAAATTGTAGGCAATCCTTTTCAAAATTCATTTCTAGGGGCAGATATTATAGCGGAAATTATTCCTTGTGGTGAAAATGAAAGATTAATGGCAGATAATAATGAAGATGATATAGAAAAGATTTTTGACACTCTAATAAAATATGATAATGATATTGAAGAATTGACTACAATAAATTCGGAAGCACATACTGGAATTGAAAATGGTATAAATAAATTTGAGCATTTCAACATTTATCCCAATCCTAGTAATGGCACTTTTACAATTGTACTCCCATATGAAAATTTAAAAACTGATATTGTTGTATATGATGCTATGGGCAAAATATCATTTCAAACAATTACTACAGGAGAAACAAATATTAATATAGATCTTACAGGCTTTACTCCTGGGCTATATTTTGTTAAAATTTCAAATGGGGAAATAGTAAAAATGAAGAAAGTAGTATATAGTAAGTAAAAGGGGACTTTGAAAAAATCTATAAAAGATTGTTAGCCCTTATAAAGTACTTCAGATCCTGCTCAATAATTAAATGCAGGACCTTTATTATTGAGCCATACTTGGACGGTCAACAAACCTTTTTTTCTTGTTCTTGAGGAAAATAAATAATATAAGTAACTGTAATGCTAATTATGGCTTAAGTTAAATAGCTTGGAAAATTATGGCTTAAGAATATAAACACACTTCAATAAAAATATTAAGATAGAAGGAACAGATCAAATCAAAATAACACACATCAATTATCGCACACCAAAACCAATATTAAATTCACTGATTTTGGGATTCAAGCTTAATTCTTACATTCCTTTTTCCATTTATTTCTCACCTAAAGGTTAATCTTTTCAAACTTCCCATATTCCATCTTGTAAATATTGTCTGCAACTGAAAAATACTTATCGTCATGAGTAATGGCAATAATAGTTTTACCTTGGTTTTTAAGGCGGGGAAGAAGCTCCTGGTAAAAGAATTGCCTGAATTTGGGATCCTGGTCTGCTGCCCATTCATCTAAAACTAAAATAGGTTTATCCTCAAGTAAGCTAAGAATCATAGCCAGTCTTTTTCTTTGCCCAGTTGAAAGATCTGTTTTGCTGAACCTGCCGTTTTCAAACTTAACTTTATCGGAAAGCTGCATAAGCTCAAGATATTCATTTACTTTAGTTTCATTTATGTTTTTCATCCCGTAGAATTTCTCAAACAAGTAAAAGTCGCTGTAAATGGCAGAAAACAAATCACGGTATTTTTCAGATGAAACAACCTGCTCATTGTTTACCTGCAATGATCCGCTGTCTGGTTTATAAAGACCGGTAAGTAATTTAAAAAAGGTTGTTTTGCCGCTTCCGTTACCTCCAACAATAAATACAATTTCACCTTTGTTAATGTTAAGATCAACAGGGCCAACAGAAAATTTTTCAGCTTTTTTCTCAGGATAAGAAAAACTTATATTATTAAAAGATAAACTTTTAAAGTCAGTAAAAGTGTTATCTAAAACCATTTCTGATTTTTTAAAATATTCTGTTTTCTGTTTGAGTTCAGCTATCCTGTCAAGGGCAATATCTGCTTGGGTAATCGCAGGAACCACGGCCATTAATCCCTCTATAGGTCCAAGCATATAAAGAATAATAAAAATATAACTTATCACAACCTCATTGTTACCAGTTAAAGCAGGAAAGTAAAACAGGATAAACCCTATAAGCACGAAAAAAAAGAGTTGCCCGGTAATGCTGTTATCCAGGTAGCTTATAATGGCTTTGGATGCCAGGTGTTTTGTTTTAATACCTGTTGATTCTATATGGTTTTTAAAAAGATCATCGTTTTTCTCTTTGCTCATTTTTACTTCCTTAAAACCGGATAAGAGCTCATCAATATTTTTAAACAACTGGTTTTGCAAATCACGCGCATCAGTAAGGGCTGCGTGAATTTTATTTTGTCTTACAGAATAAATTATTATTCCCAAACTGATAATTCCAAGGGTAAGGGCAAACCCTATCAGGGATACATAGGCAAGGTAAGAAAGACAAAAAAGTACGGTGACAAGGTAAGTGGTTGCATATACAATGGAGGCAGCGGCATTGCTTATTTTTTCTGTGTCTTGAGTAAGGGAGGTGAAAATTTTTTCTTTTCCTATCTGCTGAAAATGTATAAAATCGGTATTGCGAATGGCCTCCAGAATGGACAACCTGGTTTTTAAAATAATGTTTTGGGTCAGGTCAATCAGGTATTTTGAAAATATTCTCTGACAAACAAAAAATGTAAGAAGAATGCCCAGAAAAATTAAAATATGTTTTTCTGTTGCTTCATTTATGCCTTTTTTGTTAATTACTTCATTTACAAAGAAATCTATGAATTTAATTATAGATGCATTTGCAAAGCCAGAAATCAAACCAAGAATTAAGTATAAATATCCTGATGTACCGGCCTCTTTTCTTAGGAATCCAATTAATCTCATTAAAAAAAATGTGTTGATGCAAAGATAATTTAATTAGAAAAGCCTGACTGTAAAATCTTAATTTTATTTATCAATTTTGGTTGACTTTGCTATTAAGAAAATTTACCTTTGCGGCTTGAACAGGGGGGGAATTAAAAAAACAGACCGTGAGATTGATTTATCTTCTACTTTTTAAGCGTTATGGTTGAGTATTTGTCTCTCGTGGATGTTTTTCTGAATCAGAGAAAATCTAAAAAGGGTGTAATATTTATTGATGGAGACACGCTTTCTGAAACCTTATCTTATCAACAGCTAGTTGAAAAGTCAGAATTTATCCTGGGAAAACTTCAGGAGAAAGGCATAAAACCTAAGGATGAACTTGTATTTCAGTTAGAAAGTAATAAGGAATTTATTATTACTTTCTGGGCCTGTTTATTGGGAGGTATAATTCCCGTTCCTATTGCGCCTGCTATAAATCCAGAAAGCAGGTTTAAACTTCAAAATGTATGGAAGGTCCTTAAAAATCCTACTTTAGTTTGCAATATTGATACTTTAAAAAGGTTCAGGGAGAAAACTGCTTCGGACAATATGGTTGCTGAAGAGATGGCTGGCAGATCAATTTTAGTTGAGGAGCTATTAAAATCAGAAACAAAAGGCGAAGTTTATAATCCAAAACCTGCTGATATTGCTTTTATACAGTTCTCTTCAGGCTCCACCGGAGAGCCTAAAGGTGTAGTTTTAACTCATGAAAATTTAATTTCCAATATAAAGGCAATTATTGCATGTTCGGATTTAAGAGAATCTGATTCTACCATTGGTTGGATGCCATTAACCCACGATATGGGATTAATTGGTTTTCATTTTACACCACTATTTAGAGGAATAGATCAGATTTTAATGCCTACAAATTTATTTGTAAGGCAGCCTGCTTTGTGGCTAAAAAAGGTTCACGAGCATAAAGCAACTTTTTTGGCCTCACCAAACTTTGGTTATAAACATTTTTTATCCTACTATAAGGAAGATCAAATAAAAGATTGGGACCTTTCTCATGTGAGAAGGATTTTAAATGGGGCCGAACCTATTTCTGTAGCTTTGTGTGATAAATTTTTGAGTGTTTTGGCGTCTACAGGCCTGCAGAAAAAAGCTATGTTTCCTGTGTATGGTATGGCAGAGGCTAGTCTTGCAGTTACTTTTCCTCCCATTGATAAAGAATATAAGACTGTTTACCTTGACAGAAAAAGATTAAATTTTGGAGAGAAGGTTGAGGAGATTTCTGAAAGAGAAAAGTCTGTTGGCTTTATGGTCGTTGGCACTGCTGTTAATGACTGTAAGGTTAGAATATGTGATAACCATAATCAACATTTAGAAAATAGAACTGTCGGTTTAATTCAAATTAAAGGAAAAAATGTTACGGGTGGATATTATAACAATACTCTTGCTACTGAATCTTTAATAACAGTAGATGGTTGGTTAAATACAGGGGATCTTGGCTTTTTAAATAACAATGAACTTGTTATTACCGGAAGGGCAAAAGACGTGATATTCTTTAACGGACAAAACTTTTATGCTCACGATATTGAGCGTGTAGCTGAGGAGTTAAAGGAATTTGAGCAGGGAAAGGTTGTTGCTTTTGGAACAACAAATGAAGAGTTACAAAAAGAAGAAGTCATCTTGTTTGTGCAGCACAGGGGAATGCCTGAGCAATTTATTGATCTTGCTGTAAAACTAAAAACATACATAAGTCAAAAAATTGCCCTTGAGATAACTCATATTTTACCTGTTAATAATATTCCAAAAACAACCAGTGGAAAAGTACAAAGATTTAGGCTGGGGGATCAATATAAAATAGGAGCTTTTGATGATGTTATTCAGCTTTTAGAGCGTCTTGAGTATGAACAGTTTTCTTTAAAAGAACACCTAGCTCCTGTTAATGAGGTTGAGAGAAAACTGGTAAAAATTTGGGAAGAGGTTTTGGGGATTGAAGGACTTGGAACAAACGATAATTTTTTTGAATTAGGAGGTCATTCCTTAAAAGCAGCTTTATTGATTTCAGTTATTCACCAGGAATTTGATGTGGAGCTTAATGTGCGTGAAGTTTTTAAAGCACCTACTATCCAAAAGATAGCTAAATATATACAGTCAGGAAAAAATTCTGTATTTTCTGCTATTGAAACTGTTTCTGAGAGAAATTACTATCCGCTTTCCTCGGCCCAAAGAAGATTATTTATACTTGATCAGTTAGAAAAAGACAATACTGCTTATAACATTACAAGTGCCATTTCCATAAAAGGGGATCTAAATTATATAAAGCTTGAAGAAGCTTTTAAAAAAATAATTGAAAGACACGAAGTTTTTAGAACAACATTCAGCGTAAAAAATGACGGGCCTGTACAGTTTGTGCATGCTTCCTTGTCATTTGCCCTGGAGTTTTTTGAGAAAGATGAAATAGGTGTAATTCTAAAAAAGTTTGTTCGGCCCTTTAATCTTTCTCAAGGTCCTCTTTTTAGAGCAGGAGTTGTAAAAAGAGAACTTGATCACTTGTTGCTATTTGATGTACATCATATTATAGCAGATGGAACTTCTATGGGAATAATAATAGAAGAATTTTCAGCCCTTTACCAAGGCTTAGATCTTGCTGAAGTTCAGCTTAATTATAAGGATTTTGCAGCCTGGCAGCAAAAGCACTTCATTAGTGGAGATTTCCAAGAGCAGGAAAAATATTGGCTGGATAAATATTCTGGAGAACTTCCTGTGTTAAACTTTCCTACAGATTTTGTACGTCCTGCAATTCAAGATCATAAAGGAGCGGTTATTACTGCACATATTAATTCTGATATAACTACTAAATTAAAAATTTTAGCATCAAACACAGGCACCACTTTATATATGGTGATTCTTACTGCATATAATGTGCTGCTTGCCAGGTATTCAAACCAGGAAGATATCATTGTTGGAAGTCCGGTAGCAGCCAGAAGCCATGCCCAGGTTCAAAAAATGATTGGGGTGTTTATAAATATGCTGGCAATGCGAAATTTACCTTTAGCAGATAAAACTTTTGCACAATTTTTAGTTGAAGTAGGGAACAATACAGTAGAAGCATTTATGCACCAGGATTTTTCAATTGATGATCTTGTAAGCAAATTAAACCTTAATAGAGATTTAAGCCGTAACCCGCTTTTTGATACCGTTCTTATTTTTCAGAATATGGAAGTAGGAGATTTGAATATTAAAGATCTTCAAACTTCTCGGTTAAACATTGACACAGGCACAGCGAAATTTGATCTCACACTTGAAATAACTGAAAAAGATTCCGAACTGGAAGTAAAAGCAGAATATGCCACCTCTTTATTTAAGAAGGAAACCATAGATCGCTTAGTAGAGCATTTCAAGAATATCTTAACAGGAATTTCTGAAAATGCATCTGTTAAACTAAAAGACATTCATCTGCTTTCAGAGAGTGAAAAAAATAAATTACTTTTTGATTTTAATACTTCGCCTAAGAGTAATATCGGAGATAGTGAAACAATTATTAGTGTTTTTGAAAACCGGGTTATGCAATCACCTGATCAGCTTATAAGATGTGGTGGAAGCGAAATTACATATCAACAATTAAATGCTCAGGCAAATCAGCTTGCTGCTTTTTTAAGAAAAAAAGGGGCTGCTCCTGAAAAAGTTGTGGGACTTCTTGTTGAGAGAAGCATTGATATGATGGTGGCTATCTGGGGAATTTTAAAATCCGGAGCTGCCTATATTCCTGTTGATCCGGCTTATCCGCAAGATAGGATAGAGTATATGCTCTCAGACAGTGAGGCGGAAATTCTTGTTACTTCTTCGGCACTTAAGCATAAAGTTAAATTTAAAGGTGAAGTAGTTGATATAGCTGATCCTGAAATAAAAGTTGAAAGCACAGGGAATGTAAAAAGAGTTAATCACCCGGAAAATCTACTTTACATAATATATACCTCAGGTTCTACAGGAAAACCAAAAGGAGTAATGATTGAACATAGAAATCTCCTGAGCTTTCTTCCGAACTTAACAGATGTATATGGTTTTTCTCAGGATGATTCAATACTGGCTCTTACCACAGTAACTTTTGATATTTCTGTTCTCGAATTGATTTGCAGCGTACTTACAGGAATGAAGGTGGAAATTGCCACAGATGAAGTTGCATCAAATCCACAATATATTATTAATTTAATAAATTCAGGAAGTGTAAATGTCCTGCAATTAACCCCTTCCCGCTTACAGGTTCTGTTAGAAACCGGGGGCTCGGATTTTTTAAATAAAATAAATTTCCTTTTAGTTGGTGGCGAAGCTCTTCCTGAAAATCTGAATAAAGTTATCTCATCTTACCCGAAATTGAATGCCTATAATGTTTATGGGCCTACAGAAGATACCATCTGGAGTACAAGTTACAGAATTGGTGAAGGGGCAGTTAAAATAGGTAAGCCGCACTGTAATGAAGAAGTTTATATTTTGTCTGCCACAGGAAATCTTCAGCCTGTTGGTGTGCCCGGAGAATTATGTATTTACAGTAAAGGACTTTCCCGTGGGTATTTAAAATCACCTGAATTAACTGCTGAGAAGTTTGTAAACAATCCATTTCGCTCAGGGGAGAAAATGTACAGAACAGGCGACCTTGCAAGGTGGCTGTCAGATGGAAACCTAGAGTACCTTGGCAGAATTGATCACCAGGTAAAAATTCGCGGTTACAGAATAGAGCTTGGTGAAATAGAAAGCCAACTTTACGAAAATGCTGCAGTTAAAAAAGCTGTAGTTATTGACAGGAATGACGAAACCGGATTTAAGTATTTATGTGCTTATGTGGTTTTATCAAATGATATTGATGTTTCTGTTTTAAGGCAAGAGCTTGTTTCATCTCTGCCTGAATATATGGTTCCTTCGCATATTGTGAAGATGGAGCATATTCCGCTAACACAGAACGGAAAGGTTAACAGAAAAGAATTACCTGCTCCCTCTGCAATTCTTTCAAAGTCGAAAGATTTTGAAAAAGCAGAAGGAAAGCTCGAAGAGCAAATGCTGGAAATCTGGAAAGAAGTGCTTTCCCTTCAACAAATAAGTGTCATAGATAATTTCTTTGAAATTGGCGGACATTCTTTAAGAGGAACTATCCTGGTTTCTCAGATACAAAGAAAGTTAAAGGTTGATGTACCGCTGAGGGCAATATTTAATTATCCAACAATTCGTACACTTTCAACATTTATCGAAGGACAAGGAGTATCTGATATAAAAAGAATTGAAGCCGCTGAGCCAGCCAGGTATTACCCTGCATCCCCTGCTCAAAAGAGATTGTTCGTGCTTTCTCAATTTGAAAGTTCTTCCACATCATATAATATGCCCGGTACCTTTGTTATAAAAGGTAATTTGGATGTGGAAAAATTAAAACACGTTTTCTGCACCCTTCTTGAAAGACACGAGATTTTAAGAACAACCTTTGAAATGGTGGATGGGGAAACGATGCAGCTCATAAATGAAAAAGTAAAGCTTCCATTCCAGTTCCTGAACTGCACCGAGAAAGAGGTTCCATCTGTTATTGCTCAATTAATAAAACCTTTTGATTTAAGCCACGCACCATTAATAAGAGTTGCTGTTGTAGAACTTTCAGATGATCATTACCTGCTTTTATGTGATATGCATCACATCATTTCAGATGGCTATTCAACAGAAATACTGGTTAAAGAATTTTTGCAGCTTTATGAAGGTAAATCATTGGCAGACCAAAGAATTCAATATAAAGATTATGCGGTCTGGACGCAGCAGTTCTTACAATCTGATGCACTTAAAATGCAGGAGGTCTTCTGGCTAAATCAGTTTTTTGAAGAAGTGCCTGTACTTGATCTTCCCACTGATTTTAAGCGACCTGCTGTTCAAAGCTTTGAAGGATCTACCTTTTCAACAGAATTAAATGGTGAGACGCTAACAAAACTAAAGGAAATTACAAGGGAAACCGGTGCCACCTTATTTATGGTTTTTCTTGCTGCCTATAACATTTTACTGTCAAAATACAGCCGCCAGAAAGATGTTGTTGTAGGAACGCCTGTTGCAGGAAGGAAGCATCCTGACCTGCAAGATATGATCGGGATGTTTGTAAATACACTTGCATTAAGAAGCTATCCTGAAAACAATAAAACCTTCAGAGAATATCTTTTTGAATTAAAAGATTTAACACTGAATGCTTACGAAAATCAGGATTATCCTTTTGAAGCATTAGTAGATAAATTGAACCTGAGGCGTGATATGAGCAGAAATCCTCTGTTTGATACAATGTTCGCCTACCAGGATAATTCAATGGGAGAGTTACAGTCCGGGGATGTAAAATTCAACAGGTATTCATTAGACACAGGTATTTCAAAATTTGATATTTCTTTAGATGTAGTTGAGCACTCAGATCGAATGATGCTCATTTTTGAATACGCTCTGAGTCTCTTTAAAAAAGAAACAATTGAAAAATTCTCCGGACATTTTAAGAACATTATTTTATCCATAATTGCTGATCCTGATATTTTAATTGCAAATGTTAAGCTGTTAGACCAGAAAGAAGAACATTATTTACTTAGTGATTTAAATACGACTTCAATAGATTACCAGGAAGATATTACATTGGTTGATATGCTGAAAAAGCAGGCAATACTTAATCCTGAAAAAACAGCATTAAAGCATAGAGATACTGAGATTAGCTATAAACAACTCGATGAAAAATCTGATCAGATTGCATCTTTTCTAATAAAAAAAGATGTGAAACCAGAAAAGGTGGTAGCAGTTCTTACTGAGCCCTCTTTAGAGATGATGTATGCACTGATAGGTATTTTAAAATCAGGTGCTGCTTACCTGCCTCTGGATTTAAGCTATCCTGCCGAAAGAATCAGCTTTATGCTAAAAGACAGTGGAGCTGATATTATACTTACTCAAAAGCAGCTGCTGGAAAAGGTTGTATTTTCTGAAGAAAGTATTTGTCTTGATGATCCTGCTTTGTACAGTGAACATGCTGTGATTAATAATGCGATCAGTCCTTCCGATCTTGCCTTTATAATTTATACTTCAGGATCTACCGGAACACCAAAGGGTGTGATGGTTGAGCATAGAAACCTTTATGATTATGTAAATACTTTTATTTCTAAAGTAGGTTTACGTGCTGAGGATGTGATGCTCCAGCACAGTTCAATTTCTTTCGATACTTCCATTGAAGAGCTTTTTCCGATATTATGTAAAGGTGGTACTCTATTAATTCCTGACGACAGAAAAGATGCTAATGAGCTGCTCGAACTTATATCAAATGGAAATATAACTGCGATTTGTACTTCACCGCTAATGCTGAATCACATCAATGAAGAAGCTAAAATTATAGGAAGATTGAGGTTTATATCTGTAGGAGGTGATGTTTTAAAACCTGCTTACATTTCTAATCTTGTAAATAAAATTACCATCTATAACAGCTACGGACCAACAGAATCTACTGTTTGCATCACTTATTATGAGGTAAAGGGAGGAGAAACAGAAATACCTATTGGAAAACCATTAGCAAACAGGGAAGTTTATATTCTTGATGAAAATCAGCGTTTGCTTCCGTTTGGAATACCCGGAGAATTATGTGTTGGCGGGGCAGGTGTAGTCAGAGGGTATTTAAATGCGAAAGAATTAACTCAAGAAAAGTTTATTTCAAATCCATATAAATCAGGAGAAAGGATTTACAGAACAGGCGATCTTGTAAAATGGCTGCCTGACGGAAACCTCGCCTTTTTAGGAAGAATCGATCAGCAGGTGAAAATTCGTGGTTTCAGAGTCGAACTGGGAGAAATTGAAAGACAGATTTTACAAGCAGATAACAGTATTAAAGAGGTTGCAGTAATTGACAGAGAAGATGCTACTTCGGCAAAATATTTATGTACCTACCTGGTAGGTATGTATAACGAAAAATCCTTGAGGGAGCAGTTGTTAAAGACTCTTCCGGATTATATGGTTCCGGCATATTTTGTTCAATTGGATAAACTTCCTGTAACACCAAATGGCAAGCTGGATAAAAAATCATTACCTGAACCGGCTGATTTATATGCCGGAGATAAAGAGTATAAAGCCCCGTCAAACAAAGAAGAAGAGGCTCTTACAGAAGTCTGGAAAGAAGTGTTGGGTGCAAAACAATTGAGTGTTGATTCTAACTTTTTCTCTTTGGGAGGAGATTCTATAAAGGCAATTCAAGTTGCATCTAAACTTAAGAAGTTTGGATATAAGCTGGATGTGAAAGATCTTTTTCAACAATTAACGATTGAAAATATTGCGCCTCTTTTGAAGCAGGATCAATTGAAAGCTGAGCAGGGACCAGTAGAAGGAGAGGTTTCTTTAACACCGATTCAGCATTCGTTTTTCCAGGAGCAGCTTGCTGAGCCGCAGTATTATACCCAGGGTGCAGTGCTTTTTTTAAAGAACAGGTTCAATCATCAGTTGCTTGAAAATACCCTTGCAAAACTCACGGAGCAGCATGATGTTTTAAGGATGAGATTTGAAAAAGAAGGGGAGAAGGTAAAACAGATAAATACCGGCTTGCAAGGCAAACATTTTACTTTAGATATTGCAGAGATCGACTCTTTAGATACAAAACAGCAAATAAAGCAAAGCGCGGAGGAAGTACAGCGAAATTTAGACCTGGAAAAAGGCCCGCTTTTAAAAGCAATTCTTTTTAAAGCTCCGGAAGGCGATCATTTGCTGCTGGTTATCCATCATCTTGTTATAGATGGTGTTTCCTGGAGAATATTGATGGAGGATTTTATGATGTTCTACCAATCTGCAATGCAAAATCAATCTGTAGCATTGCTTCCAAAAACTACTTCTTACAAAGAGTGGGCAGATCAGCTTTTAAATTATGCCAATAGTGATGATTTATTAAAAGAAATTGATTTTTGGAAAAAGCTTGAAACAAACGGAGTATTTAAACTTCCAAAAGATAATACCTCGGCAGAAAATCTGTATAAACATAGTAAAACTTTGAGTTTTAAATTATCTAAAGAAGAAACAGCAGATTTATTAAAAAACACCAACCACGCATACAACACAGAGGTAAATGATGTTTTATTAACCGCTCTTGGGCTTGCAGTTAAAGAATGGACAGGAACAGAAAAGGTTTTAATCAACCTTGAAGGGCACGGAAGGGAAGAGTTGTTTAATAATTCAGATATTACAAGAACTGTAGGATGGTTTACTTCTGTTTATCCTGTTTTGCTTGAGGCTTCATCAGGCGATCTTTCTCATTGCATTAAAACTACAAAGGAAATGCTACGGAAGATTCCAAACAAAGGCATTGGTTATGGCATTTTAAAACACATTACATCTGCTGATTTAAAACAGGGACTACTGCTAAATCAGAAGCCTGAAATCAGTTTTAATTACCTGGGGCAGTTTGACGATCAGCAAAAATCAGATTTTGAAATAACGCCTTTAACGCTTGCAGATACTGTTAGCCCAGAAAATAAAAGAAGCTGTTCTTTAGATATCAACGGAATGGTAATGGGCGGAGAGCTAACTATGGAATTTTCCTACAGTTCAGAAGAATACAGGGAACAAACGATCAGCAGCCTGGTAAATGCCTACAAAATTCACTTACAGAACATAATCAACCATTGCCTTAATAAAGAAGAAACGGAGATCACACCGAGCGATTTAAGTTATTCCGATATAGACCTTGACGAGTTAGAAAATATTTTTGGATAAATGATTAACAAGCAAAATCTCAAAGACCTTTACCCGCTTTCTCTTATGCAGGAGGGAATGTTGTTTCATGCATTGCTTGAAGCTCAATCTCCTGCCTATTTTGAGCAAACTTCTTATTTAATAAAAGGTAATCTTGATATTGAAATTTTCAAATACAGCCTTAACGAATTATATAAAAGGCACGATGTGCTTAGAACAGTAATAGTTCATAAAAAAGTAGCCCGTCCACTGCAGGTAGTTTTAAAGGAAAGAGAAACTGCATTTTATTTTGAAGATTTAAGGCAGCAAACTCAGGAAGAACAAAAAAAGTCAATCACTGAATTTTGTGAAAAAGATGTTGTAAAAGGTTTTAATTTATCGGAAGATGTACTTATGCGGGTTGCTGTTTTGCAAACAGCTGATGATGCATGGCGGGTTGTATGGAGCCACCACCATATTTTAATGGACGGATGGTGCGTGGGGATTCTACTTCAGGAATTCATGGAACTTTACCGTGCTAAAAAAGCCGAAAGAACAGCCCAGCTTGACAAACCTGTACCATACAGTACCTATATAAAATGGCTTGAAAAGCAGGACAAGAAATCTGCTTCAGCATATTGGAAAAATTGTGTTGCAGGATACGAAGGACAAACTTTACTGCCTGAGCTACCAAAAACTGCTAAATCAGCCTATCAAAGGGCCCAGGTTTCTTTAAAATTTGATACTGATACCACTGCTGAACTTGAGAGCCTGGCAAAGAAGAATGGCGTTACTTTGAATACACTTTTGCAAGCTTGCTGGGCAATTCTTTTGCAAAAGTACAATAGTTCCGATGATGTGGTTTTTGGAGCTGTTGTTTCAGGAAGGCCTGCAGAAATAGAGGGTGTGGAATCAATGGTGGGGCTTTTCATAAATACGCTTGTTGTACGTGTTGCTTGCGGGGAGGATGAAACACTTTCGCAGCTTTTGAAAAAAATGCAGCAGCAAGCCGGAGCATCAGACACACACGCTTATTTCCCACTGGCAGAGGTGCAGTCCTTTACCACACAAAGACAAAATCTAATCAACCATATTTTAGTTTTTGAAAATTACCCTCTTCAGCAGGAGCTTCAGCAAATCAGCGATTCGGAATCAGGTTATACAATTGGTGATGTAGAATTATTCGAACAAACCAACTACAACCTTACTGTAATGATTATGCCCGGCAAAGAAATAGCCGTTCATTTTGATTACAATGCCGCAGTTTTCAGTCCTGTTGTAATGGGTCAGCTTAAAACACATTTTTCTGCTGTAGTTAGCCAGGCACTTGCAAATACTGATGTTTCAGTTGCTGCAATAAGTATAATTTTAGAAGAAGAAAAACAGCAGATACTTAAGGATTTTAATGCCATAACGGTTGCATATCCAAAGCAAACTGTACTTGAATTATTTGAGGAGCAGGTTTTAAAAACACCTGAAAAAGTGGCCGTAGTTTTTGAAGATAAAAGTTTAAGCTATCAGCAGGTAGATAAATTATCTGATAAACTGGCTTCATACCTGTTGAACAATTATAAAATTCAGCCTGAGGAAATTATTGGCGTGATGCCTGAGCGTTCAGAGCAGGTACTGGTTTGTTTGCTTGGTATTTTGAAAGCTGGAGGAGTTTACCTTCCAATTGACCCGAATTATCCCCAGGAAAGAATAGAGCATATGCTGGAGGACAGCCGAGTTAAGGTGCTTTTGTCTGAAGAAAAATTTAAAGCTCAACTCTCTTTTTACACAGGAGAAATAGTTGAAATAACCACTCTTGCTAATCATCCTGATAATGAAGAAAAGCCTGTGCCGTTTCAATTGCACCGTGCAGATCAATTAGCATATATTATTTACACTTCTGGTTCTACCGGAAAACCCAAAGGTGTTTCCTGTACACACCGCTGCCTGTATAACCTTATGGAATGGCAACTCAGAGAAAGCGGCATTGGAGGCGGTTTAACCTCTATTCAATATGCATCTTTAAGTTTTGATGTTTCTGTGCAGGAGATGCTTTATTCAGTTATTGCAGGTGGAACAATGCATGTTGTTGATAATGCTATGCGACAGGAAATGAACAGCCTTGCATCGCTTTTGGAGGAGAAACAAATAGAATTACTGACACTTCCTTTTTCTGCACTGAATCTTTTATTCTCTGTAAAAAAAGATCTTCATAACATAAAGAGTTTAAAGCACATTATAACCTCTGGTGAACAATTGCAATTGTCAGCAGGGATTAAAGAATTTTTACTGAAAAGGCCTGATGTGTATCTGCACAACCAGTATGGGCCTTCGGAAACGCATGTAGTTACCAGTTATACCCTTTGTGGAAAAGACGATTTGTCTGAAACACTTCCACCCATTGGAAAACCCGTTGCGAATACCACGGCTTATATTTTAGACAAGATAGGAAATCCTGTTCCAGTCGGGGTTGCCGGAGAGCTGTATTTAGGCGGGCTGCAGGTAGCGAGGGGATATTTAAATCGTAAGGACCTCACAGATGAGAAGTTTTTGCCAAATCCATTTGCCCCAACAGAAATATATTATAAAACCGGGGATCTTGCCAAATGGCTGCCTGATGGAAATATTATGTTCCTGGGAAGAATTGACGGGCAGGTAAAAATTAGGGGTTTTAGAATAGAGCTTGGAGAGATAGAGAGTAATCTTTTAAACCATCCTGAAATTGTAGAGGCGGCAGTAATTGTAAAAGAAATCCACTCAGGAGTTAAAGAACTTGCAGCATATATAGTTGCCAAAAAAGAATTGAGCTTAAGTGAAATAAGACAATACCTGGGCAAAAGCCTTCCGGAATATATGATACCGGCTTATTTTATTCCCCTCGAAAAATTACCGCTTAGCCCAAATGGAAAAGTGGACAAAAGAGCTTTGCCTGAGCCGGAAGGCGGTCTTGCAACAGGAACAGAATATGTTGAGCCATCTACGGAAACAGAAAAGCAACTGGCTCTTATATGGCAGGAACTTTTAGGTGTTGAGAAGATTGGCTTAAAAGATAACTTTTTTGATTTAGGCGGACACTCACTTAAAGCGACAATGCTGGTGTCTCGCATTCATAAGGCACTTGATAAAGAAGTTCCCTTAAGAGAAGTTTTTGCATTGCCAACCATTGGCCAGTTAGCGGCATTTATTGAAAATTCAGGAACTCAGAAATTTTCTTCCATTCAACCGGCAGAAAAAAAAGAGTTTTATCCGCTGTCTTCTGCTCAAAAAAGAATGTTTGTTTTAAACAGCTTTGAAGGTGTTGGAACAAGTTATAACATTTCAGGAGTTTTTAAGCTGGTTGGTAAAATTGATATTAATCGTTTTGAAATCGCTGTTAAAGAAACCATCAATAACCACGAAATTCTAAGGACTTCATTTAAATTAATTGAAAATGAAGCTGTGCAGTTTATCCATCAGGAACTGGATTTTCGAGTTGTTAAAATTAACTGCTCAGAAATTGAACTTCCTGAAATATTAGATAATTTCATTCAGCCTTTTGATATTTCGCAGGCACCATTAATCAGAATTGCGCTGATAAATTTGGAACAAGAAGAATATGTTCTTGCCACAGATATTCATCATATAATTTCAGATGGCGTTTCTATTCAGCTTTTACTGGAAGAAATCTGCCAAAGGTATGAAGGAGTATTTTCTGCAAGTAAAGTTTTGGAATACAAAGATTTTTCAAGCTGGCAATTTGAGAACCTTTCAAATGAAGGTTATTCTGAGCATAAAAAATATTGGAAGGATAAATTTTCCGAAGAAGTTAACCGTGCTGATCTCCCCGCAGACTTTGAAAGACCGGCATCTCAAAGTTTTGAAGGAAATCTAATTAAAATTTCTTTAAAGCAGGAAGAAGCAGAACGTATTAAAACTCTTACCGAAAGAATTGGGATCACTCCATATATGTTTTTTCTTTCTGTGTTTTATGCCTTTGTCCACAGATATACCCGTAACAATGATATTTGTATAGGAACCCCTGTTTCCGGTCGTACACATAAGGATCTTCAAAATATACAGGGAATGTTTGTAAACACACTGCCTTTAAGAAATCAAGTAAATCCGGCAGGGGCTTTTGAAGAATTGCTCTCAAATACAAAAAATGAAGTTTTAGATACTTTAAAATATCAGGATTATCCTTTTGAAGAATTACTGTTGCAACTGCAACTTGAAAAAGATACCAGCCGTAATCCATTGTTTGATTACATGTTTTCTTTTTTGGAAGATGTTACTGCCGATTTTTCAACAAAAGATTTTAAGGTAAAACATTTAGAAAGTACAGATCACAAGACTTCAATGTTTGATCTTTCACTGGAGGTTTTAAAAACAGGAGAAAACTATACGTTGTGCTGGGAGTTCTGTACCAAAATTTTCAAAAAGCAAACCGTTGAGAATTTTGCAGCACATTACCTGAACCTGATAAAAGTTTTTTTACAAGATGAAAAAATAAAGATTTCAGAAGCAGGAATATTAGCAGAAAGTGAAATCAACTATCAGTTAAATATTCTTTCCGGTGGTGCTACAAAACCATTTGATTTAACCTGGCTTGATCTTTTTAATAATGTGGTTGAATCTTATCCCGATAAAACTGCATTAATCAGAAACAATACTGAAATCTCATACAAGGATTTAAATGAAAAATCCAATGCACTTGCACATAAACTTATAGAAAGTGGTGTAGGCCCTGAACAAGTTGTGGCAGTGAGAATGAAATCATCGCCCGAATTTATTTACAGTATTATTGGTGTTTTAAAAGCAGGAGCGGCTTATCTTCCAATTGATATTGAATACCCTGCTGACAGGGCTTTGTATATGCTTGAAAATTCCGGTGCCAAAGTATTAATTACCTCACCTGAATTAGCTTCTGAAATAACCTTTAATGGCATTTCTTTAGAAGCTACCGTTGAATTGTTTCTCGGCAAAAAAGAAAATCCGGAAGCAAGATGCACAGCCGATAATATGGCTTATATTCTTTTTACTTCAGGATCAACAGGTAAACCGAAGGGAGTAATTACCGAGCACCGAGGAATTGCTAATTATGTTGATGTTCTTCCAAAGCTTTTAGGTATAACCCCTGAGGATGTTTTTGTGCAGCACGCTTCTGTTTCTTTTGATGTAAGTGTTGATGAAATATTCTGTTCCTTAGGTATAGGGGCTTCTTTAATTCTTCCAAATGATCGAAAGAATTTGGATGAGCTTATAGATTTTGTTGAATCCGGAAAGTTAACTTTCTATGAAGGAACACCACTTATTTTAAGTTATATTAATGAAAATGCCATTACTAAAGGTAATTTAAAGAAAGTTTGGGTTGGTGGCGATACTTTAAAATTAAGTGACTGCAAAAAACTTTTACCTGAAATTGAAGTTATTAATGGTTACGGGCCTACTGAGGCTTCCATCACGGCTTCCTGGTATAGGCTTAAAGGAGATGAAAAAGAAATACCTATTGGAAAACCCATTCCTAATTATCGGCTTTTTGTAGTTGACAACAATCTTAACCTTATGCCTGAGGGCGCAATTGGTGAACTTTGCATCGCAGGAATAGGTCTTGCAAGGGAATATTTAAATAGTCATGAATTAACAAAAGAGAAATTTACCATTCTTCAAGAAACCGGTGAAAGAATATACAGAACCGGAGATTTAGTGAAATGGCTGCCTGATGGAAACCTTGCTTTCTTGGGAAGAATTGACAATCAGGTTAAGATAAGAGGGCAGCGGATTGAACTTGGCGAAATTGAGAATAAATTAGAAGCAATTGAAGGCATTTCACAAGTTGCTGTAATTGATAAAACAGATGCAAGCGAATCTAAATATCTTGTTGCGTATTATGTTTCAGAAAAAGAAATCTCATCTGAATTAATCAGGAAAAATTTAACAGCTAGCTTGCCTGATTATATGGTTCCTGCACATTTCGTGCGTTTGGACAAACTGCCAAAAACGGCTAACGATAAGCTGGATAGAAAAGCACTTCCAGAACCTTTTTCAGTTATTAAAGGAAAAGAATACAAAGCACCTTCAACAGAATTAGAAAAAGCAGTTTGTGAAGCGTTTAAGACAGTTCTAAAAGCCTCCTTAATTGGAGTGGAGGATAATTTCTTTGATTGTGGCGGAGATTCTCTAAAGGCAATGATTTTGTCTTCGGTGATAAATAAAGCACTAGGCATCAAATTAGGAATTGAAGTAATCTTTAAAAATCCCACACCAGGAGAAATAGCTGCTATTGCTGCAACTCTTGGAAAATCTGATTATAAAGAGATTTCACAGGTACCTGAACAGGAATATTACCAACTCTCGCCTTCACAAACAAGATTATGGTTGCTGGATAAAATCCACGGAAATTCTGTGGATTATAATATGGCTGATTTATTCACTTTTGATGAAGTTGTAAAACCGAATATACTTGAGAAAGCATTTGATACAGTTGTACAAAGACATGAGGCAATCAGAACAAATTTTGTTGAGATAGAAGGGCAGCCAAAACAGAAAATAAATCAAGCGGTTTCTTTTAAGCTCAATATGCGTGATTTTAGCAATGAAGTAAATTCAAAAGCAAAGACGGAACTTCTTTATAAAAACGAATGTGATTTTGTGTTTGATCTTTCAAAGGATCTTTTGCTGCGAGCTACGCTTGTAAAAGAAAAAGAAAATACCTGGCACCTGATCTTCAATATGCACCATATTGTGAGTGATGGCTGGTCGATGAATATTTTTAAAAACGAACTTGTTGCTCTTTACCGCGCTTTTGAAAGTGAACAGGAGAACCCTTTAGCGCCTCTTCGCATTCAATATAAAGATTATGCCTCCTGGCAACAGGAGCAGATCGTTGGAAGCAACCTGCATGCATTAAAAAATTATTGGCATAAAGTGCTTGAGGGCGAGCTTCCAGTAATGGAACTTCCTTATGACTTTAGTTACGCACATGCAAAAAAAGGCTCAGGAAGCAGGTATTCGTTTGTATTAGACAATGAACTAAAAAATAAGCTGAATAAACTTGCTTTAAGTTCTAATTCCAGCTTGTTTATGGTGCTGCTCTCAGGGTTTAACATACTGTTGCAGCGCTTGAGTAATACCCAGGATATTATTATCGGAACGCCCGTTGCAGGCCGTGGCCACGAAGATTTAAAAAGATTAATTGGTTTCTTTTTAAATACGGTAGTGCTTCGAAACCAGGTTTCGGCAGAGCTAAAGGTTGAGGAATATCTTAAAGCCGTTAAAGAAAATACGCTTCAGGCTTTAGAAAATCAGGATTATCCTTTTGAGCAGCTTGTTGATGATCTGAAAATCCCAAGAGATATCAACCGTTTCCCGATTACTTCTGTATTCTTTAATATGCTAAATCTTGATGGAGAAAATCACGGGGATTTAGCAGAATCAAAATCATCTTTTGAACATCACAACAACAAAGTAAAATTTGATCTGAATGTTTATGCATCAGAGTATAACAACGGCTTGCAACTTACCTTGGAATATAAAAACGAACTTTTTCTTCCTCAGACGATAGAGGCGTTTTCTGAAAAATTTAAACAAATACTTGAACAATTAGCAGAGGATTCTTCTGTTGCAGTAAAAGATATTTCTACTCATATAACTAAAAACACTCCATTGCCTTATCAGGAGGTTGAATGGTATAAGGACGAATTAACAGTTCCTGAAGTGTTGCAAAATTGCTTTAAAAAGTATGCATCTAATGTGGCATTTAAAACAGCTGCTACAGAATTTAAATATTCGGATTTAAATGAAATTTCAAATCAGCTTGCAAGGCATCTTTCTAAATTTGGGACAAAACAAAGAGTTGCTATTTGTTTGGAGCACAATGAGTTTTTAGCAGTTGCAATTACGGGTGTTTTAAAGTCAGGAAATGCTTATGTGCCCATTGATCCTGCATATCCTGTTAGCAGGTTGAAATTTATTGTTGAAGAATCGCAGCCTGTTGCAATCATAACTGATAAAGCAAATAAATCACTTGCAACGGAACTTTTAAATAAAAAAATTATTTGTGTAGATGAAACTCAAGCAATTTATTTGAAAGAGAGTGCAGAAGATTTCATTGTTAAAGTAAATGCGGAAGATGAGGCATATGTGCTTTATACCTCCGGAAGTACCGGCCAGCCAAAAGGAGTTTCACAAACACATAAAGGAATTTTGCATTTTGCCTCTATTTATGCAGCAGCAATTGGTATTACTGCAGAGGATAGATTGTCAGGTTTTTCTTCTATTTGTTTTGATTCTTTTAACCATGAATTATTTCCTGCTCTTTTCTCGGGAGCTTCTTACCTGCCTCTGTCATTAAAAAGTGGAATTACACTAAATGAGCTATCAGACTGGACAGAAGAAAATAAAATAACCATCTGGCAATCTGTACCAACTGTTTTTAGGCAGTTTGCAGATGAGGTAACAGAAAAAAACATTGTTCTTTCCGGAATTCGTATAGTAAAAATGACCGGAGAGGCATCCACCCGAGAAGATTTCGAGAAATTTAAAAAGTTAACCAATGCCTCTGCCACCTTTGTGGTAAGCTACGGTTCAACGGAAAACAGTTTAACAGCCATCAATTTATATACTCACGGAAGTGCTGTTAAAAAAGCAGCATTGCCTGCAGGGAAAGCAGTTAAGAATACAAACGTAATAATTTTAAATTCATCCGAGAAAATAGCTGATGCTCTTGAAGCAGGAGAAGTTCTTTTGCACAGTTCTGGGCTGACAAAAGGTTATTTGAATGCTGTTGAAAATGAAAGCATTTTTGTAACTATTGAGAATAAGAAATATTACAGAAGTGGTGATATAGGTCGTTTAAACCTTTCAGGACAACTGGAGATTTTAGGTAGAAAAGACGGACAAGTAAAAATACGTGGAATGCGTATTGAGCTTTCTGAAATTGAAGCAGGTTTACTTGCTTATCCGGAAGTTAAACTTGCTGCCGCTACTATTTCTGAGAATAATGATGGATTAAAAAGATTGGTAGCATACGTAATATCAAGTAAATCACTTGATTCAACCGAGCTAAGAAACCACCTGTCAAAGCACTTGCCGGAGCATATGATTCCTGCAGTATTTGTTCAGCTGGAGAAATTTCCAATGACACCAAGCGGTAAAGTTGATAGAAAAGCTTTGCCTGCACCTGATGAAACGGCCCTTTCTTCCTCAACTGTTTATGTTGCCCCTAGAAATACAACAGAAGAAAAACTTGCTCAAATGTGGCAGCAATTACTGGATGTTAAGCAGGTTGGCGTTACGGATAACTTTTTTGAATTGGGCGGACATTCTCTTAAAGCCTCCTCTTTTGTTGCAAGAGTTAATAAAGAATTTCAGCGAAATCTGCCGTTAAAGCAAATCTTTATAACACCGACAATTGAGGGAGTTGCAGCATATATTGAAAAATCCTCAAAGAGTGCTTTAAATACATTAATTTCAGTAGGAGGTGCCGGTAAATATCCTGTATCTTCCGCACAGATGCGACTCTTCCTGCTCAACCAGTTTGACCCGGAAAGTACTGGTTATAATATGCCGAATGTGATGGAGGTGCACGGAAGGATTGACAGGCAAAAGGTGGAAGCAATATTTCAGATGTTAATCAGTAGACATGAATCCCTGCGTACATCTTTTGAAATGTCCGTTACTGAATTGTTACAGAAAGTAGGGGAAGAAGTTTCCTTCAACCTGGAAAAGATAGAAACCTCGGTTGAAGATGCAGAGAAGGCAATTAGCAGATTTATCCGACCTTTCGATTTGTTACAGGCCCCACTTTTAAGGGCAGGGCTGGTTTCTATCACAGAAGATCATTTTCTGCTGCTTTTTGACATGCATCACATTATTTCTGATGGAACTTCAATGCAGTTAATAACAACAGATTTTATAAAATTATATCGGGGTGAAGCACTTGAGCCTCTTGCAGTGCAATACAAAGACTATGCAGTATGGCAAAAAGAATCATATAAAAATGAAAGGCTGCTTAAGGAGGAAAAATACTGGCTCGATAAATTTGAAGATCTTTCTGAGGTTCTGGAACTTCCTTATGACCTGTCAAGACCGAAAGAGCAAAGTTTCAGGGGAGATAGAGTCGAGTCGTTTATTGACAAAGAACTGCTCAATAAATTCAAAAACCTAATTCAACAGAATGAGGGAACGCTTTATATGGGCCTGCTTGCCGTGTACAACATTCTCTTAGCGAAATACAGCGGACAGGAAGATCTAATTGTAGGTTCACCGGTGGCTGGTCGTAATCATCCCGGTTTGGAACCTGTACTGGGCATGTTTGTCAATACGCTTGCTATTCGTAACCAGCCTGCAAAAAATAAAACCTTTAATCAGCTAATTGCAGAGGTTAAGGAAAATGCGCTTGATGCATTTGAAAATCAGGAATACCCCTTTGAACAGCTTGTGGATAAGCTGAAGATTGAAAAAAAACTTGGTCGTAACCCTCTCTTTGATGTTACGCTCGTGCTGCAGAATATGGATACTGCGGATCAGAATATTGAGGGAATTTCATTCAAGCCATACGACCTTAGAAACTATACCAGCAAATTTGATTTAACGCTTTCCGCATCAGAAGAGAGAGAAGGCCTATTGCTGAACATGGAATATTCGACCGATTTATTTAAGCAGTCTACAATAGAAAGAATGCTTAGGCATTTTGAACAGATCATTGCTGAAGTTGTTACTGATTCCAACAAAACAATTGCTGCTATTAACCTGTTAACTTATGCGGAAACAAAGAAAGTAACTGAAGAATTTTCATGTATAAGGGCTCCATATCCAAAAGAAAAAACAATTGTTGAGCTATTTGAGGAACAGGTGCTGAAAACCCCTGACCTTTTCGCAATTTCTTTAGATGGCAATAAGCTAAGCTATGCCGAACTCAACAGGCGTGCTAATCAGATAGCTGCACAGCTTCTGAAAAAAGGGGTTAAGATGGATGAACTTGTTGCTATAATAACAAGCCGGTCTGTTGAAACAATCATAGGAATGTTAGGTGTTCTTAAAGCGGGAGCGGGTTATGTACCGGTTGATGGGGATTATCCGGCTGAACGGATACAATTTATTCTTCATGATTGCAATGCCCGAGCGCTTTTAGTGAATGGGCAACTTCCTTCGGTTTCATTTGAAGGTGAAATTGTTGACCTCTCTTGTGAATCACTTTACAGTACGGATTATTCGAATCTGGTAACAGCCTGTGGCACAGGTAATTTAGCTTTTGCTATTTACACCTCTGGTACTACGGGGCAGCCAAAGGGTGTGCTTGTAGAACATCAGGCTGTGGTACGTCTTGTAAAAAACACCAATTACATAACCATAAAAGAAGGAGACAGGCTGCTTCAGACAGGATCCATTTCCTTTGATGCTTCCACCTTTGAAATATGGGGAGCATTGCTCAACGGTGCTGAGCTTCATTTGTGCAGCCTGGATGATATGCTTGATCCTAAAAAATTCAAGTCCATCATAAATGAAAACAAAATAGATATTCTATGGCTTACAACCTCTTTCTTCCATCAGCTTGCGGATGCACATATTGAAACTTTTTCAGGGCTAAATTATTTAGGATTTGGAGGTGACCGTTGTTTGACACACCTTGTCAACAAAGTGAGGGATACATATCCAGGAATGCAGTTGGTGCATTTCTACGGCCCTACAGAGAACACTACTTTTTCAACTGCCCATAATATTGTTGAAACATATAAAGGTGCTGTTCCCATTGGCATTCCTATTGCCAACTCTGAGGTTTATATTCTGGACGATGAAAGAAATGCAGTACCGATAGGAGTAAGAGGATATTTGTATGTTGGAGGAGACGGACTTTCCAGAGGTTACTTGAATAGACATGAACTTACCTCTGAAAAATTTGTTACGCATCCATTCAAGGACGGGAAAAAGCTATATTTTACTGGTGATATAGCAAGGTGGCTGGAAGATGGAACAATTGAATTTTTGGGTCGTGATGATCACCAGGTTAAAATTAGGGGCTTCAGAATTGAATTGGGTGAAATAGAGCAGTGTCTTATGGAATGCTCTCATGTAAAACAGGCAGCTGTGATTGACTGGAATCCGGAAAACAATAATAAGCATTTGGTAGCTTATCTTGTTATGAGAGGAGAAGCAGATTTTGATCAGGTAAAAAAATATTTAAATGATAAGCTGCCTGAATATATGATTCCTGCATACTACATGGCAGTGGAAAAACTTCCCCTTACCCGTAATGGTAAACTAGACAGGCGGGCACTTCCAGAACCAGTTATGGAAGAAACCGGTAAAGACAAATTTATTGAACCAACAACAGAAATTCAGTTAAAAGTAGCTTCTGCATGGAAGGAACTTTTAAAAATAGATAGGGTATGCATTAAAGATAATTTTTTTGATAAAGGTGGACATTCACTTAAAGCCGCACAACTTGTTTCACTAATAAGGGCTCAATTGGGTGTGGAAATTTCCTTGAGGGAAATATTCAGAAACCCGACTTTAGAAGGGATAGCCAATTTTATTGAAAAAGCAGAAGTGGTTAATAAAGAAAGCATACCAACTTATCCTAAAAGTCCTTTTTATCATGTTTCAGTTGCACAGCGCAGGATGTTTGTTATCAACCAATTTGAAGATAATAAAGGTACAGCCTATAATATTCCTTTTGCGCTAAGAGTAAAAGGAATAATTGATAAAACCAAACTGGAACAGGTATTAAATCAGCTGATTCAGCGACACGAGATATTAAGAACAACTTTTGAATTAAGAGATGGAGAACCGGTACAGCTTGTTCAGGAAAATTTACTGCTAAAACCTGAATATCTTAATGCATCTGAAAAGGAAATCGAACAAACAATTTATGCTTTTGTCCGTCCTTTCAATCTTTCTGAAGCGCCATTGGTCAGAGTGTCACTGGTGAATATTGGAAATGAAGATAAGCTCTTGCTTTTTGATATGCACCACATAATTTCGGATGGGGTTTCTGTGGAGATAATGGTAAAGGAATTTGTTTCGCTTTACCGTAATGAGGCGCTCGAGCCACTAAAAATTCAATATAAAGATTTTGCAAACTGGCAGCTTGAAAAGTTTAATACCGGGGCTATTCAAAAGCAGCAGCAATTCTGGGTAGAACAGTTTAAAGATGATGTTCCGCTGCTTGATTTGCCTACTGATTTTGCCCGTTCTGCAATACAGGATTTTACAGGAGATAATGCAGGTGTTTTGCTGGATTCAGTTACTTCAGAAGAGATAAGAGCATTCTGCAAAAATAAAGGTGTAACACCTTATATGTTCTTTCTAAGCATTTACTACGTGCTGCTTCACCGCTACACCAATCAAAATGATATTGTTGTAGGTACAGCTGTTGCAGGCCGTTCACACGCTGACCTTCATTCTTTGATAGGTATGTTTGTAAATACACTTGCTTTAAGAAACCATCCAAATTCGACATCTGTTTTTGAGGATTTTTTAATTTCTGTTAAAGAAAATACTTTAAGCGCTTTAGATAACCAGGATTATCCTTTTGAAGATCTGGTAGAAAAACTTAATTTAAAGCGTGATATCAGTCGTAATCCTTTGTTTGATGTTTTCTTTAATTACCAGGTAAAACAGGAAGAGCAGTTTTTGGTAGATGGATGGGAAATTTCTGTTCCGGAATTTGAAAATAAAATAGCAAAGTTTGACTTAAAGCTGGACGTTCAGGAGCAGGAAAATAATTTTGAAATAGAATTTTCATTTGCAACAAGCCTCTTTAAAAAAGAGACAATTAATCAGTTGCTAAAGCATTTTACAAATTTACTTTCCGCCTGCTTGGCTGATCCTAAAAAAGTTTTAAATAAGCTTGAAATGCTTTCAGAACAAGAAAAAGATACGCTGCTTTATTCTTTCAATGATACCAAAGCTGCATATCCCCGAAAGATGCTCCAGGAAATTTTTGAAGATCAGGTATCAACGAGAGGAAATGAGCCTGCATTAATTTGGGATGGTGGAAGTATGAGCTATGAAGAGCTCAATAAAAAATCAAATAGACTGGCTTACTTTTTAAAAAATAATTGTGGAGTTGAAAGACAAGAAATAGTTGGTTTACTTATTGACCGAAGTGAATGGATGCTGGTGGCTATTCTTGGCGTGCTTAAAGCCGGAGGTTGTTATCTGCCGATTGATCCTGATTATCCTGAAGACAGGATCAGCTATATGCTTGAAGACAGTGGTTGCAAAACAATTGTTACCCGCTCAGATTTAAAAGATTTAATAAAAAATGAAATCCAGATAGTTCTTGCTGATGCTGAAGAAATCAAAGATCAGCCGGAGCAAAATTTACCTTTGGTTAATCAGCCAGATGATCGCTGCTATATTATCTATACTTCAGGTTCTACGGGCCGTCCCAAAGGTGTGCAGATAAGCCACCATAATGTGGTAAGACTGTTATTTAACGACCGTAATCTTTTTGATTTTAATGCTAATGATACCTGGAGCCTTTTCCATTCCTAC
This sequence comes from Bacteroidota bacterium, assembly GCA_030856445.1. GTDB lineage: Bacteria > Bacteroidota > Bacteroidia > JACCXN01 > JACCXN01 > JACCXN01. The sequence continues at coordinate 31,215 of JALYPI010000205.1, forward strand.
TGTTTCGATTTTTCTGTATGGGAAATGTATGGAGCGTTATTGTATGGTGGAAAATTATTAATTGTTCCAAAGGAAACTGCCCAGAATCAACCTGAGTTTGTTGAACTTGCAGCAAGACATAAGGTAACAGTGCTTAACCAGACGCCTGGGGCATTTTATAATTTTATAAGAGCAGAGCAGGAGCGTGGAAAAAAAGATCCCCATTTGCGCTACATTGTTTTTGGCGGAGAGGCCTTACATCCTTCACGGTTAAAAGGCTGGCATCAAAAATATCCTGAAGTAAAGCTGGTTAATATGTATGGAATTACAGAAACTACTGTTCACGTAACTTATAAGGAAATTGGAGAAAAGGAAATAGCCGCAGGTATTAGTAATATCGGTGTTCCTATACCAACTCTGAACTGCTATATAATGGATATGCACCAAAACCTTCAGCCAATTGGTGTTGCAGGTGAGCTTTGCGTTGGTGGAGAAGGCTTATCCAAAGGATATTTAAACAAAGCAGAACTTACAGAAGAAAAATTCATTCCTCATCCATGCATCAAAGGCGAGAGAGTTTACCGTTCTGGCGACCTTGCACGATGGCTCACTAACGGAGAACTTGAATACCTGGGAAGGATAGACCACCAGGTGAAAATTCGGGGCTTTAGAATCGAATTGGGTGAAATAGAAAAGGCAATTGACAACCATCCCGCAATTAAACAGGCAGTGGTAATAGACAGGGAAGATGAAAAGGGAGAAAAATACCTATGTGCCTACATGGTGGAAAAAGGCGAAAGTGCTGTAACCACTTCACAAATGAGAGATCATTTAAAAAGTTCACTTCCGGATTATATGGTTCCATCGTTCTTCATAAAACTGGATGAAATACCTCTAACTACAAACGGAAAAGTTGCAAGAAAAGAATTGCCATTACCCGGTGGAATGGTTGATACCGGTGCTGAATATATTGCACCGCGAAATAAAACAGAGCAGCAGTTGGAGCAAATCTGGAAAGAAATTTTAAAAGTTGAAAAAATCAGCGTAAAAGATAACTTCTTTGATTTGGGCGGACATTCACTAAAAGCAACACAAGTGCTGGCAAGAATACGAGAGCAATTAAAAGCGGATGTTAGCTTCCGTGATTTATTTACTTACACCACCATCGAAGATCTTGCTGCTGTTATTCAAAGTAAAGGAGTGCTTAAGGGGATTCCAGGAATTGTTTCATTGCCGGAACAGGAGTATTATACGGCTTCATTCGCACAACAGCGCCTTTGGGTGATGAACAAAATTGAAGGAGCGGCCTCTGCGTTTAATATGCCAATGGCTTATGTGTTGGATGGAGAACTGAATATCTCTGCTTTCAAAAAAGCTTTTGACACTTTAATTCAGCGCCACGAATCGCTCAGAACCACTTTTGTTGCTGTAAACGGAGTCCCAAAACAGAAAATTCACAAACAGCTAAATTTTGTAATCAAAGAAGAAAATCTTTCAGCAAATATTAATAAAAATGAGCTTGTAAAAGCTTATGGAGAAAATGTAGTTAAAACGGCCTTTGATTTAGAAAAAGGCCCATTATTGAGGGCTTCGCTTATTAAAATGGAAGCCGAAAAATTTATTTTCCTATTTACAATGCACCACATTATTAGTGATGGCTGGTCTTTGAGTGTCCTTACCAAAGAATTGTTTACCCTGTATGATGCATATTGCGGCAATAAGGAAAATCCGCTGCAAGACCTCAAAGTGCACTATAAGGAATACGCTGCATGGCAGGAAACATTAATGGAAGCAGGTAATATTGATATTTACAAAAACTACTGGAAACAAAAATTGAATTACAATTTGCCCGTGCTTGAGGTAAATATTGATTATTCTCGTCCGGCTGTAAAAACTTTTAATGGAGATTTCCACCGTTTTGTGTTTTCTAATGAATTAACTGTAGCCATTAAGAAATCAGCAAAAGATTTAAATGTAAGTGCTTTTGTGATGGTTCAATCCATATTTAAAGTTCTGCTTTACAAACAAACTGCGCAAGAAGTTATTATTATTGGAACACCTGTGGCCGGGAGGGTTCATAAGGATCTTGAAAATCAGATAGGGTTTTTCATTAATACTTTACCTTTAAGAAATAAAATTTCCTGGCAGGATACTTTAAAGGAAGTTGTTGAAAGAGTAGGAAAAACAACCATTGAGGCTTACGAAAACCAACTTTATCCATTTGACAGAATGGTGGAAGATCTAAAGATTAAACGTGATGCCAGCCGTTCACCGATTTTTGATATTGGTATCACTTGGCAGGATTATGAGGATTTACAGAAAGATCAGGTAAATTCTATTACTATTTCGAGCCTTGAAACTGAGCTTAAATTTGCAAAATATGACCTGTGGTTATATGGATTTGAAACAGAGGATGGTATTGATTTCAGTTTTGAATTTAACACAGACTTATACAAGAAGTCTACCGTAGAGAACCTTTCAGAACAACTGATTAAAATAGCAAACGAATTTGCTTCAGGTATAAATAAACAGATTTCAGATATTGAACTGGAAGAAAAAACCGCTAATGTGGCTAATGAAAACACTTCTGAAGCATCATTTGATTTCAATTTTTAAAGGATTATGATTAAAAATATCGATAAAGCACATTTTATATCTAAAGAATATAAGCCATTCCTGGAGTTCTGGCAAGGGAGACTTAATCTTGTTGAAAACGGATTTTCCTTTGGAAATAAAATTTCAACTGCTGAAACTGCTGTTTATGCAGAACAGCAGATAGTATTGGATAAAACTACTTCTGATCTTTTAATTAGCCTTGTAAAAGGTAGTGACACAGGTGTATTTGTGACGCTTTTAACCGGCTTTTTCAGCTTGCTTTCCCGTTATACCGGTGAGGCAACAATTATTGTTGATACACCGATATTCAATAATATTAATGGCGATCAATTCTCAGATAAAGTATCATTAATTAAGCAAGTTGAGCAGGAAAATAGCATTAAAGATTTGCTCATCGGTATGCAGCAGGTTACAACCGAAAGTTATAAATATCAGAATTTTCCTGTTGCTGCAGTTCTTGGAAATAATTTAGAAGCTTTAACTAATGTTGCAGCTTCATTTACCAATATTCACCCAATCCATATTAATGAAACTAACTATGATTTGTTACTGGATTTTAAGAGGAGCGGAGATGAGATATCCATAATTTTTAAATATAATACCAGTGTATTTGAATCCTGGTTTATTAATAATCTCTCAAACCATTATCAAAATATTTTAGCTTCATTCTCCGGATTAAATACACTTTTAAAGGACATTGAGCTTCTTTCAAACACTGAAAGAGTGCAGCTTTTAAAAGATTTCAATGATACTTCCTGTAAATATCCCGATAAAATGATTCACGAATTGTTTGAGGAACAGGTTTTAAAAACCCCGGATAACATTGCCCTTGTTTTTGATGGTAAACAGCTTTCTTACCGCGAGCTTAACGAGAAATCCAATCAGGTGGCTCATTTTATCAAACAAAAATTTAATGTTCAATCTGATGATATTATTGGCCTGTTAACAGACAGAAATGAAGGGATGATTGTTTCTATTCTTGCTGTTTTAAAAGCAGGAGGAAGTTACCTTCCCATAGATCCTGCGTATCCTGCAGACAGAATTAGTTATACCCTCTCTGACAGTGGTTGTAAGTTTGTTTTAACAAAACAGCAGTACAAAAATCTTATTCACAATGACATTGCTGTAGCTGATATTGAAGATGAAGAGATACATTCTTTTCCTGTTTCAAATCCTGAATATATTAATAAGCCTGATGATCTTTGCTATATCATCTATACATCGGGATCTACAGGAAATCCCAAGGGTGTGATGATTCAGCACTACAATGTGCTGAGGTTGCTTTTCAATGAGCAAAATCTTTTTGATTTTAACGAGAAAGACGTTTGGTCGCTGTTCCATTCCTATTGTTTTGATTTTTCTGTATGGGAAATGTATGGAGCATTGTTGTTTGGAGGGAGGCTTGTGATTGTACCAAAGCAAATTGCTCAGAATCCTTCTGATTTTGCAGAGCTGGTAAGAAATGAGCAGGTTACAATTCTCAATCAAACACCCGGCTCTTTTTATAATTTTATAAATGAAGAATTAAATTCATCATCTAAAGAACTTAAACTACGTTATGTAATTTTTGGAGGTGAGGCTCTGCATCCGGCAAAGTTAAGCCAATGGAGGAAAAAGTACCCTGAGACAAAGCTTGTTAATATGTATGGTATTACAGAAACTACCGTACACGTAACCTATAAAGAAATTACCAAAAAGGAAATTGATGCTGCAATCAGTAATATTGGTGTTCCTATTCCTACCCTGAGTTGTTTTGTACTTGATAAATTTCAGAATCTGCAGCCAATAGGTGTTGCAGGTGAGCTTTGTGTTGGAGGAAAAGGGCTTGCGCGTGGTTATCTAAACAGGGCTGAACTAACCCGGGAGAAGTTTATAGATAATCCTTTTGTGGCGGGAGAAAAACTTTATCGCTCAGGTGATCTTGCTAAATATTTGCCTAATGGTGAACTGGAATACCTTGGAAGAATTGATCACCAGGTAAAAATCAGGGGTTTCCGAATTGAACTTGGTGAGATTGAAAACTGCTTACAAAAGCACCCATCAATAAAAGAATCAGTAGTAATAGATCGAACAGATGAAAAGGGAGAGAAATATCTTTGCGCGTATATTGTTGGATCAACAGAATCTGCTATAAACAGTGGCGAGCTGCGTGAATACTTAAAGCAAAGCTTACCGGATTATATGATCCCTGCCTGGTTTATTCCAATGGAAAGTATCCCATTGACAGGTAATGGTAAGGTAAATCGCAAAGCACTTCCTCAGCCTGAAACACAATTCACAGGTGCAGCCTATGTAGCCCCTCGTAATCAAATAGAGGAGGAACTTGTAAAAATCTGGCAGGAAGTTCTTGGAATAGAGAAAATAGGGGTGCAGGATAATTTCTTTGACATAGGTGGACATTCATTAAAAGCAGCACAACTTATAGCCATCGTCCATAAAGAGATGGAGGTAGAAGTGCCTTTTGCATTTATCTTTAATACACCTGCGGTTGAAGATATGGCTGAATATATTTCTTCTGCAGGAAAAACCAAATATGCAGCCATACGTCCTGCCGAAAAAAGAGCCTTTTACCCACTCTCTGCAGCCCAGAGAAGAATGTTCATTTTAAATGAATTTAAAGGAACCGGAACTACTTACAATATGCCGGGCGTTCTTTCAATTGAAGGAAATCTTAATATCTCTAAAGTTGAAAACGCTTTTCAACAGCTTATAGCAAGACAAGAGGCATTCCGAACAACATTTGAATTTAAGGATGATAATGCGGTTCAAATTATCAATGAAGATGTTCATTTTAAAATAGAAGTAGAAGAGGCAAGTGAGGATAATATAGAATATCTGATTAAAGATTTTGTAAAGCCTTTTGATTTATCAAAAGCGCCACTGCTGAGAGTGAAGTTGTTGAAAATTAAGCCGGAGAAGTATATCCTGTTTTTTGATATGCATCATATCATTTCAGACGGAGTTTCAATGGAGATTCTTGTAAAGGAATTTTTTGCGTTTTATAAAGAGGAAGCACTTTCTCCGCTTGAAATACAATACAAGGATTTTGCTGTTTGGCAGGATGAGTTAACAAACACCGGTAAGCTCGAAAAACTGGAAAATTATTGGCTGGAACGTTTTTCTGATGATCTAACCCTTCTTGATTTTCCCCTTGATTTTCCACGGCCTGCAGTCCAAAAATTTGATGGGACTCATATAAGTTTTGAGCTAAGTTTAGAATTAACAGCTGCACTTAAGAAAATTGCCAGGGAAACCGGCACTACCTTGTATATGGTTCTTCTGGCTGCTTATAAGGTTTTGCTTTCCCGATGGGCAAACCAGGAGGATATTGTGGTTGGTACCCCTGTAGCAAGCAGACCTGCCCCTGAGTTGCAAAATATCATAGGTGTTTTTATAAACACACTGGCTTTGCGTAATTCGGTTGCTTCAGATAAATCTTTTAAAGAATTTTTAGGAGAACTAAAGCAAAAAGTACTGAAAGATTTTGAGCACCAGGAATATCAGTTTGAAAATCTAATTGATAAGTTAAAGTTAAAGCGTGATACAAGCCGCAATCCATTGTTTGATACAATGTTTACTTATGGTGAAGCAGATGAACAGCAGTTGAAAATTGACGGGCTTGAAATCAATCAATATTCCTTTGAAAACAAGAGTTCGAAATTTGATATAACCTTTGGTGGAGCAGAAAAAGAAAATCAAATTTGCATAGCTATTGAATACAGCACAAATCTTTTTAAAGAGACGACAATTAAAAGATTTTCAAATCATTTCACCAACATAATTTCAGAGATTGCAATTAATCCTGCAATTAAAATTAAAGACATAGCGCTTTTATCCGATGCTGAAAAACAGCAGGTGCTGGTTGATTTTAACCAGACTGCAGCAAGTTTCCCAACAGGGAAAACTGTGCACGAGCAAATTGATGAGCAGGCCGAAAAAACACCTGATAACATTGCACTTGTTTTTGGAGAGAAACAACTTTCGTATAAAGAACTGAAAGAAACAACAGGGAATTTAGCCCAGGTTTTAAGGGCAAAAGGAGTAAAGCGTGGCGATGTTGTTTCCATTATTTCCTCGCCTTCAAACGAGCTGATGATAAGCATTTTTGCAATTTTAAAAGCCGGGGCTGCTTATTTGCCAATTGATCCATCTTATCCTGCTGAAAGAATTTCCTATATGTTAAGGGATAGCAATTCAAAAGTACTGCTTACTGATTTGGAGTCAGAAATGGTGGATGATTTTAAAGGCGTTTTAATCAATATTAAACAGCAGGAAATCTACCAGGGCAATGGTGTTTGCGAAAATATAAATACAGTAGATGACCCAGCTTATATAATTTATACTTCAGGTTCTACCGGGCTTCCAAAAGGAGTTGTGGTGCAACATAAAGCCCTGAACAACCTCATTCACTGGCACAACAAGTATCACCAGCTAACAGAACAAGACAAGGGTACTAAATATGCTGGTTTTGGATTTGATGCGTCAATCATTGAAACATTCCCTTACTTTGTGAAGGGAGCAGCGCTTCATATACTACCTGATAACCTGCGCCTGGACCTTGTGAGGCTGAATCAGTATTTCGAACACAATAACATCACTATCGCTTTTCTTCCCACACCAGTGGCGGAGCAGTTTATCTTTTTAGAAAATAAGAGCTTAAGGGTACTTAATATTGGAGGAGACAAACTGTCGAAATGGAACCCGACCCCATATAAAATCATAAACAATTATGGGCCATCTGAATTTACCTGCGTTACCTCTGTGTATGATGTTAACCAAGCATATGCTAATATCCCAATAGGCAAGCCTGTTTCCAATTCCCGGGTTTATGTGCTGGATGCTAATTACAAGCCGCAACCAATTGGCGTAAAAGGAGAAATTTTTGCTTCCGGAGCCAATCTTGCCCAAGGATATTTACATCAGCCGGAGTTAACTTCAGAAAAGTTTATTCCAGATCCATTTAATCCCGGGCAGTTGATGTACCGCACAGGAGATATAGGCCGATGGTTGCCTGATGGAAACCTTGAGTTTTTTGGCAGAACCGACCACCAGGTAAAAATAAGAGGATTCAGGATTGAGCTTGGTGAAATACAATCTATTTTGCAAACCCATCCTTACATTACAAAAGCTGTAGTTTTGGATAGAAAAGATGAGGAAGGAAATAAATTTTTGTGTGCGTACATTGTTGCAAATCAGGAAATTTCCCCTGCTGACCTTCGCCAGTACCTAGGCAAACAATTGCCGGAATATATGGTTCCTGCTTATTTTATTGAACTGGAGGATTTGCCTCTTACTCAAAACGGGAAAACAGACCTTAATAAACTCAGGGAAATCAAACTCGAAGGGAATATTATTACCACCGCTGAATTTGTTCCACCTTCTACCGAAACAGAAGAGAAACTGGTAAAAATATGGCAGCAGGTGCTTAAAATGGATACAATCGGGATCAAAGACAACTTCTTTGAACTGGGAGGAAATTCGCTAAAAATTGTCAAGCTATTAAAATCGATTGAGGATGTATTTCCAGGAGCAGTGGAAATTAGTGATTTGTTTGATAAATCAACAATCGAACAGCTTGCAGCGCTTGTTGACAGCAAAAATAATACTTCAGCTGAAACAGAAAAACAGGAAATCAGAGTAGTTGATTTTTAAACGTAGAACAAAAAGAATAACAATCGGAAAGAGATTGAAATAAGAATACTTACAAAAGACTACAGTCTAAAAGAATGAAAGATATAGCCATAATAGGAGTAGCCGGGCGTTTTCCGGAAGCAAAAAACATTGATGAACTTTATCATAATTTAAAAGCGGGCAAAGACAGTTCACGTTCTTTATCTAAAGAAAGGTTAAAGTCAACTACTTCAGCGGTAAATAAAAAATATAAAGTTTTTGCCTGGCTAGATGATGTTGATAAATTTGACCACAAGCTTTTTAATATATCTCTTGCTGAGGCTCAGAATATGGATCCTCACCAGCGCTTAATGCTGGAAGTGGCCTATGAAACATTCGAAAGTTCCGGTTATAGCATTGATCATTTTTTTGGCTCAAATACGGCTGTTTATGCAGGGGATGTAATACTGAAATATTGGGAGCTTGCAGAGAAATATGATCCTACACTATTCACCGGAAATATAAATGCAGCTACAGCAGGACGAATAGCACGTTTTTTTAATCTTCGCGGCAGTGCAATGATGATTGATACCAACTGTTCCTCAACTCTTGTGGCAACTCATTTGGCATGTAATGAACTTGCTGCTGGCGATGCCGATCATGCACTTGTTTGTGGAGTAAGAATAGTAATTAAACCCGAGGAAGAGGAAGGTGGTGCTGATTTGGGTATCATGACTCAGGACGGTAAAACAAAATCTTTTTCTGCCGCAGCCGATGGCACCAGTGCAGGAGAAGCTGTTGCTGCTGTGCTTTTAAAACCTTTGGATAAGGCTCTTGCCGATAATGATATTATTTATGCAGTAATTAAAGGTTCTGCTTTAAATCAAGATGCCCAGTTATCGGGTAGCCTTACCGCACCAAGCAGTGCTGCACAGGCTGAGGTTATTTGCAAAGCCTGGAAAAAAGCGGATATTGATCCGCTAACAATATCCTACATTGAACCTCACGGAAGTGGAACTAAACTCGGAGATCCGATAGAAATTCAAGGAATTGACCAGGCATTTAAAGGCTTAACCGATAAAAAGAATTTTATTTACGCCTCTGCATTAAAGTCAAATATAGGCCACACAGACACAGTTGCTGGCCTATCAGGATTAATTAAAACTGTTCTTTCCCTTAAAAATAAAGAATTATTTCCAACTCTTCATTTTGATGCACCTAACCCATTTATAGATTTTAAAAACTCAGTTATTGCCATAAATACCCAGTTAAAGAAGTGGGATGTGCCAGAGGGGCAGCCACGAAGGGCAGGAGTAAGTTCATTTGGCCTTAGCGGAACTAATTGTCATGTTATTCTAGAAGAACCACCCGCAAGAAAGCAAAGTTTGCATCCTAAGCAGAATGAAAACCACTTATTTACTGTTTCTTCCAACTCAGCAAAGGGACTTGCTGCTAATCTGGAGCAGTTAAAAGCATTTCTTGTTTCTAATTCAACTACATTACCTGAAGATATAAGTCATACCCTTAACAGAGGCAGAAAACATTATTCCTATCGCTTTTCAGCCATAGAGAATTCTACTGCTACATTATTAAATGAAATTAATAGCGCTTTACAAAACCTTGATTTCACTAGTAAAGCATCAAAAGAATTAAAAAAACTTTTTTACATTTTTTCTGACAACACCTGTATAGATGAAAATTTGTTAAATCATTTTAATGCGAATTACCCTTCGTTTAAGAACAATTTTGAGAAATGTTTAAAAGCAGCTCATAGTGAATCAGAGAATGTGAAAACTTTTGCATTTCAGTACGCTTTTTATCATTTACTTGAAGAGCGTGGAATCACTTCTGCCAACGTAATGGGAATAGGCTTGGGCAGAGCAGTTGTTGATGTGATTTCAGGAAATAAATCTCTAGAAGAAGCCTTAAAAACAGTAGAGGATTCTAAACAGCAGCCTATTGAAGAGCTAAATAAAAGGCTAACCGCCCTTGTTGAAAGAGAATGCGCCAAAGAAAAAGTAGGTTTTATCGAAATTGGAACAGCAGGAACACTGACAGAAGGTTTAAAAAAACTTGAAATTAAAGACAAGGAAAGCCTTTACCAGGTTTTTGATTTAGAACTTTTAAATGCGGATGCGCTAAAAAAAATAATAAGTGAGCTTTATCAGGCCAACTATTCAATAAACTTTGATAAGGCACATTCACAGGAGCAAGGGAAAAAAATTAAATTGCCTGCCTATAAATTCGATCCGGTGCGGTGCTGGGTTAAAGAGCCTTTAACAGATGAAGAGGAAGCTTTAAAAGAAAAAGAAGGAGCTCAGGATATTAATGAAATTAATTCCCAACCAGTAGAGTTCTCTATTGCAATTGATAAGAGCTGGACAAGTACAGAGCAGAAAATAGCCGGATTTTGGGTTGAAATTCTAAAGTTGGATGAGATACATCTTGATGATGACTTTTTTGAACTGGGCGGCCACTCCCTATTGGAAACGCAACTCATAAACAGGATAGAAAAAACGTTTGGGGTAAAGGTTTCGTTTGCTGATATCTCTGAGTTTTCTACCATTCGTTCGCTTTCATTAGAAATTGATCAAATGATAGAGATTCAAAATAAATCACTTGATCCAAAAGCTCTAAAACCAGCAGAAAAACGTGAATTCTATCCTCTTTCTGCCGCTCAGTACAGAATTTGGGTAATGGAGCAAATTCAGGGAGTAGGCACAACTTACAATCTTCCGGGAGTAATGATACTGGAGGGTAGTATTGATAAAGTAAAGTTGGAAAACACCTTCAGGAAATTAATTGACAGGCACGAGAGTTTACGTACTTCTTTTAAAACTGAGAATGGAGAACCTGTTCAGCAAATTCACAAACAGGCAAATTTTGAAATTTCTTTTAAAAAAGCCAGTGAAGAAATACTCGATCAAATAGTAACAGCCTTTGTAAAACCATTTAATTTTTCCAGAGCACCTCTTTTAAGGATTGAATTGGTTGAAATTTCTGAGCAAAAACATTTATTGTTACTTGATATTCACCATATAATTTCTGACGGTATTTCTTCAGGAATTTTCTTCAATGATTTTGTACAATTATATTCGGGACAAAACCTTCCTGAACTAAAAATTCAGTATAAAGATTATGCTGTCTGGCAGCAATTGTTTTTCCAAAGCGATGAACTAAAAGCACAGGAAAATTACTGGTTAAATAAATTTGAAGGAACGTTGCCTGTACTTAATTTGCCAGCTGATTATTCAAGACCAAAAGTGCAAAGTTTTGAGGGGGATAGGCTGAGCTTTGAATTAAGTAAAGAAGACACAGAAAAGGTAAGAAATCTTTCCAAAGAAACCGGTGCTACTATTTACATGACCTTGCTTGCAGCTTACAATGTGCTGTTGCATAAATACACAGGCCAGCAAGATATTATTGTTGGTTCTGTAATTGCCGGAAGAACAAAATCAGAATTGGAAAGCATCCTGGGAATGTTTGTAAACACTTTGGCAATGAGAAACTTCCCAACGGAAGAAAAAACATTTGCCGCTTTTTTAAATGAGGTAAAACAAACTGCGCATCAAGCTTATTCAAACCAGGAATATCCTTTTGCCACTTTGGTTGACAAGCTAAATATTCCAAGAGATTTAAGCAGAAATCCACTTTTTGATACACTTATAACATATCAGAATTTTTACAAACAAGATGAGTCAAAGATCAGCCTGGGGAACTTGGATTTAAAACCTTATCCTTTTGAGAATAAAACCTCAAAATTTGATATAACACTTGAAATTTTTGAAGGAGCAGAAAATCTTAAAATACAGCTTGAATATTGTGTTAAACTTTTTAAAAAAGAGACCATTGAAAGGTTCTTGAGTCATTTTCAACAGCTCTTGAAGATTGTTTCCGTAAACAAAGAGATTTCCATTGCAGATATATCTTTAATTACTGATACAGAGAAAAACCAACTTGCAGAATTTAATTGTGCAACACTTCTTGAAAAATCATCTGTCTCTGTAATTGCAGCCTTTGAAAAACAGGCAGAGCAAACACCTGGAAATACTGCTGTAATTGATGGCAATAAAAATTTATCCTATAAAGAACTAAACGAAAAAGCCAATAAAGTAGCTGCGGCATTAGTTGAAAAAGGGATAGCAAAAGAAGAGGTAGTTGGAGTTTTATTAAATGCTTCTTCTGAAATGTTTATCTCCATACTGGGAGTCTTAAAAGCAGGCGGTGCTTATCTTCCAATTGATCCTGCTTATCCTGCCCAGCGTATAAATTTTATGCTAAAGGATAGCCTTGCAAAATGTTTAATTAGCAATGCTGATTTAGTAAAAGACCTCTCTTTTGAGGCTTCCCTTTTAGATATAAATAAGGAACAAATTTTTCAAAAAGAGTATCAGCAATTCCCTAAAGTAGATGTTGCTTCTGAAAATCTTGCCTACATCATCTATACCTCAGGTTCAACAGGGCAGCCAAAAGGCGTTGCTGTTGAACATGCTGCATTGTTTAACCTTTGCAGCTGGCATATCAATCAATATAAAATAATTGCTGCTGATAAAGCGACAAAATATGCCGGAGTAGGCTTTGATGCATCTGTCTGGGAGATTTTCCCATACCTGCTATCAGGAGCTTCTGTTACCATTGTTCCTGAAGATATCCGAATGGATATGAGAAAGCTGAACAACTTCTATGAATCGAATGGAATTAGCGTAAGTTTTCTTCCCACACAAATTGCAGAGCAATTTATGGAACAGGAAAATTCATCCTTGCGTTTGCTACTCACAGGAGGAGATAAATTAAGGAGCTTTAAAAAGCAAAGCTATCAGGTGGTTAACAATTACGGCCCTACAGAAAACACCGTTGTGAGTACCTCATTTGAAATTGACAGGTTTTATGAAAATATTCCAATAGGTGAGCCTGTGGATGGGACGCGCGCCTATATCCTGGATAAAAAAGGAAATCCCCAGCCAGTAGGTGTGCCGGGCGAGTTGTGCGTTGCAGGAAACAATCTTGCAAGAGGATATATAAATCAACCGGAACTAACGGCCCAGAAATTTGTTGCTGATCCTTTTGATGCAGGTAAAAAAATGTACCGAACAGGCGACCTTGCAAAATGGCTGCCTGATGGAAATATAGAGTTTTTAGGTAGAATTGATGACCAGGTTAAAATAAGAGGATATAGAATTGAACTGGGCGAGATTGAAAATCAATTGCTTGGTTTTTCAGGGATAAAAGATGCTGTTGTTATTGATGTGGAGGAAAAAGACGCACAGAAATTTTTATGTGCTTATACAGTGAGTGATACAGCAGTTGATACTTCCTTGTTAAAAGAACATCTAGCTGCCAGGCTACCGGATTATATGGTTCCGCTTCATTTTATTTCTATTGATAAAATTCCATTGAACGCAAATGGAAAGGTGGACAGAAAAGGGTTGCCGCTTCCGGATGAGAATTTAAAAACTGCAAGAGCATATATAGCGCCTGTTACAGAAACAGAAGTAAAACTTGCCAAACTTTGGAGTGAGTCTTTAAATATTGAAAAACCAAGCACAGAAGACAACTTTTTTGAACTTGGCGGACATTCCTTAAAAGCCACACAAATTATTTCTCAGGTTTACAAAGTATTTGAACGAGAAGTTCCGCTCAGAGAGATTTTTACAAACCCTACAATTAAAGGGCTTGCGGCATTTATTGAGTCTGCACAAAAATCAGCATTTGTTTCTATTTCCAATGTTGAGAAAAGGGAGTTCTTTCCGCTTTCTGCTTCGCAAAGAAGACTATATATTTTAAACCAGTTTCAGCAGGATAATACAAGCTATAATATCCCTGGAGCATTAGTAATTGAAGGACAACTCGATACTGAGAAGTTTGAAGGAGCTATAAAAAAGGTCATTCAGAGGCACGAGAATCTAAGAACAGCTTTTGTTTTTAATAATGGAGAACCGGTACAGGTTATAAAAGAAGATGTAGCGTTTAATCTTTCTTGCCGCGAATCCTCTGAGAACGAAGCAGAAGACCTACTTAAAGATTTTGTAAAACCTTTTGATTTAGAACAGCCGCCTTTAATTAGGGCAGAGCTGATAAAAATAGCAGAGAATAAGCATTACTTCTTGTTTGATATGCACCACATCATCAATGATGAAGTGTCAATGAATATCTTAATAAATGAATTTGCTGCTTTGTATGAGGGGAAAGAGCTTGAACCGCTTAAATTCCAATATAAAGACTTTGCCAATTGGCAGAATAATCGTTTAGCCTCTGATGCTTCAGATAATCAGAAAAAATTCTGGCTGGGCCAGTTCAAGGATGAAATTCCGGTACTTGAACTTCCTGCCGATTTTAAAAGACCAGCTTCTAAAAGCTTTAAAGGAAACAGGATTTCTCTTAATTTAAATTTTGAAACATCTCAAAAATTAAGGCACATAGCGCTTTCCGCAGGAGCAACTTCTTACCAATTCTTTTTAACAGCTTTTAATGTGCTGCTTTCAAAATATTCAGGTAGTGAAGACATTGTTGTGGGAACACCTATTGCCGGCAGAAATCACCCTGACCTGGATAAAATTATAGGGGTTTTCATAAACACGCTTGCACTAAGAAACTTTCCCAAAAAAGATATTTCCTTTTTATCATTTTTAAAGAATGTGAAGGAAAAATTTATTGAAGCCAATGAAAACAGTGATTATCAGTTTGAGGAATTAATTGGAGAACTCTCTTTAAAACGTGATTTAAGCCGCCACCCGCTTTTTGATGTGCTTTTTGTTTTCCAAAGTGCCGGTGAGAGTTCAACTTTTGCATCATCGGGTTTGCATTTTAAACCCTTAGAATTTCCAGCTAAATCTTCAAAATTTGATATCACTTTTACTATAGCAGATTCAGGAGAAGATTTTAAAATTTTTATTGATTATAGCACCGACTTATTTAAAAAAGAAACAATTGAAAAGCTTCAAGGCCATTTTGTTCAATTGCTACAGTCTGTAATTCAAAAGCCGGACTCAAAAATTCAGGACCTTAACCTTATTTCTAAAGAAGAAGAACACTTACTTTTAAATGGTTTTAACAATACATTAAAGAGTCATCCAAATAGTGAAAAATCTATTCAACAGTGGTTTGAAGAGCAGGTAGAAGGAAATACTTCAAAGGGGATAGTATTTAAAAACGAGAATTTAACTTTTGAAGATTTAAATAAAAGAGCCAATCAATTAGCGCATAAATTATTAAAGTCCGGAGCTGGTAAAAACCAGGTTGTGGCTATTGTAACCGAAAGATCATTGGATATGATCACAGGAATTATGGCAGCTTTAAAATCGGGAAGCGCATTTTTGCCAATAGATCCTGATTATCCCCAGGAAAGAATTGATTTTGTTCTATTGGATTCAAATGCCACCATTTTACTTACACAAAGCCACTTAAAGGAGAAAGTTGATTTTGCCGGTAAAATTATTTTTATTGATGATGTGGCAATGCAGCAAGAAGATAATTCAAACCTTGTGTGTAATACTAAAGCCGAGGATTTAGCATATATTATTTATACTTCCGGCTCAACCGGTAAACCCAAAGGAACTAAGTTAACGCATAAGAATCTCAATAACTATGTTTCCTGGTTTATAGAAAATCAGCAGATAAAAAAGCAGGATAAAACAACACTCATTCATTCATTTGGATTTGATGGTTCCTTTACCAATATTTTTGGTGCTTTGCTTTGCGGACACGAGCTGCACATTATACCTAAAGAATTTCTTGTTGATCCTGAACAATTGCTAAAATATGTTCAAACGGAGCAGATTTCCTATATGAAATTTACCCCTTCACTTTTCAGTGTGTTTGTAAATTCGGAAGTCTTCAATCAATTTGATTGCAGCTCTTTAAGAATGATAATGCTTGGCGGGGAAGCTATAAATACCGCTGATGTTGAGAAATATCATTTAATATATCCTCACACAGTCTTTTTAAATCATTATGGACCTACAGAAACTACTATTGGCTCTATAGCTCAGGCCATAGATTTTAATTTTTGGGAGGACTATAAACATCTTCCTTCCATTGGTTACCCAATTGACAATACCCAGGTTTATATTCTTGATACATCCTTGCAGCTTTGTCCAATGGGCGTAGTTGGGGAGCTGTGTATTGCAGGAGATGGTGTAAGTGTTGGTTATTTAAGCCGGGAGGATTTAACATCAGAAAAATTTGTAGTTAGTCCCTTTGATTCTTCTAAGAAAATGTACCGTACAGGAGACATGGCCAAATGGCTTGCGGATGGACGAATGTTGTTTTTAGGCAGGAGAGATGAACAGGTCAAAATTAGAGGATATCGCATAGAAATAGGGGAGATTACGGAAGCTGTTTTATCTTTAAAATCGATTTCTGAAGCAGTTGTAGTTGATAGGGTAGATGCCTCAGGCAGTAAATATTTGTGTGCTTATTTCACAAGTGAAAATGAGGTAGCTGTTTCAGAAATTAAAAAAGAGCTTGCCCGGAAATTGCCTGAATATATGGTTCCTGCATTTTTTGTGCAGCTGGATAAAATCCCGGTAACAGCTCACGGCAAAGTAGATAAAAAAGCGCTACCGTTGCCAATGATGCAAAGAACGGCAGAAAAAGAGTTTATAGCACCAAGAACCACCACAGAAAAAAAGCTGACTGAAATTTGGAAGGGCGTTTTAGGCCAGGAAAATATTTCTATTGAGGATAACTTTTTTGAAGTTGGTGGACATTCACTAAAAGCAGCAGTTCTTGCAGGAAAAATTTTCAAAGAATTCCAGGTGAAAGTTAGTTTAAAACAAATCTTTGAACTGCCTACCATCGGGGAACTTGCTCAAATTTTAGAAAACAAGGAGAACGAAATTTTCTTATCCATTGAACCAGCACCAGTATTAGAGGAATATCCTTTATCCTCTGTGCAGCGAAGATTGTATGTTTTGCAGGAGTTTGACGGGGCAGAAATCACTTACAATCTCCCCATGGCTATGAAAGTGTCAGGGGAAATTGATAAGCAGCGCTTTGAAAATGCTTTTAAGGAGCTTATAAATAGGCACGAGAGCTTAAGAACTTCATTTGAACTCAAAAAGAACCAATTTGTTCAGCGCATAATCAGCACGATTGATTTTAATGTTGAATTTATTGACTGTTCAGAGCCACAAGCAAAAGTTTTGGCAGATAGTTTTATAAAACCGTTCAACTTAAATCAGCCCCCTTTATTCCGTGTAACACTTGTTTCGACTTCCCTTTCAGAGCACCTGCTGCTGATTGATATGCACCATATTATTTCTGATGGAACGTCCACGGCAATTTTAATTGATGAGTTTTTATCCCTTTACGAGGGTAAAGAATTAAAGCAACTGGCGCTTCAGTATAAAGATTATGCTTACTGGCAAAATCAAAGTGAGCAGTTGCTGGTAAAAGAAGAGCAGGCAGAATACTGGAAAAACAAATTGTCAGGAGAAATACCCGTAATGAATTTCCCTACAGATTTCCAAAGGCCGGCAGTGCAGGATTTCAGGGGCGGACATATTTTTAAAAGAATAGATAAAGAAACTGTTCAGCAGTTAAAGCAACTTGCAAACTCTACTGGAAGCACGCTGTATATCTTACTTTTAACAGCTTACAATGTGCTGCTGCATAAGTACACCCAACAGGAAGATTTTATTGTTGGAAGTCCTGTGGCAGGTCGTTCGCATCCCGATTTAGAACCGGTTGTAGGACCATTTGCAAATACGGTTGTTTTGAGAAATCATCCAAATAGCGAAAAAACCTTTAGTGGATTTTTAACTGAGGTAAAGGATACCGTTTTAAATGCAATGGAAAGGCAGGATTTTCCTTTTGAGGAACTGATGAACCTGCTAAAGCTGGAACGTGATATTAGCCGAAACCCTTTGTTCGATACGCTTTTTGCCTACCAGAACTTTAACAGGCAAAGTGCCCAAAGTAAAGATTCAGGCTTGGCTTTTTCGCCCTATAGTTTCGAGTATAATGTTTCTAAATTTGATATAAGCCTTGTTGTACAAGGAGAAGATGAACTGGAACTTGGACTTGAATATGCCGTAGGCCTTTTCTCGGAACAAACAATGGAAACTTTTTTAAGCAGCTACATCAATCTGCTTCATTCAATTTTAAAAAATCCCACAGCTCAAATAGTAGATATTGATTTTATGTCTGCGGAAGAAAAACATAAAATTAGTGTTGACTTTAATGATACCGCTTTTGAATGGCCAAAAGAGAAAACGATAGTTCAGCTTGTTGAGGAATTTGTAGAAAGAAAGCCAGGAAAAATTGCACTTGTTTTTGGGGAGCAGAAAATGACCTATGGCGAGCTCAATAAAAAAGCAAATCAACTTGCCAGGAAATTAAGAGGTTTAGGTGTAAAACCAGATGATCGTGTTGGTTTAATCATTGAAAGAAATTTTGATATCTACATTGGCATCCTGGGAATCCTTAAAGCCGGGGGTGCTTATGTTCCTATAGATCCAAAAAATCCCTGGGATAGAACTCTGTATATGCTGGAAGACAGCCAGACAAAAATTATTGTTACCCAAGAGCATTTGCTTGATATTATTGACTTTGAAGGTACTGTCGTCAATGTAAATGATGCTGCTATTTTTAAAGCAGAAGATACGAACTTAGCTCTGGTAAACAAATCAACAGATCTTGTTTATATGATCTATACTTCCGGATCTACAGGAAAACCTAAGGGCGTTATGCTGGAGCATCAGAATGTGGTAAGTTATGCAATGAACTTTAAAACGGAGTACAGCATTGATACAGACAAAGACATTATGCTTAGTCTTACCCGTATAAGTTTTGATATGTCAAACACCGAGCATACCGCAAGTATGATTAACGGAATGACAATGGTTTTAACAACCACAGAAGAAAGTAACGATCCGCAGCAGCTATCGGAAATTATAATGCGTACCGGAGCAAATGTTATGCAGTTTACCCCATCAAGGCTTACGCTTATGTTCAGTGCTGTAGGGGATGAGTTTTTAAATACAGTAAAAATCCTTCTTGTTGGTGCCGAAGCTTTGCCTGTTTCTTTAAATAAGAAATTGCTGCAATACAAGCATCTAAAGGTGTTCAATGTATATGGCCCAACAGAAGCTACTACCTGGAGTACCGGTACTTTAATTGAAGAAAGCAGAATCACTATTGGTAAGCCGCACCTGAATGAACACGTGTATGTTTTAAATGATAAACTACAAGTAGTTCCTGTTGGCGTTTCGGGAGAAATATGTGTTGCCGGGCCGGGTGTTGGCAGAGGATATACTGATCTTGTTCAATCTAAAGTGAAATTTGTTGAAAATCCTTTTATTCCGGGAGAGAGAATGTACCGCACGGGAGATTTAGGCAAATGGTGGCCTGATGGACATTTGGAATTTATCGGAAGAAGTGATTTCCAGGTAAAAATAAGAGGTTACAGAATTGAGCTTGGAGAGATTGAAAGCACCTTGCTAGAATATCCTGCAATTACAGAAGTAATCGTATTGGTTAAAGAAAAAGCAGACGCAAAAGATCTTGTAGCTTATATGGTTTGTAAAGATGAGCTGAACATTGAGGAGCTGAATGAGCATCTTTTAAAAACCCTGCCCGAATACATGGTTCCGGCACATTATGTAAGGCTCGAGCAAATGCCGCTGAATGAAAACGGCAAGCTTGATAGGAAAAAACTTCCTGAACCATTTGGAAATACGATTACTGCCAAAGAATTTACTGCGCCTGAATCCGCTACAGAAATTGCTCTTGCTGAAATCTGGAAACAAACGCTTGAAGTTGATAAAATAAGCACCCGCGATAATTTCTTTACGCTTGGAGGAAACTCATTAAAAGCAGTTGCACTTGTTTCAAAGGTAAAGGAAATCACACAGCTGGAGGTTCCTTTTACCATCATTTTCAATTACCCAACCATTGAAAAAATGGCGGTATTCCTGGAAGAAAAAAACCAACAAACAGAGCAGGCAGAGGAACTAACGCTTTTGAATGAGAAAAAAGAGAAGCATATTTTCGCATTCCCGCCTGCCATAGGCTATTCCATTGCCTATAGCGATCTTGCCGAGCAAATGAAGGACTATTCTTTTTATGGATTCAATTTCATTGAAAGCAAGGACAGGCTTAAAATTTATGCGGATAAAATTATAGCAATTCAGCCGGAGGATGATTATACTTTATTTGGATATTCTGCAGGAGGAAATCTGGCATTCCAGGTTGCAAGAGCACTTTCAGAAAGAGGTAAAAAAGTGGATGTGGTGATGATAGATTCTTATTTGAGACAAAAGCCGGAGCCGGTAACCGCTGCAGAAAAAGAGGAGTATGCAAAACTATATATAAGCGATGATCCTGATCATATTTCAAACAAGTATTTAACCAACGATGCAATGAAAAAGGCAGCCTTAAAGAAAATTGGGGGTTACTATGAATATTTGCGCAATACACCGGATATGGGTAAAATCAATGGAGAAATTATTTTTCTTCGCTCAGAGACTGAAAAACAGGACGACAAGGGTAGGGAAAGCTGGGATTTATCAGGATCTGGATTTAGGATTTACCAGGGTTCCGGCCAGCATGCAGAAATGTTTAATGAGCACTATTTTAACACCAACTTTTCGGTGCTTTTAAAGATGCTTCAAAACTATAAACCATAAGTTAGATTAATAATAAGAAGTGAAATTTAAATAGAGATGCAAGGAAGTAATATAACGCATATTAATACTCCTCTGGTAAAGTATAAAGGGCCTGTGTTTGGGTGGAAAAATATTTGGTTAAAGGATGAAACATGCCAGGAATCCAACGCATTTAAATACAGGGGAGTAGTGCATAAAATTGGGAGTATGCCTGCCGGAAGTACAGTAACTACAGCTTCTACCGGAAATCATGGTATAGCCACGGCAATTGCTGCTGCTAAACTTGGATTAAATGCAACCATTTTTGTTCCCAAACATACAGCTGAAATGAAAAAGCACAAGCTTCTGCAAAATAAAGCGGAATTAGTGGAAGTGGATGGAGAATATCAGGCTTGTGTAAATCAGGCTAAAGAATATGCCGCAACAAACAAGAACATATTTTTTATTCACGGCTTTGATGATGCTGAAATAATTGAAGGAAACAGAACCCTTTTTCATGAAGTAAAAACGAAATTAAAAAATGTTCCAGTTTTGTTTATACCTGTGGGCGGTGGCGGGTTGTTGAGTGCCTGTCTTTTGGAATATCCTGCTGCAAACCATAAAATATATGCAGTGGAATTGGATCACGCTCCTGCCCTAAAATATTCTCTCGAAAAAGGGGAGAGGGTGCAGATAGGAAAACTAAAAGGAAAAGCAGATGGAATGATGGTTGACAAAGTGGGTGAAATAGTTTTTAAGGCATGTACAGAACAAGTAGTTGAAATAAAGTTAGTAAGCGAAGAAGAATTGGAGGCAGCCGTCAACCTGCTCTGGAAATACAATAGAATAAAAGCGGAATTATCTGGAGCCTCTGCCTTGGCGGTTGCATTAAAAACAGAAGCAAGGGCTATGGATTGTTTATGTGTAGTTTCAGGAGGGAATATTGATGAGCAATATTTTCAAAGTATAACAGCTAAAACACCTTAAATTATCCATATTTGAATAACAGTTATTTAATATACTCTTTTAAGAAATATTAATTACGATTGAAATCAAAGGTTCTGATGAATTTAAAAATCACAGATTGTCTTGCCACCATTGGTAATTCAGGAGAGGGTAACTGTTCTGGCCTTCTCAGGGTATTTATGCCATGGTTAATAACAACAAAAAAATCGGTTCCTTCCCTTGGATTATACCTAAAGCGCAAGTTTGAACCAAAACTGTTGCTCATATCATCATACTGCACGAGCGTTTTGATGCTTAATTTTGAGTTGGCTTGTATTTTAAGGTTCAGCGCTAATAGATTGGATTTAAATAGAGCCTCGCTTCCAGAAATACTGTATTCTTTAGGGAAAAGAATATGGTTGAATTCATAACTTAAATCAAACTGGAAAAACCTGTTAATATTGAACTTGCCTGTCATCATCAGGTTATTCATTTTACCCCCATAATAACTACCCGATTTTCCCGATAATTGCCCAGTTGAACGCTTTGTTGTAGGAGAGTATATCACAAAAGAAGAACTCCACATTTTATGATTGCCTCCGGGGACACCCAGGGCTGACGCATTAAAATCCTAAAATAGTTTTTAAATACTCTTCATCCCATCCTGCATTAAGCCTTTTAGTCATAACAGACCCTTTAATTGTTTTATCATTTTTAACAATATTCAAAGCAATT
>JALYPI010000250.1 GCA_030856445.1 Bacteroidota bacterium
CGGTGGTACTTGTAAATGTAAGGCCGCTTAATAATCTTTTTTTTATTTGCTTTTAACAAAAAAACTCCCTTTTGGGAGTTTTTTTGTTTTATAACTTTTCGTTCAAAGCATATTCATATTTATTTATTTATTTATTTATTGTTAATAATCCTTTCTTTTATAAAAATGGTTTCTTAATTATCCTTCTTACCTTTGTGAAAAGGATAAAAAATTGGCAGAAAAGAAAAATAAATCAGCGGAAACTCCCCTGATGAAACAGTTTAATGAGATAAAAGCAAAATATCCTGATGCATTATTGCTGTTCAGAGTAGGCGATTTTTATGAGACATTTGGAGAAGATGCAGTTAAGACTGCTAATATTTTAGGTATCGTTCTTACAAAAAGAGCTAATGGCTCAGCAAGTTTTATTGATTTGGCAGGCTTCCCTCATCATTCCCTTGATGTTTATTTACCAAAACTCGTTAGGGCAGGGCAAAGAGTTGCCATATGCGATCAGCTTGAAGATCCTAAATTAACCAAAACCATAGTAAAAAGAGGAGTCACAGAACTTGTTACTCCGGGTGTTTCCTATAATGACAAAGTATTAGATCATAAGAGTAATAATTTTTTGGCCAGTGTCCATTTTAATGGACAGGATAAACAAGCAGGAATTGCTTTTTTAGATGTTTCAACAGGAGAGTTTTATTCTGCTCAAGGTTCTATAGAGTATCTAGATAAACTCCTTCAAAGCTTTAATCCAAGTGAAGTTCTTTTTCAAAGAAACGCACAAAAACAGTTCAAAAGTCATTTTGGAGAAAGGTTTTATACCTATACATTGGATGAATGGATTTTTGCTCCGGAATATACTACAGAATTATTATTGAAACATTTTGGAACAAAATCTTTAAAAGGATTTGGTGTTGAAAACATACCATTTGGTACAATAGCCGCAGGTGCAGTATTGCATTATCTTTCTGCAACAAATCATAATCAAACCGCTCACGTTTCAAAATTATCAAGGATTGAGGAGGAGAATTTTGTATGGCTTGATAGATTTACCATCCGAAATCTCGAATTGTTTTCTTCAGCTAATCAGGATGCTGTTACTCTGATTGATATAATTGACCAGACTGTGTCTCCAATGGGCTCCAGGATGCTTAAAAGGTGGCTTGCTTTGCCTTTAAAAGAATTGCAACCAATTGAGGAGAGGCTTGAGGTTGTTCAGTATTTTTACAATCAAACGGATTTTTACTCTAAAATAAGGCAGCAGGTTCAGCAAACAGGTGATTTGGAAAGAATTATTTCTAAAGTCTCAGCAACAAGAATTAACCCAAGAGAAACAGTTCAGTTGAAAAGATCGTTGGATGCAGTAATAGAAATTAAAAATCTCGCTGCCTCTTCTAATAATGCTCAATTGGTTAAGCTTTCAGAACAATTTAATACTTGTAATTTTATAAGAGAGAAAATAGGCAGGGAATTAGTGAGCGATCCTCCGGTGTTGCTTCATAAGGGAGGAGTAATTGCTTCGGGGGTAAATGATGAACTGGATGAATTAAGAAAAATAGCCTATTCAGGAAAAGATTACCTTTTGCAGATTCAAAAAAGGGAGATGGAAAAAACAGGGATCTCATCCCTTAAAATTTCTTATAATAATGTATTTGGATATTTTCTTGAAGTAACCAATTCTCATAAGAACAAAGTTCCCCAGGAATGGATTCGAAAGCAAACCTTGGTTAATGCAGAGCGGTATATAACAGAAGAGCTTAAGCAATATGAAGAAAAAATATTGGGAGCAGAGGAAAAGATTCTGGCCATTGAAAGCAGGCTTTATAATGATTTAGTTTTAAGCCTTGCCGATTATATAATACCTGTTCAACTTAATGCTTCCCTAGTGGCAAGGCTGGACTGTTTAATTTCGTTTGCCGAGATAGCTAAAAAAAACAACTACGTTAGGCCAAAGCTCAATGATTCTGAAATAATAGATATTAAAAAAGGAAGGCATCCGGTTATTGAAAAACAATTGGCAGTAGGGGAAGAGTATGTTCCAAATGATGTTCTTCTAGATCCTGAAAATCAGCAAATCATGATCATAACCGGTCCCAATATGTCTGGTAAGTCTGCATTGCTAAGGCAAACGGCTCTTATTACCCTTCTTGCCCAAATAGGAAGTTTTGTGCCTGCAGAATCAGCTGAAATAGGCTTAGTGGATAAAATATTCACCAGAGTAGGAGCATCAGATAATATTTCCTCCGGAGAATCTACTTTTATGGTTGAAATGAATGAAACAGCAAGTATTTTAAATAATGTATCAAACAAAAGTTTGATTTTATTGGATGAAATAGGTAGGGGAACCAGTACTTATGACGGAATTTCTATAGCCTGGGCAATTGCGGAGTTTCTGCATGAACATCCTGAGGGGCGGGCCAAAACTCTTTTTGCAACTCATTATCATGAGTTAAATGACATGGCAGAAATATTCCCACGGATTAAAAATTTCAATGTTTCTATTAAAGAGATAAGCAATAAAATTATTTTTCTTAGAAAGTTGGTGGAAGGAGGCAGTGAACACAGTTTTGGAATTCATGTTGCCAGAATGGCGGGAATGCCAAAAAGAGTAATTCAAAGGGCTACTGAAATTTTACAAAGGTTAGAGGTTAGCCATAGTTCCTCTGAAAATAAAAAAGAAAATAAAATAAAAGACGATGAGAATTATCAATTGAGTTTTTTTCAGCTTGATGATCCGGTTTTGCAGCAAATAAAAGAAGAAATTATAAAAACTGATATAAATACTTTGACCCCTGTAGAGGCTTTAATGAAGTTAAACGACATTAAAAAACTAATAATCAGGTAATTCGTCTTTTAAAAAAGTAAAATAAAAAAAGTGGAATTTCATTCATAAATATTCGTTTTTGTTTTATATTTGCATCCC
>JALYPI010000256.1 GCA_030856445.1 Bacteroidota bacterium
GAATATAAGCTTTCATCATTCCGCTTTTTGCCACTCCCGGGCGAATGATGGAACTTGCAGCCACTAAAGTCAAATAACTCTCGCATTTGAGTTTTTTTAATAGTCCGCGCATGGCAGGACTTTCAATGTAAAAACAACCAATAGTATCTCCTGATTTTAATTGAGCCCTTACTTTTTCATCCGTTTTAAACTTTTGAATATCATGTACATCTACCTTTATTCCCCGGTTTTTAAAAATAATTTCTGCCGCATCCTTAATATGCCCAATTCCCCGTTGGCTGAGAATATCCAATTTTTCAAAGCCTATATCCTCTGCCAGGTACATGTCAAATTGCGTTGTAGGAAACCCTTTAGGAGGCAAGTCCAATGCAGTATAACAGGTAATAGGCTCTTCCGAAACAAGAACCCCTCCCGCATGAATGGTGCGAAGATTAGGGAAATCTTCTATTGTTGAATAATGGGACAGAATATCGCGGCAAATCTCGTTTTGGTTTAAAGGAGAGTTGGGGTATTTAATCAACCTGTCAATATCTTCCTTTGGCAACCCGTAAACTTTTCCCATTTCACGGATAATGGAACGATCCTTAAAAGTGGACATTGCGCCCAATAGGGCAGTATGCTTTCTGCCGTAGCGCTTGAATATGTAATCTATTACATCATCTCTTTCCTGCCAGCTGTAATCAATATCAAAATCAGGAGGAGACTTGCGTTTGGGATTTAAAAAACGTTCAAAGTACAAATCTAGCTCAATGGGACAAACATCGGTAATCCTTAAGCAATAAGCCACTACGCTATTTGCACCGCTTCCCCTGCCCACATGATAATAGCCCCTGTGAATTGAATAGCGGATAATATCGGCTGTTATTAGAAAGTATGCACAGAAACCAAGATTCTCAATAATCTCCAGCTCATTTTTCACCCGTTCAATTGCTGTTTTGTTTTTGAATCCATACCGGAATTTTAATCCGTCAAAGGCGAGTTTTTCCAGCAATAGCTTGTCATCATAAGTATTTCCGGTATAGGTTTTTTTGTTCTTTATGCTTTTAAAATCAAAACTAAAATTACAATCCTTGATTATTCTATTGGTGTTTTCAATTAAAAGTGGATAGTCTTCATACTTTTTAAGCAGTTGCTTTTGAGGAACAATGAATTCATCTGTTCCTGCCAGTTGAAAGGGCTGAATTTGCGACAGCAGTATATTGTTGTTAATCGCCCTTAATTTCTTATGCGTTTCATATCCCTGGTAATCCTTGTAAGTATAAGTTTGCTGAATAACATATTTTATTTGTTGATGCGGTTTTTCATGAACCAGTTTGTTGAGCTGACTTGGTCTTACGCCAATATATTCATGCTCTTTAAGGGATTCTGACTTCACTTTTCCATAGGGATAGATAACATAACAATGTAAAAAATCAGGTTTGTCGGGAAGCTGTGCTTGAGTTAAATTGCAGCTTGTCATTAATTCATTTATTTCCCAAAATCCTTCTTTATTCCTGGCAAGAGCAATAAACAAAAGCTCATCAGCTTTTCTGAATTCCATCCCCACTATGGGTTTTATTCCTTTGTCAATACATACTTTTACAAAATCTAAAACACCAGATGAATTATTAATGTCTGTTAGTGCTATTGCTTCATAATTGTTGTCAATGGCAGATTGTACCAGGTCTTCTATTGAAATAACCCCGTAGCGTAAACTGTAGTTTGAATGTGCATTGATTATCATTTTTTATTTTCTAATCCAACACATCGCATTATTGCCTTAACTCCATAGCGCAGCCGTATTCTGTCCAGGGATTGATACAGATTTATCATTTCTTCTGTATCATCAAACAAACTAATTTGAGTTTGCCCGGATACCAGGTTGCTGAATTTAACCCCTATCAATCGGATCAATACCCTTCGTGTATAATTCTTTTTAAATAACTCCAATACTTTGTCAAGTAAAACATGATCAGAGGCTGTATAAGCAATCTTGCTTTGAAAAGTATGGGTTTGAAAATCTGAATATTTTAGTTTAAGCGTAACACATCCCGTAACTTTTTTTGATTTTCTTAAATCAAAAGCAAGGCCTTCAATCATGGTGATTAATGTTTTTTTGAGCTGCTCAATATCCGTGGTGTCTTTTTCAAAAGTCCTTTCGCTGCTCATGCTTTTTTGTTCTGAATAAGGCTCTACCAGGCTGTTATCAATCCCGTTTGCTTTGTTCCATATGGTTTGACCATTTACACCAAGTACCTTTTGAATAATCTGAACAGGCATTTGCTGTATTGTTTCTACTTTTTCTATACCCATGTTCCGTAACATGATATAGGTTTTATCACCAATTCCCGGTATTTTTTTAATGGATAGGGGAGCTAAAAAAAGCTTTTCAATTCCTGCATCAATTTTCTTTTCTCCATTTGGTTTTGCCTCGCCAGTAGCTACTTTGGAAACAGTTTTATTTACCGACAAGCCATAAGAGATTGGCAGTCCCGTTTCTTTTATTATTCTCTGGCGTAGTTCCTGAGTCCAAAGCATGCTGTTTTTTATATACCTGTCCATTCCGCTTATGTCAAGATAGTGTTCATCAATAGATGCCTTTTCCACTAAAGGAGCTTGTTCTTCAATAATTTGAGTAATTATGTTTGAATAATTGGAATAAGTGCTCATATCCCCGCGAACAAAAATACCATGAGGGCATAATTGCCTGGCCATTTTTGCAGGCATGGCACTGTGCACTCCGAATTTCCTTGCTTCATAACTACAGGAGGAAACAACACTTCTGTCTGATGTTCCTGCAATAATTACGGGTTTTCCGTTCAGGCTGCTGTCTAAAAGACGCTCTACCGAAACAAAAAAGGAATCCAAATCCATATGTACTACTGTTCTTTCCACTTTTGTGATTGATTTTTTCATACATTTGTTACTTAAAATAACAAACGTGTGTTATCTATAATAGTACTTTTAAAATGAAAAGGCAAATATGTTTTTTAGCAAGTAACCTTAAACTCCTGAGAGAGAGAAGAAAAAAAACGCAGGGTGATATTGCCGAGGACTTAAAAGTTACCCGTGCAAAGCTCAATGCCTTTGAAAACGGGGTAAATATCAACCCCAAAATAGAAGACCTTGCTAAGTTTACCGCTTACTTTAAAATCAGTATAGACTCTTTGCTATGGGTGAATTTAAAAAGATTAACGGAGTTGCAATTTCGCAATTTGGAGGCCGGGAATGACGAATATATTATGGGAACTAAAATTCGGGTATTGGCAATTACGGTGGATTCCAAAAATAGGGAAAACATAGAAATAGTTCCAATTAAAGCCAAGGCGGGATACACTCAAGGATACAGCAATCCTGAATTCATTGAATCTCTGCAGTCCTTTCAATTGCCTACTTTATCAGCAAACAGGAAATTCAGAATGTTTCAGATAGAAGGTGATTCAATGCTGCCCATACCGGACAAGTCTTTTGTTATTTCTGAATTTGTGGAAAACTGGAACGACATTAAAAGCGGCCAGGCATATATAGTGCTAACAAAAAACGAAGGCATTGTCTTTAAAGAAGTAAGCAATAATTTAAAGAAAGACCGATCTCTTTTAATGCATTCTTTGAACCCGCTCTTTAAGGATTATTCAATAAAGGCAGGGGAGGTAAACGAAGTATGGAAATTTGTAAGCTATATCAGCAGCCAAATCCCAGAAAGCGGAATGACTTTGGAAAATTTAGGGGCAATGATAATGGATGTAAAATCAGAAATAGTTAAATCAAAAAGGGGGTAGAAAGCTTGTTGTTGGTCATCGTATTTTTAACTCTGTTATCATATCAATTATTTTATAAGAAATATTTTCTGCCTTCTCTTCCTGAAGAAAATGCTTGCTCTCGAGTTTTGTAATATTAAAAGGACTGCCGGCATCTAAAAATTCTACTCCATATTTTTGGAAAGGAAGGAAAGGATCTTTCATTCCCCAAATTAATTGGAAAGGATGTTTTTTTGTTTTTATTGCAGAATAGCAAAGCCTGGTAAACTCACTTGAGCTTTCAAAATTTCTCATGATTTTCAAAAATGCTTTTCCTTGATCCGCTCTTTTTAAAATATCAACATAAGCCAGAATTTCTTCCTCTTTAACTGTATCCATTCTTTCAATGGCAGCATATTTGGCCATCCATTTCCAGGTGGTATAAGTGAATAGGGCAAGTTCTGCTTCGCCAATCACTGCTTTTTCGAAAAACTGCATTGGAAAAGGCTTTTTAAATTCTGCCACATTCAGCATGGAATTTAAAATAGTTATTGATTTTACATTGTCATTGTTTCTGGCAGTAAGGGCAAGACCAATGGGGGTGCCTATATCATGGAGCAGCAGGTGAACTTTTTCAAGGTTTAGTTTGTCAAGAAATTTTTTACAAAAGGAAGCAAAATTGCTAAACCGGTAATCAAAATCTTCTGGTCGGTCAGAAAATCCTAAACCTGGAAGATCAATTGCAATTCCACGCATCCCCTTTGCTTCAAGTTTGTCAATAACTTTTCTGTAAATAAAGGAGGAGGTAGGTACTCCATGGATGCAAAAAACAATTTCCCCCTTTCCTTTGTCAAGGTAAAAAGTATTCACACCTCCAATATCAATAAATTTCCCTGATGCCAGGTGATTTGCTACAACAGCTTCAACATTTTCTTTTACGTTCATTTTTTAATAGGAAAAGGATTTTTTATTCTCTTTAAATTACTAAAAAAAAGTGAGATAGACGAAAAACTCTAAAACTGAAAAATTTATTAGCTATGTGTTTTGTGACAAAGAGTTGCACAGAGATACTCAGACTCCCCAAAACAACAGAATAAACCTTTTTCATAGCGAGCTTTTACGCTTTGAGTGAAATTATCCCCTTTTTTTCAAATTTTTAAGATTGCTGCATAAACATTCTTTCATAGCGAGCTTTGCGCCTTTGCGTGAAATTATTATCTATTTCCAAAACTTTTAATAAAATTTTGAGATAATTCCTGGAATGATGGCCATATGTATATTAGACAT
The DNA here is from genome assembly GCA_030856445.1 of Bacteroidota bacterium. Classification (GTDB taxonomy): domain Bacteria; phylum Bacteroidota; class Bacteroidia; order JACCXN01; family JACCXN01; genus JACCXN01. Next base: position 5,004 of record JALYPI010000256.1, read on the forward strand.
GGTATAATCATAATATATTCTATACTTTTACGTACCGAAAACATAATTTAACCAAAAATGAGCAAGTTTAAATCAAATTTGAAAAACAGACAAAACAAGCCTCCAATAAAACCCAAAGCTACAACAACAGTTAGTACTCCAAAATGGCTTAAGATGGAACTTTTCCTCACTATTCTGTATGTTTTTGTTTTGCTTTTGACATTTGTAAAAACTTATGAATTTGTTTACGATAAAAAACTCCATTTGGGTGGAGATAATGTAGCATATTATATTTTAGGTAAATCCATTGCAGAGGGTAAAGGCTATACCAATATTCATATGGAGGGAACTCCAGCAGCTAATCATTTTCCCCCAGGTTATTCTGCTATTGTTGCAGGAATCATGAAAGTTTTTAATTCTGATTTTCAAACAATAAAAAGAGCTAATGGGATTTTTTATTTTCTTTCTTTACTTATTCTTTTTGCATTATTCAAAAAAATCGGGAACAACATTCACCTTGCATTTATAGTCTGTATTTTATTAATATTAAATTTTCACTTACTGCAGTATTCGTTTATTATGATGAGTGAAATTCCTTTTTTGCTATTTTCATGTATTGTTATTTGGTTGTATAGCAAATTGAATTCTTCTCAAAATCCCTTAAAGTCAATCCATTTTTATTTGTTTGTTTTTACTCTCGGGTTTTCTTATTACATCAGAACTGCCGGAATTGCATTAGTAGGTGGTATTATGCTTGCAATGATTTTAGAACGCAATTGGAAATATTTAGCGGCAACTGCCCTTGGTTTTATTTTAATGGTATTACCATGGAGTATAAGGGGAAGTCAATTAGGAGGTAATAATTATGTGAAACAACTTTTTATGATCAACCCCTATCGGCCAGAAGAGGGAATATTGGCAATTGGTGATTGGTTTACAAGGTTTTTTGTAAATTTTAAAAGGTATCTTACTAGGGAAATTCCTTCCTCTGTAACCGGAGATAATTTTACAGCTTATAAGGAAGATATTGTGTTAAATGAATATTTATTCGGTGGTCTTTTAATTCTTTTAATTGGTTTCGGGATTTGGAAGCTCAAGCGTTTAAGAACACTGGTGATTGGATATCTTTTAGGAACTTTTTTCATTCTTTTGTTATGGCCGGACGTATGGTTTGGTACAAGGTTTATGATTCCGGTAATACCTTTTGTTGTTTTTTTAAGTATTTATGGTGTTTATGCTTTAATCACTTTAGTGTTAGAAAAAGTTTCTTTTAAAAATGAAAATATTTTAGTAGCGGTGGTGCCTTTTGCTTTTTTGGCCCTTATTCCAATGTATAAAACCAATGTAACTTATTTAAATTCGCAAGTTAAAGGGATTCATCATTTAAAATACCAAAACTATAATAGCATAGGGGAATGGATGAAAAACAATACTCCTGAGGATGCTGTTGTTTCTTGCAGAAAACCAGAGATTTTTTACCTGTATGCTCATAGAAAAACATCTGATTATCTTAATTCTCTAAATACTCAGGATGCTCTTGAACACCTTGAATCAAGAAATGTAACTTATGTTGTACTTGATCAGCTTGGATTTACTTCTACTTCAAGATATTTGTTTCCTTTAATTAAAAAACACCCTTATAAGTTTCAAACAGTTCATTCTGTTGGAATTGCAAACGATGAAAATAACCCTATAACTTATTTGCTTAAATTTCATCCTGAATGTAAATATGTAGGAGACTTGAAAGACAGTACTTATAAACATGGCTACGGAAAGTTGAATAGCTATGATGGTAGTGTTTATGAAGGAAATTGGGTAATGGACACAATTCAAGGCTTTGGAAAAATGACCTACCAGGGTGATAACTATTATGAAGGCCAGTGGGTTAATGGTGTTAGAAAAGGCAATGGCAAATTCTATTGGTCAAACGGTGTATGGTTTGAAGGTGAGTGGAATAATGTGAGGAATGGAAAGGGGAAACTCTTTTATAATGATGGTAAAACAATGTTTGGAACCTGGGTGAATGATAAAAACCATGGTGCTGCAGAAATATTCAACTCTAAAGGAAAATTAGTTGAAAAACACTTTTATGATAATGGAAATTTAGTTCGTAGCGAACAGTTTTAATATATTTCTTAATAATCAACATTAAATACCAAATAAGATCCTGCTTGAATCTTATCGTTTCATTTTATCAAAAAGACAATTTGAAACGATTAAGGCCAAGGTGAAATCCTGCTGCTCTCAATCCTGTTTTTAAGTTATTAATTTACTGATAAATATCACATCCCCCCCTGATTATTGTCATTAATTTCTTCTAAGTATGAATTTACTTTTGTATCTGAATATTTCAAGTACATTAAAAAACAGATACAATGGAAATTTTAATAAACGCAACTACGCGACTAGAAGAAATTAAAAAAGAATTTAATAAACATTTTCCTTTTCTAAAAATGTATCCCCCCGGGCAACTACACCCTAGCCATAAAGCAACTAATCTAATTGAATTTATTCTCTTGTAATTGAAGGTTTTGCGGAAAGAGCTCATGTAATTTATTGACTTTATGATCAGCGATTTTGTTAAGCACCTCTGACAGCCATTCCATTGGATTTACACTATGGAGTTTACATGTACCGGTAAATGAGTAGAACA
>JALYPI010000257.1 GCA_030856445.1 Bacteroidota bacterium
GTTCAACCGAAAGTGATTTTTTTTGAAAATGTAAAAGGCTTTACTCAACAATTTGATAAAAATAAAATCAAGGGCAGAGTTTATTCTGAGTATGTTAAAAAAGAATTAAGAAAAAATTCTAAAGAAAAAGATTTTATTGGATATAAAGTTCATGGAAAACTAGTTGATTTTTCTGAGTTTGGAATACCCCAGAAAAGAACAAGATTTATACTTGTAGGAATTCGCAAAGATATTGCTGAAAATCAAAATCCTAAACTGTTTTTCGATCTGATTAATCAGAATAGAAAATCTTTTTTTTTAAGCAAGGGGATTGGATTGACAAATACGTTAAAGGATGCAATTTCTGACTTATTACGGAAAAAAGAAATTGTTTCTCCTGACACAAAATCATTTAAAGCAGGTTTATATTTAACTCCTAAATCAAATTATCAAAAATTATTGAGAAGTGATTTCAATAGTAAGATTCCTGACAGTCATAGATTTGTAAATCATTCTAAATCAACAGTTGAAAAATTTCAATTTTTATTAAATTTTTCAGAAAAAAACAAAACAATTTCTAATGAATTTAAAGTAAAGTTCAAACTTAAAAAAAGAACAATTATCCCGTTATGTGGGAATACACCAACTCCTACTATTACAACTTTGCCTGATGATTATATTCATTATTGTGAACCTCGCATTTTCACTGTAAGAGAATACGCTAGAATACAATCATTTAATGATTGGTACGAATTCAAAGGAAAATATACAACAGGAGGAAAACAAAGAACGAAAGAAGTTCCTAGATATTCGCAAATAGGTAATGCTATACCCCCATTATTTGGAGAACAAAGTGGCCTGATTTTAAAAAAACTATTAAAATAATGAGTATAGTCCACTTTCGAACAAATGCTTTACTAAAAAGTATTATTGGTAAAGACTTAATTACTGATGATAATATTGCTTTATTAGAATTAGTGAAAAATTCATTTGATGCTGGTTCTAAAAAAGTAGACATTGTTTTCTGTAATATTTTGAAAAATGATGATGCTGAAAAATCAATAACACCAACTCGAAATTCTTCTAAAATAATAATTAAAGATGAAGGAATTGGAATGTCAGAATACGACATTTCTGAAAAATGGCTAAATATTGCATACTCAGAAAAAAAAGAAAAAAGGGAGGAATTTGGACGTGTATTAGCAGGAAACAAAGGCGTTGGGAGATTTTCTTGTGATAGATTAGGCCACGTTTTAACTATTTACACAAAAAAGAAAGGCGAAAAGTATAATAAGTTATTTATTGATTGGAGAGTTTTCGAAAAAGAAGGGCAAATCGATTTCAACATACAGGATGTTGAATTTGAAATTGTAAACTTAAGTGAAAGTGAATTTATATCCTCAACTGGATACCAAAAGTTTGAAAGTGGGACAATTCTTGAAATAGCATATCTTAGGGATTACTGGCATTCGAGTAAAATTATAAGCTTAAAAAGACAATTAGAAAGACTAATAAACCCAAATCAAGCCTTCAAACAAAGTGAATTTGGAGTTGAAATAATTGCATCTGATTTTTTACAACATGATAAAGAACAAGAGGATTATAATAAAATTAATGGGGAGGTAAAAAACAAAATATTTGAAAAACTGGACTTTAGAACCTCAAGTATACAAGCCAGCATTGATGATAAAGGAGAATATATAACAACAACATTACAAGATCGTGGGAATGAAATTTTTCTTCTGAAAGAAAGAAATACTTACAGTCAACTTCGAGGTATAAATATTTCAATTTATTATTTAAACCCTTATGCTAAAATGTATTTTACGAAACAAACAGGTATAAGATCGGTTGATTTTGGATCCATCTTTCTTTTCATTAATGGTTTTAGAATACCGCCCTATGGTGATATCGGTGATGATTGGCTTGGAATGGAAATAAGAAAAGGGCAAGGATATAATAGATTTTTAGGGACAAGAGAAATTGTAGGAAGGATTGAAATAAATGACAAAGTTGAGCAATTTAAAATTATTTCAAATAGATCTGGAGTGGTTAATAATGTAGCTTACGATCAACTTGTTAAATCAAGTAGTCCATTTGGGTTTTATTATAAAACCTTCAGAAGACTTGAAAGATTTGTGGTTGAAGGTATAAAATGGGATAGTTCACTAGACGACAATAGTACTATTGAAAGTCATATTGAGGACAAAAAATGGAATGAAACCAAAGAAAGATATAGTGAGGATTCTCTAACAAGGAATAAAAGAATTCTTTCTGTAATTAACAACATCATAGATGCAAAAAAAACTGACATTATCGATTTATCTGTTAATGATGATTTTGTTAAGGATATAATTGGACAACAAACGGAAAGGGCGAAAAACGAATTAGCTGAAATAATTAAAGTTGTCGCTGATAAATCAAACGAATTATTACCAGAACAACTTACTGAGGTTTTAAAAAAAATAAATTTAAATGCAAAAGAGTTAGATGCATTTACTAAAATTCTTTCTAATTATTCAGATGTAGATAAAAAGGAAATAAAGGGAATTTCTACTGTACATAATTCTTATGAGAAACTTGAAGAAACCCTTGTTAAAGAAAAAGAAGAAAAACGAATTTTAGCAGAAAAATTAGCAATTGAAATAGAAAAAAACACATACCTACTAGCTTCAAAGAGAACATTAAGCGATGATGCAAAAGGCCTTATTCATAATGTAAAACTTACAAGTAAACGTTCAAAACAAAATGCCCAAAATCTTTATGATGCACTTCTAGAAGATCGGATTAAAAAATCAATTGCATTAAAATGGTCTAGCGAAATAATTTATAATTCTGACAAAGCACTTAAGATTTCGAATCTAATAACAAGAGCAAATTTTAAAGCAAATTCAGACTATCAAGATGTTAATTTTATAAAATTCATTGATCAATATTTTGAACTTTATAATTCAATGTACGAAGACAATAAATTAAATTTTATTGTTGAAACAAAGGAAACAGATTTCATGAAAAGGATAAGTATTCTTGACTTATCATTAATTTTAGATGACTTAATTTCTAATTCAGTTAAGGCTCAAGCCAAGACGGTAAAGATCTCTATGGCCAAAACAAATTCTAAAGATTTGAAAATACTTTTTTCAGATGATGGAATTGGTTTAATTAAAAAATTCGACAGTAATCCTGATGTGATTTTTGACTTAGGGGTAACAACAACTGATGGTTCAGGAATAGGTTTGAATTATGTAAGAACAACGCTTTTGAAAATGCAAGGAACGATAAAGTATATTGGTAATAATAAACTATTAAAAGGTGCTACCTTTGAAATGATAATTAATAAAATGTATAAATAATTAATGGCCAAACAACTTTTAATTATAGATAATGATGATCAATCAGATGCTATAGATAAAATAAAAAAAATTGCAAAAGAAAAAGGAGTTGATATTAATTGTTTGCAATTTAATGTAGGGTTGCCTGATGGAAACGATGTGATTGACAAGGATGGCAGAATAGATATGGAATTAGTACGAGACAGTTTCGAGTCCCTTTATGGGTCAAGGAGATTTCATGCTATTGCTTTTGATTTCAGATTAAATGAACCTGTTGGGGGGATTGATGGCATCAAATTGTTGGAATACTTTAATACATTAGAAAAAACAAAAAAGGCAAAAAAGATTTTATATTCTTCGGAACTAACAGAAATTGTTGAGGAATATTTAAACAATTATAAAGCAACTTCAAACTATGAAGAGGCTTGGAGTAAATTCAGAACACTTATCAATATTGAAATTTTAGGTTTTCATAAAAAAGAGGAGTATGAAGAAAAAATTGTTCAATATATTGGCAAAATAAATGATACAGAAGAAGATTTCATTGTGGAAGAACTAAGAAGTAATAAAGATCTATCATTTAATCCTTCTATTGAAATATATGAAGGATTAACTTTTGATGAAATAGGAGATAGAATTGAAAGTGGGGATTCTCAATCTCTTAAATTTAAAAGAAAATTGATTGAATTAGCATTTGCCCATTTAGCATTCTTAAAAAATGAATAATGCGCTTTTACATGTGATTTTTCCAAAAGATGGCACAACTGATTTTTTAGAAGAAATTATCGATTATTTAAAAAACCAAACAAAAGCCATTATTACGGTTCATAGAATAAATGACCTTGAACAACAACTCGATTTTAAATCTAACATTGGGGATTTTATCCCAATAAATTCTAATGTCCTTTTTATTGGTCATGGAACGAGTTCATCATTACGTGGTCCAGTAGTTCCTCTAAATTCATTTGGTCCTTTTTTTAGTGAATCAGAACTTTCACTTTTTAAAACGCATAGAATTATTTTACTCACATGTCGTTCAAGTGACTATTTGAAAAAGTATGGGAAAGAATCAGGATTAAAGGCAGGCATTGGATTTCCAAACCTAATAACTGACTATTATGAAATTATTTACCCCGAGGATCCACATAGAGTCACTGGCCTTGCAGAAAGTGAAATTATTTTATTTAGGAATGTTCTTGTTGATATAGTTAAATTTTCCTTGGAAGAATTTATTAACGGCAATCTTTCATTCTTTCAATTGTACAAAAGAATTAAATTAAGGTCTCAGAAAGCACTTATAAAATTCTATAACCGAAATCATGATAAAGGAAAATTGCCATATGGTAAAATGTTATATGATTTGAATGATGGGTTAGGTTTTATTGGAAACTAAAAATTAATTCTAGCGCACTTGCGGGTTCACTAAATATATAGTACTTCTCGGAATTAAGAAACTAATATCACGAACCGTTGTGGCATTACAAATTTTCTCAAAAATTAAGACTATAGATAAGCCAACTTCTCTTTCGGGAAAAAGAAGTTTATATGTTTTGTCCTCATTAAGTGTTTTAATGAAATCGAAATTTGAATTGGAATTCTCAATCAATTCTTGGTATCCGCCCGGGCAACTACACCCTAGCCAACACAGCCAATTTAGTTAAATTTGTTCTCTGGTAACTCGAGGTTTTGCGGAAAGAGCTCATGTAATTTATTGACTTTATGATCAGCGATTTTGTTAAGCACCTCTGACAGCCATTCCATTGGATTTACACTATGGAGTTTACATGTACCGGTAAATGAGTAGAACA
>JALYPI010000285.1 GCA_030856445.1 Bacteroidota bacterium
GCCTTCAGGCATCGTTCAGTAGCTTTAGATGAACAAAGTCCAAGCAATGAAAGATTAGAATATCTTGGTGATGCAGTTTTTGGAGCAGTTGTGGCAGATTATCTCTATAGAAAGTTCCCTTTTAAAAATGAAGGGTTTTTAACCAAAATGCGCTCAAGAATAGTTAGCAGACAATTTCTTAATCAGCTTGCTTTTAAACTTGGAATAGAAAGTTTGGTAATAACCGGCCATGACAAAAAAACTTCTTTTAAATCTGTTTATGGTGATGCTTTTGAGGCCCTAATAGGAGCGGTTTATCTAGATAAAGGATATGATTTTACTTCAAACCTGATAATTAATAGAATTATTAAGTATCATATTGATGTAGATGATATAGAAAAAACAGATAAGGATTATAAAAGTAAAATGATTAATTGGTGTCAGCGTCAGAAAAAGAATTTTGTTTTTAAAACTGAAGAAGAAGTTGGCGCTGCCCATGAAAAATTGTATAAAATTGTTCTTATTGTTGACCAGGTAGTGATGGGCAGAGGTTGTGATCTTTCTAAAAAAAGAGCTGAACAACAAGCAGCGGAACAAGGCTGTGGAGAATTAAATATTTCCTAATTAAGGTTTTTTGCCTTTACCTCTAAAAAATCCTACTTTTACACTCTATTACCCTTTAGATATTTTTATTAATTTTAATCATTTATGGCAAAGGTAACCCTGGAATTAGAATATGATTATGATTTTATGTTAATTGGTATTAGCTGTCATGCCAGGGACTATAAATTTTGCTGGATGATTAATAAGTTGCTTGAACTGAATTTTGTGCGTCAGGATTCACTAGAGCTTAAAACAAAAAACATAACCAGTGAGTTTGCCCTTTACACTTGTTTTGATGAAGACAAGCATTTAGAATATACTTTGCTTTCCAATAAGGGAATAAATGGGGTTTTATTACCAGAACAAAAACAAGCAGATTATTTGTTTAAGGTAGAGGGTGGTTTTAGCAGATCGCAGGTAACGGAATTAATTAAAGAGATCAAAAAAATAGACGCAGTACTTACTGCTTTTAACATAGATGTTAATAGCTTAAAATCCAGACAAAATTTAATTTTATGATAATGAATAGCAACAGAACAAAAATTATTGCAACTATCGGCCCAGCCTCATCTTCTAAAGAGATGTTAAAAGAACTTATTATTGCCGGTGTGGATGTGTGCAGAATTAATTTTTCACATGGTAGCCATGAAGATCACTTACAGGTGATTAAGCATATAAAAGAGATTAATAAAGAGTTATGGGTACATACAGCAATTCTTGCCGATTTACAAGGGCCTAAACTTAGAATAGGCCTGATTGAAAACGATAAAGCTGAACTGATTTCAGGAAAGGAAATTATTATTACAACTGAAAAATTAGTGGGTACTGCTGATAAAGTATATATTACTTACCCTCAGTTTCCACAAGATGTACGTCCGGGCGAAATAGTGATGTTAGATGATGGGAAATTGATTTTAAGAGTAATTGAAACTGATGGAAAAACTGAAGTGAGAACACATATAGTGCATGGAGGGGTGTTGTCATCTAAAAAAGGAGTAAACCTTCCCAATACAAAAGTTTCACTGCCTTGCCTTACTGAAAAAGATTTAACGGATCTTGAATTCGCATTGGAAAATAATGTAGAATGGATTGGGCTCTCTTTTGTGCGTTCAGCAAGTGATATTATTGAATTGAAAAATCTTATTTCACTTAAAAATAAAACAACACGAGTTGTAGCCAAAATAGAAAAACCAGAAGCAATAGATGATATTGATAATATTATTAAAGAAGCGGATGCGGTAATGGTTGCTCGTGGTGATTTAGGTGTTGAAGTGCCAATGGAAAGTGTTCCACTTATTCAGAAAATGCTGGTCCGGGAATGTATTAAAGCGGCTAAACCCATTATTATTGCTACCCAAATGATGGAATCCATGATTACCAATGTTTCACCTACCAGAGCTGAGGTGAATGATGTGGCAAATTCTGTTATTGACGGTGCTGATGCTATTATGTTGAGTGGAGAAACCTCTGTAGGTGTTTTTCCTGTCAAGGTAATTGAGGCAGCCAATAAAATTATTAGGAATGTTGAAACTCATGGAGGTGTGTTTAACCGTGATATGGAGCCAGAAATAAACATAGATAGATTAGCTACCGATACTATATGCCATAGTGCATGCCATTTAGCCGAAAATATAAATGCCAAGGCAATTATTACAATGACCCATTCTGGCTATACAGCAATTAAAGTTTCCAGTTACCGCCCTAAGGCTAACATTTATGTATTTACCAGCAATCACTCTTTATTAAATACACTTAGTCTTATATGGGGAGTGAGAGGTTTTTTCTATGATAAATATATAAGTACCGACCATACTATTGCAGATATTAAATATCTTTTAAGAAAAGAAGGATTGTTAAAACAAGGAGATTATTTTATTAATTTGGCAAGTATGCCTATCACAGAAAAAGGAAAGACTAATATGATGAAACTTTCTTTCGTGGAATAGTCATCCAACAACCATTTTAACAGAACCAACGTATGAAAAAGAAGAAAGAAAACTTAAATATTAAATTATTAAAAGAAATTTGTGAAACTCCAGGTGTACCTGGATATGAGCAGAGAATCAGAGCAGTTGTTCTACGTGAAATTAAAGAATTAGCAGACGAAATAACTGTTGATAATTTAGGGAATGTTACGGCCTTTCGAAAAGGTAATTCAAAGCATAAGCCTGCAAAAAAAGTAATGATTGCAGCTCATATGGATGAAATTGGTTTTATTACCACTCATATTGATAAAAATGGTTTTTTGAAATTTCATACACTTGGTGGCTTTGATCCAAAAACACTTACTTCCCAAAGGGTGATTATTCATGGAAAAAAAGATGTTATTGGCGTAATGGGATCTAAGCCAGTTCATATTATGTCACAGGAGGAAAAAGGGAAAGCTGTGAAAATAGATGACTTTTTCATTGATTTGGGTATGAACAAAGCGGAAGTAGAAAAAATTGTTACTGTTGGTGATACAATATCAAGACAAAGAGAACTTATTGAAATGGGTGATTGCGTTAATTGCAAGTCCATTGACAATAGAGTTTCTGTTTATATTCTAATAGAAGTGTTAAGGGAGTTAAAGCAAACTCCATATGATGTTTATGCTGTTTTTACAGTTCAGGAAGAAGTAGGGCTTCGCGGAGTTTTTGCTTCTGCACTGCAAATTCAGCCTGATTTTGGTTTTGGTTTAGATACAACTATTGCCTATGATGTACCTGGAGCCAAAGATCATGAAATGATAACCAAACTCGGAGAAGGTGCTGCCATTAAAATCATGGATTCATCCACTATATGTGATTATAGAATGGTTGATTTTATGAAAAAAACAGCGAGTAAACACGGGATAAAATATCAAACCGAAATATTGCCTGCAGGTGGAACAGATACAGCTGGTATGCAAAGAAATACTGCAGGAGGAGCCATTGCAGGAGCAATCTCAATTCCTACAAGGCATATACATCAGGTTATTGAAACAGCCAATAAAGAAGACATCAGAGACTGTATTGATCTTTTAAAAGCATGTTTGATAGATATTGATACTTATAATTGGAAAAGGTAATTTGTATTGAAGACAGGCTTGTTTTTCGGTTCTTTTAATCCTGTGCATATTGGTCATATGATTCTTGCCAATTACATGGCCGAATTTACTGATTTGCAACAGGTTTGGTTTGTTGTTTCTCCCCACAATCCATTTAAACAAAAAAAAACATTGCTGGATGAACACCATCGTCTTGAAATGGTAAAACTAGCCATTGGGGATAATCCAAAACTCAAAGCAAGTGATATAGAATTCAAGCTTCCTCAGCCCTCATATACAATTGATACTCTTACTTACCTTAAAGAGAAATATCCAAAGCATGAATTTGCTTTAATTGTTGGAGAGGACAATCTTTTAAATTTCCAGAAATGGAAAAATTTTGAGCAAATATTAGATCAATACCAGTTATATGTCTATCCTCGTGTAGGTTCTAATGAGCATGCTCTTAAAGATCACCCTAAGGTTAATTTTGTTGATGCTCCTGTTATTGAATTATCATCAAGTTTTATAAGACAGGCAATTAAAAACAAGAAGGATATAAGGTATATGTTGCCAAATGATTCTGCCAGGTATATTGAAGAAATGAATTTTTATAAAAAGTAGCTAGATTACAAGTTTCCTCCTAATACACAGGTTTTCTTATATTTTTTAACATTCCCGGAAAGGTCAAACATTTCAAAAAAGATTATATAAATACCAATAGAGGCTTTTTCTCTTGTTTCATTAATGCCATCCCAAGAAACAGTACCTTCTGTAGCAAGCAATTCGCTTTTCATTAAATATTTAATTATTCTTCCCTGAGCATCAAATATGGTTATGTTTCCAACATATCCGGGAGCATCAAGTTTATAATTAATATTTACAACATCGTTAAATCCATCATTATCTGGTGAAAAGATTTTAGGTTCTACACTAATAGGGTCATCAGTGGGTTTAGCTAATTTATACTGAGAATTTTTATAGCCAGGAGTAGCAAATCCTACGCTTTCTGCTGCAGAATGCCAGTTAGAATTGTCATTTGTAGGTCTGTCGGGATCTATTCGTTCAAGGGAAACCCCTTTAAGATTATTCAATAAAGGAAAATGCATTTGATCTGTATAATCAAATCTGTCAACAATTGAATTGTCTTTTTTAGATAGAGCAGCTTTGCCAGATGAATTACTATAAGTTGGAAGAGAAGACATTTTTAAAAAAGCTTTTGGATTATCTACATTATAATGCTCCTGAACAATTTTTGTATTAGTACATAACACCAAATAATCTCCAGGAAACAAAATGTATCCTACAGTGTCAATATCCTTTATAGAACTTAATTCATCTAATGCAGCATCAATGGAGGAAAGTCTTACTTGTTTTAAATCAATTATTTTAGAAGAACGGTTGTAAATTTCTACAAAGTCAACTCCGTTATCTTTGGGGTTAAATAAAATTTCATTAATAACGATATCAAAAGGTTCAATAGTCTCTGCAATGGCAAAGCGTGCTGTGCTTTCATTTACATTCAGCATATTCCCTGCACAATCCTTTAAATCCTGCTTAGCAGTTACAGTATAAGTTATGCCATTTTGTATTACAGCTGAAAGTTTAAGAATTACAGAAGTAAATTCAGGTTCAATAGCTTGCACAAATAAAGGATTTCCCATTGCGTTGTCAATCGAATAAGTAAGTGGATCAAGTATGGATTCAGGATGAAGCGATTCATTAAAATACAATCTGATAGTCATAGAATCAATTATAGCCACGCGCAACAGTTGAGGGCCTTTTGTATCCATATTGGAAGAATGTACAGAATTTATTTTACCAGGAGTTCCTCCCAAAAGGTTTAAAGAAGCTTTCCAATTATTAATTCCTTCACATGGATTTAAAGGGTCTATTTGTTCTAATGACCAGCCTCCATTCTTTTTATTATTGTCTTTATACCATGAGTCTGAATAGGAAACAGTATTTATTACTTTTCCTGCTATATTCCTAATTGTTACTGTAGCACCTGAATTGGCAAGGGAGGGCAGGGAAACAATGCCTGTAACTGACCCATAAGTAGAGAATAAATCAACAGAATTAGCATTACATACTATGAGGTATCCCTTGGGCATAATGCTAATACATGGGAAACTTTTGATATTATTTCCAACTGAAATAGTCCAGCCGTTTAAATTCACCGGAAAATCAGTGCGGTTATATAGTTCTATGTATTCACTATTTGGTAAATTAACAATGGGATCAGGCTTTGCCATAATTTCATTAATAACAATGTCAAAAGGCTTGGCAGGATGAATGGCAAACTGAGTGCTTTGAGTGATCATTGCATTTCCTGCACAATCACTTATATTCCCATTTACAGTGAGAGTGTAAATAGTTTCTGTAACCAGACTGTTGGTAAGGGATAAAACAACAGAGCTTACAAGAATACCCTGTGAAGTAACGCTTATTGGTGTTCCTATGGAATTATTAATTAAGTAAGAAGAAATGTCGTTTACAGCTGCTCCCTGTACTGGTTCATTAAAAACCACTTCAAGTAGATTCTCACTTATAACACACGTGCTGATTACCTTAGGGCCTTCATTGTCAGGATTGATTCCATTTATAGAATTTTTTTCTCCCGGAGTTCCTCCTAAAACATGATTTGAGGCTTTCCAGTTTGTTTTCCCTCCACAAGGGTTATGAGGGTCAATTTGCTCCAAGGACCATCCGCCATCTGCTTTAGTATTGTCCTGGTACCAGGAGTCAGAATATTGTAAAGCATGAATTAGTCCTCCATTTTCATTTTTTAAAGAAATAGTAGTACCCGCATTTGTAAGTGCAGAAGTAGATAAACTAGTTACAGAGATTACATTTCCAAATTGTTGCAAATCAGCAAAAGCAGCAGGTGCACATAAAACAAGAAAACTATCAGCAGGAATTACAACATCCGGGAGAATACGATTTGTGGTGCCGTGAGAAAAAGTCCAGTTTTTTACATTAATTGGTAAACTGGTTGTGTTATAAAGTTCTATGTACTCATAATCAGGAAGACCTACGGTAGGGGAGGGGTCAACCATTATTTCATTAAACACAACATCATAAGGCTTTACTGTATAGTGAAAAAAACTGTGGCTGGATGTTGCCATAACATTTTCAGCAAAATCCTTAACATTGCTAACTGTGAGAGAATTAACAGTGCCATCAGGAAATATATTAGCAAAAGTAAGATGAACCAAGGAAGGGTTTAAATTGTTTCTTACAGCGTTTATAGGATTACCAATACTATTGTTTGCCACATAATTTAAAACATTTTCTGCCTCTGGAGCTAAAACACCTTCGTTAAATTCAACTTCTAATTCTGTATTAGACACTACTTTTACATTTTGAACAACAGGAGGTGTAGTGTCAATAATAATAGGTCCTACAAAAAAGTCGTCAAAATAAAATTTAGTGATATTGCTTACTGTATAAAGGCAGGATACTCCAAATGAAGCACTTGAATTATAAGTATTATCAGTGCCAGTTGCTTCGGGTATAAAATTATAACCTGCATTTGGATCAGCAAAAAGCCTCCAAAGACCGGAGTTGTCTCTAGTTACTTTTACTCTGATAGCAAAAGCATTTGCGACTAGACTATTAGAGCCTCTGCAAACCAAGGTAGATGTTGTTCCTGTTTGTCTGTAAAGTTCAACGGCATCTAGAGAACCGTTCTCTCCAATTTTAAGATAATAGCCGTTTAAAGAACCAGAAAGATCTGTGTTGTTTGATGCTAAATAAATTTTGGAAAGGTTATTAACTGAGGGGGAAAAGTCAAGACGAATATAAAACTGCCATTCCATGTTATCAATGGAAGCTACGGGACTTGTGGTAGAAAGATAAGATGCACCTGCTGCTGCTGCATTTAGTTGCAATTGAAAATTTGAATTGATTTGAAAATCATTTATTGCTCCTGTCCAGGTTGGATTGTTGGTAAAATCCCCGTCACTGAAATTTTCTGTTATACTTTGAGCATTTAAAACAAAGGGTAAAACCAAGAGTAGAAAAACTATTTTTTTCATTTTTTGTCAGGATAACATAATAGAATGCGTAAATATAGTAATTTTGAGCCTTTAGAAGTGTAATAGGAGCAATAAAAAGTTAATAAAATGAGAATTGCAGTAGTTGGTGCAACTGGATTGGTAGGCACTATAATGTTAAAAGTTTTAGAAGAAAGAAGATTTCCTGTAACTGAATTAATTCCTGTAGCCTCAGAAAATTCAATTGGTAAAGAAATATCCTTTAATGGGAAAAAGTATAAAATTGTTTCTATGCAGGAGGCCATTCTTCAAAAACCTCATGTTGCATTATTTTCAGCCGGAGGTGATGTTTCTTTAAAATGGGCTTCTGAATTTGCCTCTGTTGGCACAACCGTTATTGATAATTCTTCAGCCTGGAGAATGCATACGGATAAAAAGTTAATTGTGCCTGAGATAAATGCTTCTGAGTTAACTAAGAATGATAAAATAATTGCAAACCCAAATTGCTCAACTATTCAACTGGTTATGGCCCTTGCCCCTTTGCATAGAAAGTATGGGTTGAAAAGAGTAGTTATTTCTACTTACCAATCTGTAACAGGCACAGGAGTGAAGGCAGTTACACAAATGGAAAATGAAAGAAAGGGTATACCAGGAGAAATGGCTTATAAATATCCTATCGATAAAAACTGCATACCACAATGTGATGTTTTTACTGAGAATGGATATACAAAAGAGGAAATGAAATTAGTAAATGAGCCACGAAAGATTTTAAATGATTCCTCAATATTAATTACAGCCACTGCAGTAAGGGTGCCTGTAGTTGGAGGGCATTCAGAATCTGTAAATGTTACTTTTCAAGATGATTTTAATCTGGAAGAATTAAGGAATATATTAAAAAACAGCAAAGGGGTGACTTTAAAAGATGATGTTTCCGCTTTTGAATATCCAATGCCACTAGATTCCCAAGACAAGGACGATGTTTTTGTTGGAAGGTTAAGAAGAGATGAGTCTTGTCCAAATAGTTTAAATATGTGGATAGTTGCTGATAATTTAAGAAAAGGGGCCGCCACTAATGCTGTTCAAATAGCAGAATTTTTGTTAAAACAAGGTTTGATTTCTTAAAATTAAGGAAGTTTTCAGGCTTTTTTCCTCATCTTTATTTCCTTAAAATATTGAATGTGAAAATTATTTATCAAGGATTTTTATTTGTGTTTTAAAACTCGTACCTTTAGCAATATATATAAGAAATTTGGCGTTATAAAAATAAAGAAATTAATAAAATATTGTTCATAAAAATATTATCTCCCCTTGAATTCAGCACTTATTAAAAAACGCATACGAAGGTATTGGCTTCAGTTACTAATGGAAAAGACCTCTTCAAGGGCTATTGCA
This sequence comes from Bacteroidota bacterium, assembly GCA_030856445.1. Classification (GTDB taxonomy): domain Bacteria; phylum Bacteroidota; class Bacteroidia; order JACCXN01; family JACCXN01; genus JACCXN01. Next base: position 8,980 of record JALYPI010000285.1, read on the forward strand.
TTTAGTTTTGCAATGGGTACTTTTATTGCTATTCTTCCAACTCCGGGGTTTGGGATTTTTGTGGCTTTGTTATTTGCATATTTTTTCAAAAAATTAAATAGCCTTTCAATTGTTGTTTCTTTTGCTGTGTGGAATCCTATTATGCTTGCCCCTGTTTACTTATTAAGTTATAAACTCGGAGACTGGCTTTTTAATCCTTCTGCTGTAATTCAAACCAGTAGTTATGAATGGCTCAATACAGTAATTTCATTCCTTCAGACTTATTTGATAGGAAATGCAATAGCAGCAACTGTTATATCAGTCATTTGTTATTTCGTTATTTTTAAATTAATGGACGCCTACAAAAAGAGAAAATTAGCGAAGAAAAATAGCAGGCGTATTAAAATTATTCCTTCTCCTTCCCAACAAACAGAAGCAGCTTAAATTAAAAAAGAGATTTTTTGAATAACAATCCTTAACTTTTAAGAAAAACAGATGTTAATAGGGTTTGTATTGGAAAATAAGTCATTTTCTAAAGAAAATAAATAAGCGAAACAGAATACATTATTTTATAAAATCACTGCTTCAATTCCTTTAATTTGAGGTACTGCTTTTTTTACTGCTTCCTCCACACCGTTTTTTAAAGTCATGGCGCTCATAGAGCAGGAACTGCAAGCCCCCACGAGTTTCACTTTTACAATAAAATCGGAAGTAACTTCAACAAGTTCCATATCACCCCCATCGGCATTTAAAAACGGCCTTAATTGGGCCAAAGCCTCTTCAATTTTATTCAGAATGTCAGGATCGGTAATAATGTTCATCGTTCGTATTTATGCTTTTGCGAATTTAGCATTTATTTTTAATACTTCTTCTACAAGTCTTGCGGCAGTTTCTTTAAATGCAAGAGCTTGGGGAGTGCTCTCTTGAAGTACAGCTGGTCTTCCAAGGTCTCCTGATTCACATATGCTCTGTACAAGTGGTATTTGCCCAAGAAGTGGAACTTGTAAAGTTTCTGCAAGTATTTTTGCGCCATCCTTTCCAAAAATATAGTACTTATTATCCGGTAATTCTGAGGGAGTAAAATAAGCCATGTTTTCAATTATGCCCAGAATAGGTATATTAATTTGTGGCAACTGGAACATAGCAATACCTTTTTTAGCATCGGCAAGGGCTACAGATTGGGGAGTACTTACAACCACAACACCTGTTAGAGGTACAGTTTGTACCAAAGAAAGGTGAATGTCTCCGGTGCCCGGAGGAAGGTCTATAAGAAGATAATCTAATTCACCCCAGCTTGATTCTGTGAAAAGTTGCGTTAGAGCTTTTGATGCCATAGGGCCGCGCCAAACAACTGCTTGATTAAGATCTGCAAAAAAACCAATAGAAAGCAACTTTACCCCATGACTCTCAACAGGTTTAATCAGACTTTTTCCATCAATGTCCTCTACAATGGGACGTTCTTTTAAAACATCAAACATCATAGGTATTGATGGGCCATAAATATCTGCATCAACCAGGCCTACTTTAAATCCTTGCTGAGCCAGAGCAACGGCCAGATTGGAAGCTACAGTAGATTTGCCAACTCCACCTTTTCCAGAGGCAATAGCGATCACATTTTTCACCTGTTTAAGAATAGTCCTTTGTTCCGGCTCTCTTTCATTTTCAACAGGAAGTGCAAGAATTTTGATTTCGCTTTTTACCCCTTTCCCAAAAACCCGTTCTATGGCATGTTCACATGCTTCCTCCATTCGCTTGCGATTGTGCATTGCAGGATTATTGATTTTCACACTGAATTTTAAAGTTTCATCTGTTATTTCAATATCAGAAACCAAACCTAAAGCAACGATGTCTTTTTTTAAATCTGGTTCAATTACAAAGCTTAAGGCTTCTATTAGTTTTTCTTTTGTCATTTTTATAAAGTTCTATTCCAAAAAAAGTAGAATATAAATATGGATATAAGTTTAACGATTAGTTTTTAGTTAATCATATGAATTTATTGCTTTTTTAAGAACGCATCCCAACCCTGGGCTGTTATAGGATGTAATGTATTTGTTTTAGTTACAAGGTTAATTCCAGAAGCTTTATCTGTAACATGTCCAACAACAGTAAGATTAGGGTTTGCTTTAATTTTATCAAAATCATTTTGAGCAACAGTGAAAAGCAGTTCGTAATCCTCCCCTCCACTTAAAGCGCAAAGAGTGGGATCAAGATTGAAATCCCTGGCAGTATTATAAGTAACAGGATCAATTGGGATTTTTTCCTCATATATCCTGCATCCTACCTCTGATTGATTGCAAATATGCAGAAGTTCTGAGGCTAATCCATCCGAAATGTCAATCATGGAAGTTGGATGAACCTTAAGTGCATTCAACAAACCATTTATATCTGTACGCGCTTCTGGTTTTAACTGTCTTTCCAGAATATAATCATGCCCTTCCAAATCAGGTTGTATTTTTGGGTTTTCTTTAAAAACACTGTGTTCTCTTTCCAATACCTGAAGACCAACATATGCACTGCCTAAATCTCCTGTAACCACAATTAAATCTCCTTCTTTTGCAGTGTTTCTAAAAACAGCCTTTTCTGCTTCTACTTCTCCAAGGGCAGTAACACTGATAACCAAACCGCTTAAAGAAGAAGTTGTATCTCCTCCAATCAAATCTATTCCATATTTTTCGCAGGCAATATAAATTCCCTCATACAACTCTTCAATTGCGTCTACCGGGAATTTGCTTGAAACAGCTATAGAAACGGTAACTTGCTTTGGAATAGCATGCATGGCGCATATATCCGAAAGGTTTACAACTATTGCTTTATAACCCAAATGCTTAAGAGGAACATAAGATAAATTAAAATGCACTCCCTCCACAAGCATATCTGTGGTAATTACAGTCTGTTTATCTTTGTAATCAATTATTGCAGCATCATCTCCAACGCCTTTAACAGAGCTTGAATGTTTCAATTTTATATTCTTTGTCAAATGGTCGATCAGGCCAAATTCGCCTAATTCGTTCAATTCCATTTTTGAAGGATTTTCCAGCATATTTAAAAAGGTTTATAAGAAATTTTAAGAGTGCAAAGGTAGTGATAAATCCCTTTTTATTAGCTGGTTTTTTATTGGCTCTTAAAAAGAAAATTAAGAGACATATTTTCATTTGTAACTTGATATATTTTAGGTCTTTTAAGTAGTTTTTTTTGTCATTGATTTTCATTAAATTTAATAGAACTTAAAAATTAATTAATTCAAATTAAATCAAAAAAACATGGACAAAAATATATCTACTGTACAAAAGGTTTTTAATATGATAGAAACCGGGAATATTGATGAATTAAACAATCTTGTTGATCAGGGATTTATCGATAACACTCCTGACCCTGCTTTTACTTCTAATAAAAAGGGGCATGAATACGTGAAAGATATAATACAAATGTATGGGAATACTTTTTCTAACTTAAGAGTTGAAATTAAACAAATATTCTCTTGTGAGAATAAAGTAGTTGTTTATTCAATTTTCAAGGGAAAACATACAGGAAAAATTAAAGATATTCCCGCTTCAAACAAAGATATTTCATTTAAAAACATGGATATTTTTAAATTAGAAAATGAAAAAGTGACTGAACATTGGGGAGTGGCAGATAATCTTTCTTTAATGATTCAAATGGATGTAATTTCTGAAAAAGAACTGTATATGCAACACTAAATAAAATAATGCTTTGAAAAATGTTTTTTAAATAGAGGAAATAAAAGGAGATAAAAAAGCAAAAAAAATTCCTTTATCAGATATTTGGCAGTTGTATTTTGAATTGTTTGAATTCTAACAAAAGAGGCGAAATTTTTGGCCTCTTTTGTTTTTTATTGCTTACTCTTATCTCTTAACTATTGTGTAAGTTGTTTCCTGTAAATAAAAATTGCAGATTGTAAACTCTGGTTTTAAAGAAAAAACAATAAGTAGGCAATAAGTTTCAAGTTATAAATAAATTTGTCTTTTTTAAGATTTACACTTTATACTTAATAATATGTTTGGACTATTTAAGCGAAAATCAAAATCGGAAAAACTGCAAAAGAAGTACGAACAACTTTTAAAGCAATCCCATGAACTTTCCACAATAAACAGGATAGAAAGCGATAATAAATTCGTAGAAGCACAAGAGGTCTTAAAAGAAATAGAATCTATTCAAGAAAATTAGGCTTTATTAAAAACAGGGCAACTTGCTATTTATAGAAAAGAGTTAGAAATTTTAAAATTTTAGTTTTTAATATAATTATGGCAGTTTATCAGTTATACAAAGAACAAAAATTACCTGCAAGCATTGATGATGTGTGGGGTTTTATTTCTTCGCCTAAAAATCTGCAACGAATTACACCTTCTTATATGGGCTTTAACATAAGCTCAAAGGATTTGCCGGAAAAAATTTTTACAGGCTTGATGATCAGTTATAAGGTAAGTCCGCTGTTTAATATAAAAATGAATTGGATTACTGAAATTACACAGGTAAAAGAAATGGAGTCCTTTTTTGATGAGCAACACAGAGGTCCTTACAAAATATGGAAACATGAGCACTACATTTCGCCTATTGAAGGTGGCGTTTTAATGAAAGACCGAGTAACTTATCAGCTTCCTTATGGAATATTGGGGGAAATTGCTCATAGTTTGCTTGTTCGAAAAAAAATAGTTGAAATTTTTGACTTTAGAGAAAACGCATTAACTGAAATTTTTGGAGATTTTAATTAATATTTAACTAATAAGCAGGAATTAGTATATAATTCCCATTAATTAGCAGTTGTTAATCTTTATTTTTAAATAATGAGAATAGCAGTAGTTTGGTTGAGAAGAGATTTAAGAATTCAAGATAACAGAGCTTTAATTTCAGCTTTGAAATCGGGTTTGCCTGTGCTGCCTCTGTTTATATTTGATAATACTATATTGCAGGAACTTCCCTTAGATGATTCAAGGGTAAGTTTTATTTACAAAACACTAAAAAACATACATGACAAACTAGTTGAGAAAGGTGGTTTTTTGCTATGCTTAAAAGGAAACCCTCTTGAAGCTTGGGAGCAGCTGCTTAGTAAATATGACATTGCAGAGGTGTTTATAAATAAGGATTATGAGCCTTATGCCTTAAAGAGAGATGAAACAATTAAAACATTTCTTAATAATAAAGGCATTAAACTGCTTGCCTATAAAGACCAGGTGATATTTGAGCAAAGTGAAATTTTAAAGAATGACAGTAAGCCATATACTGTTTTCACTCCCTACAAAAAGAAATGGTTGCAAAATTTTGAAAATAAAATGGCTCACAATGAGAATCAAATTGATTTTGCCAATTTATATCACGGGACTCATAAAATGCCTTCTCTTTCTGATATTGGATTTCAACAATCTACATTAAAAGTAAAGGAATATTCCCTTTCAAATTTAGATAACTATGAGATTTCCCGGAATTTCCCTGCTTATGAAACTACACATCTTGGCCCTCATTTACGATTTGGAACAGTAAGCATTCGACAAGTTATTTCACAATTAAAACCATCCCATGAAGTGTTCCTTAGTGAATTGATTTGGAGAGAATTTTTTATGCAAATATTGTTTCACTTTCCAAAGGTTGTGAACCAAAACTTTAAGTCTCAATATAATGGCATAGAATGGAGAAATAATGAAGATGAATTTAAACTCTGGTGCAAGGGTGAAACTGGTTACCCTATGGTTGATGCTGGAATGCGGGAACTTAATGCCACAGGCTATATGCACAATAGGGTACGCATGGTAACTGCTGGTTTTTTAACTAAGCATTTGCTTATTGATTGGAGGTGGGGAGAGGCTTATTTTGCAGAAAAATTACTGGATTATGAGCTATCCTCAAATAATGGCAACTGGCAATGGGCAGCAGGAACAGGATGTGATTCAGCTCCTTATTTTAGAATATTTAATCCTCAGGAACAATTAAAGAAATTTGATAAAGAACTAAAATATATAAAAAAATGGGTTCCTGAATATGGATCAAAAGATTATATAGAGCCAATTATAGAGCATAAGATTGCCAGGCAAAGGGCATTAAGCGTCTATAAAAACGGATTGACAATAAAGAAAAGTTCCTATTAAAATTTACTCCTGATATAAAAGCGGATTTTTAAAAAAAATTCATTGCTGGTATTGAAAGAAACACCATTAATTAAAATAAAAGAGTAAATTGCCTGCTATTACCCTATTTAAGGGTTTTAATAAAAATCAACAATTACCAAATCTAAAAGGTATAAGCAAAAAATAAAAAACTATGCGGCAAATTGCTTTGATTAGATTGATTAGAAAATTCTTGCATTATTTCAATCTTGAGGCTGAAATAGATGATCTTGATAAAATTCATGAAACAATTTCAAAAGACATAGTTTTTAAAGGAACCAATCTTTGGATTTTAATTTTTGCTATAATAATTGCCTCCATTGGACTTAATATGAACTCCAATGCGGTGATTATTGGAGCCATGCTTATTTCACCACTTATGGGTCCAATTAATGGTATGGGTTATAGTATTGCAACATATGATTTCCCTTTATTTAAAAGAGCTTTAAAAAACTTCACTTTTGCTGTTATTGCTAGTTTAGTAGCATCAACCACCTATTTTGCATTAAGTCCGATTTCTACTGCGCATTCTGAATTACTGGCGCGTACCAGCCCCACTATATATGATGTATTAATAGCTTTGTTTGGTGGGTTGGCTGGTATAGTTGCAATCAGCAGCAAGCAAAAAGGGAATGTTATTCCAGGAGTGGCCATAGCCACAGCTTTAATGCCTCCTTTATGTACGGCAGGTTATGGTTTAGCTACCGGTCAATTTTATTACTTTTTTGGAGCTATTTACTTGTTTACTATTAATACCGTTTTCATTGCTATTTCTTCTGTTGCAATATCTCAAATATTAAAGTTCCCAATGAGAACTATTACTTTAGAAGCTCAAAAGAAAAAGGTTAACAGGTTGATTTCTGTAGTTATTACCTTAATTTTAATACCAAGTATTTATTTTGGTTACAATCTTGTACAGAAAGAAAAATTTTCAGAGAAAGCATCACAATATGTAAAAAATGTGAGCATTGTAGAGGGGAATTATTTATTGAAAAATGAAATTGATGCCACTAAACGAACAATTACTCTGGTTTATGGTGGTTCAAATATGAATGAAGACCAAAAAGAGAGAATAAAAGAAACAGCAAGAGATTTCTCTCTTATTAATACCGAAATAATATTTCAGCAGGGATTGTCTTTTGATTTTTTAAACACTAAAAATAGCGAAGTTGAAAATCTAAAAGGTGAAATGAATAGGTTAACAGCCTTACTTAAAGAAAAGGAAAACCTAATGGATAGTATTTATGAAAGCAGGTTGATCGGAAAGCAAATACTTGATGAAATAAAGTATTTATATCCTCAAATAATCTCCTGTTCATACGCAGGAACTTACTTATTCAATGATACTGTACCAGATTCCAGTAAAATGGGAATTGTAGCATTTGCCACCAAAGGAAAACCCATAAAGGACATTGAAAAGGAAAAAATCGATAAATGGATTAAAGCAAGAATGAAAACAAACAAGATTAAGGTTTATTATGAAAATATTTATTAGAAGTACAGTAAAACAGATACTGTTTTTTAGCTTTTAAGACTGCTCAATATTTCTTTTTTACTACTAGTCCCAAATCTCTTTTCTCCTTTTTTAATTTTCAACTATTCTCTTCTAATATATTCCCCAATTTCTACTTAAAATATTTATTTGCTACAATACCATAAAAAAGGTATTTTTGTCATCGATTTGGGCCTTAATTAGATTTAATCTAAATAACAATAAGGGTTTAAAATCGTTTTAATAGTACATATAAATATTACAATTACTATGATAACAGTATCAGATAACGCCAAAGCAAAGGTTGCAAGCCTAATGGCTGAGGAAGGAATGGAAAATGGCTTTGTACGGGTTGGTGTACAAGGAGGAGGATGTTCAGGGCTTTCATATAAAATGGAATTCGATACCGTAATGAAACCCGAGGATCAGGTTTTTGAGGATAAGGGAGTAAAAGTGGTAGTAGATAAAAAAAGCATTTTATACCTGGTAGGTACAGAACTTGATTATTCTGGAGGACTTAATGGAAAGGGATTTCAATTTATTAATCCCAACGCCTCTAGAACATGCGGCTGCGGAGAAAGCTTTGCAGTGTAATTGAAGTTTTGATTAAAACAAAACTAAATAAACAGTAAAAATAAAAGTAAAAAGAGAAATAGATTAATGGCATTAGAAGAGAAAGACATATTAGAGCAGGTAACCGGAAGTGAATATAAATATGGTTTTGTAACCAATATTGAATCTGACAAAGCTCCAAAAGGTTTAAATGAAGATATCATTCGCTTTATTTCAGCTAAAAAAGAAGAACCTGAGTGGATGCTTGAATGGAGATTGAAAGCTTTTAAACAATGGCTGAAAATGAAGGAGCCAACATGGGCTCATGTTCATTATCCACAAGTTGATTTTCAGGATTTGTATTATTATTCTGCACCCAAACAAAGGCCAAAGTTAAACAGCCTTGACGAGGTAGATCCGGAATTATTAGATACATTTAAAAAATTAGGCATCTCCATTGATGAGCAAAAAAGATTAAGCGGAGTGGCAATTGATATAGTTATGGACAGCGTTTCTGTTGCCACTACTTTCAAAGAAAAACTCGGAGAACTTGGTATTATTTTCTGCTCTTTTGGAGAAGCAGTAAAAAAACACCCTGAACTTGTAAAGAAATATATAGGCTCTGTGGTTCCTCCTACAGATAATTTTTATGCAGCACTTAATTCAGCTGTGTTTACTGATGGTTCCTTTTGTTATATTCCCAAAGGAGTAAAGTGCCCTATGGAGCTATCAACTTATTTTAGGATTAATGAAGCCCAAACAGGACAGTTTGAAAGAACATTAATTATAGCAGATGAAGGAAGTAAAGTTAGTTATCTTGAAGGTTGTACTGCTCCAATGCGGGATGAAAACCAACTTCATGCTGCAGTGGTTGAAATTATTGCAATGAAAGATGCAGATGTGAAATATTCCACTGTGCAGAACTGGTATCCCGGTAATAAAGAAGGAAAAGGCGGAGTATATAATTTTGTTACTAAAAGAGGCATTTGTTTAGGCGATAATTCCAAAATTTCATGGACTCAGGTTGAAACAGGATCTGCTATTACCTGGAAATATCCAAGCTGTATTTTAAAAGGAGATAATTCAGTTGGTGAATTTTACTCAGTTGCAGTTACAAATAACATGCAACAAGCCGATACGGGAACAAAAATGATCCATATTGGAAAAAATACTAAAAGTATTATTATTTCAAAAGGTATATCAGCTGGGAAAAGTAACAACTCCTACAGGGGATTGGTGAAAATTCAAAAAAGTGCTGAAAATGCCAGGAATTTCTCCCAATGTGATTCGCTTTTAATGGGCGATAAGTGTGGAGCACACACTTTTCCATACATAGAGGTTGGTAACAAATCATCTAAGGTGGAGCATGAGGCAACTACCTCCAAAATCGGAGAAGATCAGATTTTTTATTGTAACCAGAGAGGAATTGAAACCGAAAAAGCAGTTAGCCTGATTGTAAACGGTTACTGTAAAGATGTTTTAAATCAATTGCCTATGGAATTTGCAGTGGAAGCACAGAAGCTTCTTGCAATTTCTTTGGAAGGAAGCGTGGGTTGATAAAAAGTTGCAACTTTTTAATGCATAAACTTCCATTTTAAAACAAGAAATAAAAAATAAAGTAATAAAATCAGTTTGAAAGTAAAAAGATTGAAAACTGCAAAAAACAACTTTCAACTTTTAACATTCAACTTTTAACTAAAAAAAGAAATGATAAACATTAAAAACTTACAAGCTTCTATAAACGGGAAAGAAATTCTAAAAGGATTAAACTTAGAAATTAAAGCAGGTGAAATTCATGCTATAATGGGCCCAAATGGCTCAGGAAAAAGCACTCTTGCTTCTGTTCTTGCAGGAAGAGAAGATTTTGAGGTTACTGCAGGAGAAGTTGATTTTAACGGAAAAGATTTATTGGATATGGCTCCTGAGGTAAGAGCAAGAGAAGGGGTGTTTTTGGCTTTTCAGTATCCTGTTGAAATTCCAGGAGTAAGCAATATCAATTTTTTAAAAACAGCAATTAATGAAATTCGCGAGCATAAAGGACTAGGACCTATATCTGCAAAGGAATTTCTTGCTATGGTAAAAGAAAAGCAAAAATTAGTGGAGTTCGATGCAAAACTGACTAACCGTGCAGTTAATGAAGGCTTTTCTGGAGGAGAAAAAAAACGCAATGAAATTTTCCAAATGGCAATGCTTGAGCCTAAATTTTCCATTCTTGATGAAACAGATTCAGGGCTTGATATTGATGCTTTGAGAATTGTAGCTAATGGGGTAAACAAATTACGTTCTAAGGATAACGCCACCATTGTAATTACCCATTATCAAAGACTTTTGGATTATATAGTTCCTGATTTTGTTCACGTGCTTTACAATGGAAAGATAGTTAAGTCAGGTGGAAAGGAATTGGCCATGGAATTGGAAGAAAAAGGATACGATTGGATCAAGGAAGAGGCTGGTGAAATGAAAATCAGTTAAAGATCAACATATTGAGTGAAGTTAAAGTAACATTTTAGATAACATGTTGTACTTTACTTTACTTTACTACAGAAAGATAAATAAATTTAAAACCGGCATAAGGCATAAATACCGGAACTGGTTTAAATAAACAATTTAGATAAGCCTTTTAATCTGTTCATTAACAGATAATAAAGGAAGAATAAAAGAGAAATAAATGGACACAACTACAGCGATTAGCCCTAAAGATAAATTTATTAAAAATCTTTCTGCACTTCCTTTTGCAGAAGAACAAGTTTATACGGCAAATATTCGAAAAGAGGCCCAGGATGCATACAATGCTTTGGATTTTCCTACTTTAAGAAATGAAGATTGGAAATATACCAAAGTAACAGGGATAATAAAGAATGAATTTCAGTCTCAGTCAACTGATCTGAAAATTGACATTAAACCCTTTTTACTAGAAGGAGCTGAAGAAAACACTCTTGTTTTTGTGAACGGATATTTCAGAAAAGATCTTTCTGTAATTGCTTCTTCTGAAAAACTAATTGTGGAAAATATAGCAGATGCAGCTTTAAAACACAAAGAATTATTTAATACCTATTTCGCCCGCTTTGCAAATTTTAAAGAAAATATATTTACTGCTTTAAATACTGCATTTTATACTGGTGGGACTTTTATTCATATAGCAGATAAAGCTGTTATTGAAAAACCAATTCATATTTTGCACCTTAATAAGGGAGATAATGTAATTTCTCAGCCCAGAAACCTATTTGTTTCAGGAAAAAGCAGCCAGGCAAAAATTATTTGCACTTATGAAACACTCGATTCTAATCTTGCCTTTACCAATGTAATTACGGAAGTGTTTTTAAAAGAAAACGCCCATCTTTCCATTGATAAATTACAAAATGAGAACATTGAAACCTCTCACATTTCAACCGAGCAGGTTTACCAGGAAGCAGACAGTAATTTTACCATCAATACCATAACAATGAATGGAGCATTGGTAAGAAACAATTTAAACATTGTGGTGGATGCTGAAAACTGCGAATCTAATCTTAACGGCTTATATCTTCCAGAAGGTAAGCAGCATGTGGATAATCATACTTTGGTTGATCACCGTAAGCCGCATTGCCAAAGTAATGAGTTGTATAAGGGAGTGATGAACGGGCAATCAACAGCTGTATTTAACGGGAAAGTATTTGTAAGGCAGGATGCACAAAAAACCAATGCTTTTCAATCGAATAAAAACATTTTATTGAGTGATGATGCAACTATTAATTCAAAACCAGAGTTGGAAATTTATGCTGATGATGTAAAATGCAGCCATGGCTCAACAACTGGTCAAATGGATGAGGAAAGCGTTTTTTATCTTCGTTCAAGAGGTATAGGCAAAGAAAATGCTGTTAATTTATTGATGAATGCTTTTGTTTCAGATGTGATAAATAAGATCAAAACAGAATCATTTAAGCAAAAAGTAGAACAATTATTAGAACAAAAGATTAAATAGAGATTGAAAGAAGCAAGGGAAAATAGTACAATTGTTAAAGGCATGGATGTTGAAAAAATACGCAAGGACTTTCCAATTCTCTCCACAGAGGTAAATGGTAAGCCTTTGGTGTATTTGGATAATGCTGCTACTTCTCAAAAGCCCCAGCTCGTAATAGATGCCATCAGCAATTATTATTCAAAACAAAACAGTAATATCCACAGGGGAGTGCATTATTTAAGCCAATATGCAACCGAAGCATTTGAAGATGCCCGTGAAAAAGTACGGGCCTTTATTAATGCTCCTCAAGCCAAGCAGATTATTTTCACCAAAGGAACTACCGATGCCATAAATTTAATTGCTAATGGTTATGGGAGGAAATTTATAGAAAAAGGCGATGAAATAATCATCTCTTCCATGGAGCACCATTCCAATATTGTTCCCTGGCAAATGCTTTGTGAGGAGAAAAAGGCCATACTTAAAATCATTCCTATAAACGATGCCGGAGAAATTATTTTTGAAGAGTTTGAAAAAATGCTCAACCCAAAAGTAAAATTAGTTTCCATTTGTCATATTTCTAATGCATTAGGCACAGTTAATCCCGTGAAAGCCATAACTAAAAAGGCTCATCAATTCAATATACCTGTTTTGCTTGATGGCGCACAAGCAGTTCATTTTATGAAAGTAGATGTGCAGGAGCTGGATTGTGATTTTTATGCTTTTTCAGGGCATAAAATGTTTGGGCCAACAGGAATAGGTGTGTTATACGGAAAAGAAGCCTTACTTAATACTATGAACCCATATCAAGGTGGAGGAGATATGATTAAAACTGTTTCTTTTGAGAAAACCACTTACAATGAACTTCCTCATAAGTTTGAAGCAGGAACACCAAATATAGAAGCAGGAATTGCCCTTGGTTCAGCCATAGATTATATTAATTCCATAGGCATTGATAATATTTACGCTCACGAGAAGGAATTGCTGGAATATGCCACAGAAAAACTATCTACAATTCAAGGGTTGAAGATCATTGGCACAGCAAGAGAAAAAGCAGGTGTTATTTCCTTTGTTGTAGAAGGTGTCCACCCTTATGATATTGGAGTTATTTTAGATAAATTAGGGATTGCAATACGTACAGGTCACCACTGCACCCAGCCCTTAATGGAGCGATTAAAATTGCCGGGAACAGCTCGTGCTTCCTTTGCTTTTTACAATACCAAAAATGAGGTGGATACGTTAGTTATAGGTATAGAGAGAGCTATTAAAATGTTAAAATAGTTTAATGGATTTTAGCTGTTTTTGATGATTTTAATTCTGATTCAAAAAAATAAAAGGAAAACAGTAAAATTGAGTGAAAGAATAAAAAACAATAAAATGTCAATAAAAGAAATACAGGAAGAGATAATTGAAGAGTTTGCCTTTTTTGATGATTGGATGGAAAAGTATGAGCACATTATTGATCTTGGGAAATCATTGCCTTTAATCAAAGAGGAATTAAAAACAGAAGACAGATTAATTAAAGGCTGTCAATCAAGGGTATGGCTTCATTCTGAACTGAAGGAAGATAAAATTGTATTCTATGCAGATAGTGATGCTATTATTACCAAAGGTTTGATCGCATTAATGGTAAGAGTACTTTCTGAGCAAAAACCTGAGGACATAGTAAATGCAGATTTATATTTTATTGATAAAATTAATTTAAAGGAACATTTATCACCAACCCGCTCAAATGGATTGCTTTCAATGGTAAAGAAAATGAAGATGGATGCTCTTGTAAGGAAATAAACCATAAGCAGGAGTCAGGAAACTGATTGAAAATGACAAGATAAAATGAATATAGACAGAAAAGAATTAGAGAAAAAGATTATTGAGGCCATAAAGACTGTTTATGATCCTGAGATTCCTGTGGATGTATATGAGCTTGGTTTGATTTACGAGATCAACATAAATGATCAGGCTGAGGTAGATATTAAAATGACACTTACCTCCCCATCTTGCCCTTCTGCTGAAGAATTACCTGGAGAAGTAGAACAAAAAACCAAACTAGTTGAAGGAGTTACTAGTGCAGCAGTAACCATAGTTTTTGATCCGCCTTGGGAAAAACATATGATGAGTGAAGAAGCACAGCTTGAACTTGGATTCATGTAAATTATTTACTGCAAAAATATTATGGATAAAGAATTGGAAATAGAAAACAAAGTTGATAAAAGTGGTTTAATAACTTTAAACCTTGAAGATTCTTTCCCTAAAGGAGAGCGGATTTTGTTTGATATTAAAGACAATCTTTATCAAGGTTTGATTCTTAGGGAAAAAGACTTCAGAGAGTTTGTTAAAAACCACGATTGGGCCCAGTATCAGAATAAATTCGTTGCTCTTTATTGTTCAGCAGATGCCATTGTGCCTACCTGGGCTTATATGCTGTTAACTGCCGAAATAGAGCCTTACGCAGCAAAACTTGTTTTCGGGGATTTAAACCTCTTGGAAACAGTATTGTTTATGGATGCTTTAAAAAACCTGGATATTCAGAAATATAAAGATGAAAGGGTGATCATTAAAGGTTGCAGCAAGTACCCAGTTCCTGAGTCTGCTTATGTTGAACTTACAAGATTATTGCGCCCTGTTGCCAAAAGCATAATGTTTGGAGAGGCATGTTCTACTGTTCCTTTGTATAAGAGAAAGTGAGTTCTTTTCTTTTAAAAAGCACTAGCAAACTTCCGTAATTTTAGACTTTCCCTTCTTTTAATATTTGACTTGACTAAAGCAGTTTTTACTCGATTATTTAATATAGTAAAAAATCATTAAACAATCAATTTTAAACAGCCTTTTATTTTATTAAAATTCACTTTTGTGGTTTCCAATCTCCTATAAATTTCCTTAATTTTAAGTAAAGAATGTATTTAAAATTAATAAAAGGAGAATATGGAGAAAAAGATTTCTAAGCTAATGGTTGCCAACAGAGGCGAAATTGCTATCAGGGTATTAAGAGCGGCCTCTGAATTGAAAATTAAAACAGTTGCGATTTATACTTATGAAGATCGCTATTCATTACACAGATATAAGGCTGATGAGGCCTTTCAGGTAGGAAAAGACAATGAACCACTTAAACCATACCTTGATTTTGAAGAAATCATACGTGTAGCTAAAAAGGAAAAGGTGGATGCTATTCATCCCGGATATGGATTTCTTTCGGAAAATGTAAATTTTGCAAGGCGTTGTCAGCAAGAAGGAATTATATTCATTGGCCCTTCTCCGGAAACAATGGAAATGCTGGGAGATAAAGTTGCTGCCAAAAGAGTAGCCATTGAAGCTGAGGTGCCAATTATTGAAGGCAATAATATCCCTTTAACTTCTCTTGATGTTGCAATAAATGAAGCAGTAAGAATAGGTTTTCCAGTTATGATAAAAGCCGCCTCTGGTGGCGGAGGTCGTGGGATGCGTATTGTAAGAGAGAAACAGGGCATGGAAAATGCTTTTTCTGAAGCAAAAAGAGAAGCAGCCAATGCCTTTGGTGATGATACCGTATTTATTGAAAAATACATTGATAGCCCAAAACATATAGAAGTTCAAATACTGGGGGATTTGGATGGAAATATTGTACATCTTTTTGAAAGAGATTGTTCTGTACAAAGAAGGTTTCAAAAAGTAGTTGAAATTGCTCCGGCTCCCAATCTTAAACAAGAAACAAAAGACAAATTATATGATTATGCTTTAAGAATTGCCAAAAAAGCCTCTTACTATAATGCAGGAACAGTTGAGTTTTTGGTAGATAAAAGCGGAAATATTTATTTTATTGAAGTAAACCCACGAATTCAGGTTGAACATACCGTTACTGAAGAAGTAACAGGAATTGACATTGTAAGAAGCCAAATTTTAATTGCCAGTGGGCATCAGCTTTCCTCTTCAGGTATTTATATAAAAGGCCAGGACCAAATAAAATGCAATGGTTTTGCCATTCAGTGCAGGATTACTACTGAAGATCCGCAAATGGATTTTAAACCTGATTACGGAACTATTATCGCTTATCGAAATGCAGGGGGGTATGGAATAAGAATAGATGAGGGAAGTTCTTATCCAGGAGTAAAAATATCTCCATTCTTTGATTCTATGCTTGTTAAAGTTACCGCTTCGGGAAGAACATTAAAAGGCACAAGTCAAAGGTTAAACAGAGCTTTAAATGAGTTTAGGATCAGGGGAGTAAAAAACAATATTCAGTTCCTTGAAAATGTAATAAACCATCCTGTTTTTCAAGAAGGTAAAGCTACTGTGAAATTCATTGATGAACATCCCGAATTACTTGATTTCCCTGTAAAATTGGATAGCGGCACAAAGTCATTACGCTTTTTAGCCAATGTAAGTGTAAATGGAAATCCGGATATAAAAAATATTGATCCTTCAAAGGTTTTTGAAATGCCTGCTATTCCTGAATTTGATAAAATCACAGATTACAAACCCGGGACAAAGCAATTATTAGGGAAATTAGGTGCTGAAGGTTTTTCAAAATGGCTGAAAGAACAAAAACAAATTCAATATACCGATTGTACCCTTCGTGATGCGCATCAGTCTTTGCTTGCTACAAGGGTGAGAACAAATGATATGATGAAAGTGGCGGAAAGTTTTGCAAAGAATCACCCCCAGGTTTTTTCCATGGAAGTATGGGGAGGAGCAACATTTGATGTGGCATTTCGATTTTTACACGAATGTCCATGGCAAAGGCTTAAACTACTCAGGGAAGCTGTGCCCAATATTTTATTGCAAATGCTTATTAGAGGCTCCAATGCAATAGGTTATACAGCCTATCCAGATAATCTTGTAGAAAAATTCATAGAAAAGTCCTGGGAAACTGGAGTTGATGTATTCAGAATTTTCGACTCCCTGAATTGGGTTGACAGCATGAAAGTTAGTATAAGGGCAGTAAGAGAGAGAACAGGAGGATTGGCCGAGGCTTGTATTTGTTATTCAGGCGATTTGCAGGATAAATCAAAGACAAAATATACGATTGGTTATTATCTTGATTTAGCCAAAAGATTAGAAGATGAAGGAGCTCATATTATTACTATTAAAGATATGGCCGGCTTATTAAAACCCTATGCAGCTCAGGAACTTATTTTAAGACTCAAGGAAACAATAGATCTGCCTATCCATTTGCATACTCATGATACTTCATCTATCCAATCTGCCACCTATCTTAAAGCCGTTGAAGCAGGTGTAGATGTTATTGATGTTGCACTGGGTTCCATGTCCGGATTAACCTCTCAGCCTAATTTTAATTCAATGGTTGAAGCATTAAAAGGGCATCCCAGACACCAGGAATTCAATATGGAATCTTTAAATGCTCATTCAAATTACTGGGAAACGGTAAGGGAATGGTATTATCCATTTGAATCGGGACTTAAAGCCGGTACCGCTGAGGTTTTTGAGCACGAGATTCCAGGAGGACAGTATTCCAATTTAAAGCCACAAGCCATGTCCTTGGGCCTGGGAAATAAAATGGAGCAGATAAAAAAGACCTATCATGAAGTTAATGATATGTTTGGTGATATAATTAAAGTCACTCCCTCTTCCAAAGTGGTTGGGGATATGGCTTTATATATGGTTTCAAACGGTTTAAAGAAACAAGATGTTTTTGAAAAAGGACATACAATGCCCTTTCCTGAATCGGTGAAAAGCTTTTTTAAAGGAGATCTTGGACAACCTTATGGTGGATTTCCAAAAGAGCTGCAAAAAATAATCCTGAAAGATGAAAAACCTTATAAAGACTTACCCAATGCATATTTAAAACCTGTTGATTTTGAAGAGGAATTTGAGGCTTTTAAACAAAAATTCAGCAGGAAATTAAGTTTTCTTGATTTTATTTCCTGGAAATTTTATCCTAAAGTGTATGAAGAATATTTAAAGCATTACAAGGAATATGGAAATGTAAGCGCGATTCCAACCCTGGAGTTTTTTTATGGAATGAAAAACAATCAGGAAACATTAATTGAAATAGGACATGGAAAAACTATTATTATTAAGCTTCTTTACATTAGTGATCCAGATGAAAACGGGAACCGCAGTGTTTACTTTAAATTAAACGGCCAAACGCGCAGTGTGGAAGTAAAAGACAATAAAGCAGGTGTTCAGATAAAAGTCAATAAAAAAACAACAAAAGAAGAAGAAATCGGTACTCCTTTGCAAGGCATGATTTCAAAGATATTTGTAAAGCAAGGAGATATAGTAAAACCGAATACACCCTTGTTTACCATTGAAGCAATGAAAATGGAAACCACCATTACTGCAAATAAAACGTGTATGATAAATAAAATCATACTCCCTGAAACAACTCTTGCAGAGGCAGATGATGTAGTAATGGAAGTTGACTATGTAAGTTCAGAAAAAGTGGAACAAGAAGTTAAACAACAGGAGGGAGTAGTAACAGAATAAACAGCAATTAAAATTAACTGTTAGTGTTAATCATTTTGCCAGTCAATTTATTAAAGTCAACTTGTTGTAAACAATGCTGAATACAACAAGTTGACTATTTGATTACTTTAATATAGACCAACTTAAACAACAATTAAAAAGGCCTTACAAATTTGACGGGTATTACAAAAAACAATAAAACCTCAAAAGGTTATGGCAAGTGAAGTTCCCACAAAATAATTGTTTCGAGAAGGAATATTGTTCATAATGAAAATTCTGTCACGACTGTTGAAAGTTCTGCCCTCTATACGCCATAAAACATTTTCCATGATTTTATAATCAAGGTTCAGAGAATGTCCAAATGTTTGAAACCCATTTGATGTATTTGTGAAAATGATAACTTTATTTGGGTCTGAATAATATTCAGCCCTTGCGACTAAATCTAATTTTTTTGTAAGTCCTGCTCTTAATATAATTACAGGGCTATACCAAATATCATAGGTTGAACTGCCCGTGCTTTTCTGTTCAAATCCAATGTCAAAACCTGTAGTTATTCCAAGCCTTTCATTTAACTGAAAAATTCCATAGAAGTTATGAAAAAATCGCATTCTTCGCTGAGTTTCGGGGAAATCATCACCTATAAAAGAACTGCTGTTTAAGGTTATTCTTTGATTTGGGGTATAGGTAATCTGATGCCCGAAAGCAGGAGTTTGATTTCCTGGCACCCTTTGTATTCTTTGCCAGCCATTTAATAACAATCCGCTTATAAGCCATTTTTTATCATCGCTGATGTAGGTGATCTTTGCGCCACTTTCATAATAGGGTGAATTATCGGCCAGTATGCTTCGGGTTAAAGTCCAGTTTTCAGCACCAATGGCACTTTAAAATCCAATATGAGATGAGAAAACTCCCGCATCAATCCATAAATCTTTGTTCTTTGAAATTTTAACCCCGGTATTGGCTTCAAAAATATTCCTTAAAACACCTGGTTCATCAGCAAGGTTGGCATTGGAATAAGTTCCTGTCATTAAAGCAAGATTTGCCCTAACGTTCGATTTTTCATAAGCTGCTTTTATAATGCCTAAATTCAGGTTTACTTCATTATGCCTGTTGAAGGATAAAATAAAATCGGGACGATTATGGTGGGAAGGATTTCCAAAATCATAGATGTAGTAAGTTTCAATATAACCACTGATTTTAAGAGCAGAATTAACAGAGTCAGATTGTCCTTTGGTAAAAACGGATATTAAAAGAAGCAATACTGAAAGAGGAAATTTCATCTATTAAAACTAGAAATAAATTTTAGTTCAGCAAATAGCACAATTGAAGTACCAAATGTTTGCTATTACTAACAAGTGTCTAAAGAAAGTTGCATAGGTTGTGCAGACTGCAGCATAAAAGTAGTAAGTAGTGGGGGCAGTGAAATATATGTTTAAATAAACACTTGATTAAATAAATTTTTATATTCGCAGCTTGAACCCGATTTTTACTGTTGTTTTCTGTAAAACAGTATGTTATAAAGTTGATGTTTAAAACCGATTTCACTTTAAATGTTTATAATGAAAAGTATAAAGTTTATCCTGGGTTTACTGTTTTTAATTCAAAACCCTGTGTTTTCACAGGAAAAAGATGCTTTGAGAGTAGAAATTGAGTTGAAAAATTCTTCGGAGAATATTAATATCATTCCTATGAATAAAAAAGGGATGCTTTTATTTTATTCAAACACTGAAAAAGACAAATCAGGCAATA
>JALYPI010000296.1 GCA_030856445.1 Bacteroidota bacterium
TTCCAATTAAATCCAGTAATTCCATTGACGGTTGGGATTCAATTTTGTCTATCCTTCAAATGCCCAATGGTGTTCCTGTGGCAACTGTGGCTTTAAATGCTGCTCAAAACGCAGGAATATTGGCAGCGCAAATACTTGCTGTTAATGATCCACAATTGCTAAAGAAAATCACTTATTTTAAAGACAATCTGAAAAAGAAAGTTCTCGACTCTGCAGAGGAAGTGGAAAAAAATGGATTTTAATTGCTTTTTTTTCTGAATTACAGTACCAGATTCATTTTTAGCATTAAATTTAAAATTATTCTATTGTAGAATTAGATTTTATTGTAAATTGCGAGATAAACCGATAATGGATGAAACTACCTTTACTTACAGTGTTTTTATGGGTTCTTATAGCCCCCGTTTTTTCTCAAAATAATAATCAATTAGGTGCAAGAAGTGCTGCAATGGGAAATTCCTCTGTAGCTATTTCTGATCTGTGGTCAGTACATCATAATCAGGCTGGCCTTGCCGGTCTTGATAAAATGCAAGCAGGCATCTATTATGAAAACAGGTTTTTAATACCTGAATTGAGCCTAAAAGGACTCGCTCTTGCAATGCCGGTGAAAAATGGAGTTTTTGGATTAAGCGTATCTCAGTTTGGTTTTGCTTTATATAATGAAAGTAAAGTAGGCTTGTCCTATGCCCAGAAATTAGGTGAAAAAGTTTCTGCAGGAGTTCAGCTAGATTATCTTAATACTTTCATTGCTGAGGGTTATGGAAATAAAGGAATGATTACAGGTGAGGCGGGAGTTCAAGCTGAACTTGCACCAGGACTTACAATTGGTGCACATATTTTTAATCCTTTCAGGGTTAAATTGGCAACTCATAATAATGAACGGATTCCTACTATTATGCGTCTAGGCTTAAATTATGAAATTTCAAACAAAGTCCTTATTTGTGCTGAAACACTTAAAGACACTGATCATAAGCCGGTATTTAGAGCGGGTTTAGAATATAATGTTATTGAACAGCTTTATTTAAGAGCTGGAATTTCTTCCAATCCTGGTATGCATACTTTTGGTTTTGGATTAAATTTAAAACATTTTAAAATTGATTTTGCATCTTCCATTCATTCTGTACTTGGCTATTCTCCTATGGTTTCTATAAATTATACTTTCTAAGATGAGATTACTTTTTAAATTTATTCTGCTTTGTTTGCTGTTTCTGCCAGTATTGGTGGTTGGGCAGGAGAAACAGGAGATAAATAAAGAAAGTACTATTGAACAAAAAATAGAAACAATAGCGGAAGATGCGGAGGATGCAGAGATAGATTATACCCTGATTTTTGATGAATTGTTATATTACATTGACAATCCCATCAACCTTAATAAAACCAATAAAGAGGAGTTAGTGCTTTTGCATATGCTCAGTGAATTCCAGATAAACAACTTGCTTGAGCATATTGAGAAAAATGGTAAACTAATCTCTATTATTGAACTACAGGCTATAAAAGATTTTGACCTGCAAACAATTCAAAGAATAATGCCTTTTGTTTCTGTTAACTCTGATTTGGATAAGCCAAGGCTTACTTTTAGAGAAATGATGAATAATGGGCAACATCAGTTAATAGCAAGGCATCATATTGTACTTGAAGATCAAAAAGGCTATTCCTTAATTGATGATTCAACATTAACTGCTAAGCCTGACTCAAGATACTTAGGGAGCAAGGATAGAATTTATACCCGTTACAGGTTTAATTATGGAAATAAAATAAGTTGGGGTTTTACTGCTGAAAAAGATCCTGGAGAAGAGTTTTTTAAAGGTTCACAAAAAAAACAAGGTTTTGATTTTTTTACAGCTCATCTTTTTTTAAGGAATATGGGATTTGTAAAAGCGTTGGCCATAGGTGATTTTCAGGCACAATTTGGGCAGGGGTTAACTTTTTGGTCTGGCCTGGCTTTTGGGAAATCTTCTTTTGCCCTTAATATGAAACGCAATGGGCAAGGGTTAAGGCCATTTGGGTCTGTAGATGAAAATCTGTTTTTAAGAGGTGCCGGAGTTACTTTAGGCCATAAAAATTTCGAATTCACCGCTTTTGGTTCTCATAAAAACATCGATGCAAATTATCAGTTTATTTCAGATACCATTATTGTAGATAATGAAACTTTTATACAGGAGGAAACAATAATTACCTCTTTTCAATTAAGCGGTTTTCACCGCACTCCTACTGAAATTTCCAGAAAGAATTCCATAAGTGAAACTATTTATGGAGGAAACCTGGCCTATAAAAAACGAAACTTTAAAATTGGCGCTACAGCGGTTAGAACTGAATATGGGGGATTGCTTCAAAGAAATTTGTCTTTGTATAATCAGTTTGAATTTAATTCTGCTCAAAATTTAAATCTGGGGATTGATTACAATTGGATTTTTCAAAATATGAATTTTTTCGGGGAAGTAGCAAGAAGTGAGAATGGTGGATTTGCAATGGTAAATGGAGTTTTGATGAGTATTGATCCTCGTTTGTCATTAATAGTTATGCACCGTAAATATGGTAAAGATTATCAGGCAATGCATAGTCCGGGATTAGGAGAAGGAAGCAGGAATTCAAATGAACAGGGAATTTATACAGGCCTGGTTTTTAACCCTACACCTAAAATAACCATGACAGCATATTATGATCGTTTTGTTTTTCCATGGATGAGATTTTTAGTTGATGCCCCTTCTTACGGTTCAGATATATTAGGCCAAATTAACTATACTCCATCTAGAAAAATCGATATGTATTTCCGTATCAGACAAAGAGATAAATTTAAAAATTCTCCTGAAGATATTGATGAAATTGACCCTATTGTAGGTATAAATCAAATTAACTACCGCTATAATGTGAGTTATTCTTTAACTCCGTCTATAAGATTGAGAAACAGGGTTGATTTTATTAAATACAGTATTGGGGAGCGGGAGGATGAAAAAGGATATATGATTTTTCAGGATTTAATCTACAAGCCCTTAAAGTACCCTGTTTCTTTAAATATGCGTTATGCGATTTTTGATACAGATACATGGAACACCCGTCTTTATTCATATGAATCAGATGTTTTATACGCTTTTTCTATTCCCGCATACTCAATGCGCGGAAGCAGGGCATATATTATGCTCAGATATACCTTTAAGCGTAATTTTGACATCTGGATAAGATATGCTCAAACTTACTATAACAATAAGAATACAATAGGAACAGGATTAGAGGAAATACAGGGGAATACCCGTTCAGAAATGAAAGTGCAATTAAGGTACAGGTTCTAAGATTTTCAACTTACTAATAAAGTTGCTCTACAATTTTAATTTCTTTTTTAAAAATTCAAGGTACTCCTTTAGAATGCTTTTATCTGTAAAGATCGATGAAATTAGCAGCAGATATTTTTTAATTATAGATTGTTTCTGAGTTTTAACTTCTTGTGTTTCCAAAAGTTTAACAGCTGGTTTTTGTTCCTCAGTTTGAGCTGCCAGTTGATCGGCTATCTTATAATTGGTTTGAGCCTTATCCTTATAGCCTAATTTCTCCTGAAGCATTCCAAGATTGTTAATTGAAATGGAATCCTGCGGATCAAGTTCAATGGCAATAGTATAATCATCAATCCCTCCTTGAGTATCTCCCATTGTATCTCTTATATATGCCCTGCTGGAATACCTGTAACCATACCCTGGCTCAAGTTCAACAGCAGTATTCATATCCATAATAGCCAGATTATTTTTACCCATTAAATGCCAGCAAACCCCTCTTTCACTGAAATAAGTTGCATTAACCGGATCAATTTCTATTGCTTTGTCAAAATCTTCAATGGCTTCACTATATGCCTTTGTTTTCATTTTGGCCCAGCCTCTTTTATAAAGCACTACAGAGGACATGTAATTTTCTTGTAATGCAAGTGAATAGGCTGTTATTGCACCTTGGAAATCTTTTGCATTTAGTTTTTCTTCTGCATTAATATAATGATCTTTGCCTTTCATTTTTTCTTTAATAATGGATAAAGGTAAAACGTTTATTTAAATTTGGTATTTTCTTTATGGCTGACAAAGTTAATTATCCTTTTTATAGAAAATATGCAGATGCTAAAACCTGGTTTAAAGTTATTTCTATAGATGAATTTGAGGAACTTAAAATAAGTGAAAAAAATTTTTCTATAAATAAATACAAAGCCACGATTTTGCCCGATCGGAATTTCATCTATGATTTAACAACTGCTAACATTGCCCAAGAGGCTAGTGAATTGGAATATAATGCACAACTTAACTACTGCTTAAGTAACCTTTTAAAAATAGCTTTTTAATTCAAACTAACCTTCTTAAGCCCTGATGCTTTTCTTCCTAAGGTCAACATTAATCCGAATCGTACATGTGCATTTTTAACCACTTGAGGTACAATTGGAGCCAGTATATTATCTGTTACTGCATATAATTGCACTGGCCCGGCATTTATAGAAAACCCTAATCCTATATTTGTCCAACTTCTGTTGTAAATGGAATAGCTGGCAGAAGCACTAAGCCATCTTTTTATTTTTGTATTCATGGATAAAGTTAAAGAGGAGCGTATTCGGCCTTTAATAAATTCAGTATAAACCAAGGCCCCTGCAGTATGTGAATCTGTTAATTTATAAGTTCCTCCAATTAAAATTCTTGAGTTTAACCATGTTTTATAAGGTTCATCGGATTCGTTTATTACAAAAGTATTCTCCAGTGAATCAATAAGTGATTGTAAAGCACTTTCTCCGGTTGTGTCTCCTTTGCTAACAAGTTCATTTAAACTAATGCCCTCAAAAGCAAATTCAAAGTCATCCTGCCTGAAATTTTTTATGTCATTTTTCCAGGTAATAAATCCAAAATCCAAAATGGAAGCAGAGAAGCTTATTTTATCAGTATAATCATAAGATGCTCCTATGTCTAAAGCATATCCACTGTTTCCCGATCCTTTAAAAGCTTCAATTTCATTATAAGTTGAATCTGAGTAAATGCTGTTTACCCCTGAAGTATTAATTTCCATTTCTCCATCAGCAACCAGGTCAAAAGTAACCTCATTGGTAGTTAAACCTATTCTGCTTGTTTTTGTATTTATATTTTGAAAACCCGAAAGGTATTTTGCCCTGGCGCCTAAGGTTAATTTAGCTCCAAATTTTCTTGTAAATCCAAAAGCATATTCTCGATAATGGGTCATGTCATAGGCCAAACCATCTAAACTGGCTCTTGCACCGAGCAATTCCTGGCCATTTCCCTGCCACACCAAACGGAATAAATCCTTAGGATAGGTAAATCTGGAATATACATGCTCTGTCACATTTACGGTGAAATAGCTTTCTTTCATAGCTATTCCAACACTTAAAAGGTCTGTACGGACATTGGAAGTGAAATAATTTCTTTTGCCCAGATTCTTTATCAGGTTATCTACATTAAACAAATTGTTATAGCTGAATCCACTATTACTAATACTGAAATAATTGGAAGAGATTAACGGCAGGCCAATATTAATTCTGCTATCAGGAATAAATGCAGCATTGGTATATATTACCTGTGGAATACGATCCATATGATAAAGAGTGAGATCTTGCTGGGAAAAAGTATTAAGTGCAATAAACAAGAATGCCACACTTAATAATAGTTGCTTGAACATAATTATTTAAATTTTAATTTAACAAACCACCTGGACGAATACTGGCTTTTAACCCAACACGTACCTTAAGTTGATAATCATCATAAATTTTAGAAATTGTGTTTGATGAATTAGAAGAAGAAGCTTGAAAAGTATTAGACGTTCCTCTAACAATTACATACTTTGCTTTAAATAAATTTTGCACTCTTGCCTGATCATAGCTTACATCTGTTATTACTTTTGACGAGGTAGTTACTTTTCCGGCAGGACCAACAATACCAGACTGAATTAAATTCTCCTGAAGATTTAGTAAAGAATCCACTGCCTGAAAATCCTTGTCAAGAAAAACCAGCTGCATGCGCAAGTCAACAGGAAATCCATTTTCAATATTAATCCTGATTAACAAAGATTCAATTTCTTCCTGATTATCAGAAAAAGTAAAATCCAAAGTGTCAATTATAGAAAATCCATAAGCAAATCCTTCTAATGGTAATTCAACTTCGGTTCCGATTACAAATTTACTTTCATCAGTCATGAAATTACGAGCAGTTTGTGGCGGATCCCCATTAGGGTTAGAATGAGCGGTAATGCCAAAAATAAAAAATTTGGGTGTGGGATTTACCAGGATATTAAGATTACTGTTGGATTTATCTAATTTTAAATTTGTTATTTCAGCGCTTCCAATTTGTGAAACAGAGGGGTGATTTATCGCAAATGGATTTGGGAAATTGCTTAAAGTTATGTCTGTTTCAACTCCGGTAGCAATGTTTTTGGACTTAAGTACGTCCATATTAATATCTATAGGAAAACCAAAAGAGTTTGTTACTGTAAACTTAACACTTGGATTGGTTAACTCAAAATAACCATCAGTAGCATTGTTAAATATTTTTAATTGTATTGAATCCTGGGCCAAACTAACTATTTGTTGTCCTACATAGCCATACATCCGGTTAAATTCCCATGATGTGAAGCTTCTTTCAACAGAAATACTTCCTGAGGTTGACTGTCCTGAATTATAATTTAAGTTTAGAATATATTCAATAGGAATTTCATTGTAATTTCCTGGTCCGGTTGCCATTTTAATACTGTAACCCTGAAGGTTTATTGTTTGAGTATTGTTTGAAAAAGTTCCATTTATTGGTACGTTAACTTCAAAAGGAATCCCGTTCTTAACCATTCCTGGAATTCTTATTAATAGGCTTCCTGTATGATTCAGAGTGTTGCTTATATTTAAAGAAATTGAGCCTGATTTTAATCTTAAACTGTCTATTTGAATAAGAGGAGCGGGTAAATACAAGTGTATTGTGTTTTGGGTTTTTGAAACCGAACCAGTTGAAGTAAGAGTAGTGCTTTCAGCGCTGGTTAGGGAAATGTCGTCCTGGCCGAATTGATCAGGAAGAGCAACTAAATCTTTTGCATCAAAAGAAACAAGTTCTCCCTGATAAACCAGGGCAATAAATCCTGTTACAGGGTCTATTACAACAATTTCACTACTATCTGTATTGGCAAGAATATCATAAACTCCTAATGTGGCATTAACAAGAGGTGCAGCAAGCGTTGGGTTCCATTCGTCTTTAAGTTTGTCAAGGTCCAACCTGTCTTTAACACAAGCTTGAATTAAAAACATAGAGCTAAGCAAACAACAGATTGTAATTAAGTTGAACGTTCTTTTTGTTTTCATAAAATAGAATTTAAACAACAAAGATAATCTTTTCAAACAAATGGGATAATTACCGGTTTTGGAAAAACTGAAAATTAATGGCAAGTAAAATAATACAGAAAGAAATTATTAACCTGAGTTCGATTTAAAAAACAGTGAGCTGTTCAGTTTTTTTGATCATAAAGTTCAGGGAATCTCTGTGGCCCTGTGACTTCTCCGTGCAATCTCTGTGAAATAATAGAAACTATTCCATCTCTAATATGAAGCTCAGCGTAATGAGAAATGAATATCGGGGTGCAGAAGTGTCATTTATAATCGAACTCAAGTTATTAGAATTTACGGTCTTATTTGGTAGAGGTAAATATTTCTACCAGACCCTACAACAATGTTTAAATTGTTATCCTGATTAATATCACCAATACTAAATAAGGTAGTTCCTTTAAGTGGAAAATTCTCAAATAAATTTCCTCTTTCATCAAACAGATAAATCTCTTCTGCAATTTTATCCGTAATCCCGGTTTTTCCATATCCATCAGGGAAATAAAAATATTGAGAAGATAAATCTAAGTTGTTTTTAAACTTGTATTTAAAGAGCTCGTCTTTGTTTTGATTAAATATATTAAGCATATCATCATGAACATATACAAATTCTTTCATTTTATCCCCTGTAATATCTTTGTAATCAAAATGATGGGTAGAAAAGGACTCACTTAAATTTATTTTTTCCAATTCATCCATTAAGTTGAGCTTATTAATAATTCCGCTTGAATCAGTTGAAATAAGATATGTTTTTGAAAGATCCTTGCCTTTTTCAATAAATAAATTGGTGCAAATATTTAATTTCTCCTTTAGATTTATACGTGAATCTCCCTTTCTATCAAATATATAAACCTTGCCAGAGCTATCAACAGCAATTACATAATCTTTTCCATTTAAAGAAAGATGTTGAACAGGAATATTTACAGGCATTTGAGTAATAACGGGGGAAAACCCTTTTAACATTTCTCCAGAGCCGGAATAATTATATATTTTGTTGTCACTTTGAGGAATTAATATCCGGTAATCCAAATTGTTATCATAATCAAATAAGGATAAAGCAGAAGTGGCTTTTTCTTTAAAAACTACAGGATATTTATCTACTTTGTCTCCGTTTCTATCCAAAAGATAGAGCTTTGATGAGGTATTGAAAAGCAATTGGAGTTTTTCATTTTTATACAAGTCAACTTGATGGATATCACTTATTATTTTTTCTTCCAGTTGTTTTTTCCAAAGGATCTTGCCTGTATTACTAATTAAGTAAATTATATTGGCATCATCCTGAACAAATATTTCTTTTGATCCATTAAGATGGTTTAATAACATACTAGGCTTAGAACTTACTGTTGAATCCAGTTGTGTTTCCCATAAGGATTTAGTCTGTTGTTTATATACAGGATTATATTTAAGATAAAAATTATTGTAAAACAGTTTGTTGTCATTATTTACCTGGAATGCTATGGCTTCAAATTTCCTTAATAGATCTTTATGATTTGTTAAAATCCCAATATAATTTTCATTTAAATATTTGCTGTATATATTAGTTGAGCGAGCAATGTTTGAATACACATAAATATTAGCTTGTGTTGAAATATTTTCAGAAAAGGAACTGTAATTCACATCTTTTATTAAAGTTCTTTCCGCCAGAAACTCATTAATAAAAACTTTAAGAACAGAAGGATTGTTCCCTACAATGATGTACTTGCCAATATTAGTGTAAAAAGGGGTAATAAGATCAGAAAACATATTGCCCAGGAGTAATTCAAAAGCATTTCCAACGGGTAGTTCTTTAATTTCAAAATCTTTGTATTCTTCAATAAAAGGCTCTTCTTTTTGTTGAAATTTACTTAACTGATCTTTGGCAATTTCCAGGTTAGATGTACTGAAAACTGCAAAAGCATTGTTTTGTAAATCTGCGCTTTCAGGTTCTGTAGCACCAACTGCTACTTCGTTACTAATCCATGATAATAAATTAAATTCTGCATCAAGACCAAATTGGGTGTTAAACTGATTAATATCTTGTTCATTTTCAAAATTCGCCTTTTTACGATACTCCTTATAGTCTCTGTGAAATGAAGAAAAATTACTAAAGCCAAAAAATGTAAAATTTGAGGTTGTTGAAGGAAGTATTCTTGTTAATTCTATGTTCTGTGGTTTTTGTTTGCCAAATAAATTAACATAATTATTTAAAGTATCATAGCTGAAAGAAAAACCATTTAACATAAGCGCATTTGGTTTTATATTTAAATCCAGTGCTGCCCAGTTGGCAAAGCCAGAAAGGGAGCTTGCCTTTTTTGAATCCCTAATAAGGAAAGTGGATAAAAGATCATTTAAATGCTCATAATTTATAAAGAAATTGGCATTTACTTTTGTGCCAGCAGTAGCATGAGTAGTTTTAAAGGCTTG
Organism: Bacteroidota bacterium; assembly: GCA_030856445.1. GTDB lineage: Bacteria > Bacteroidota > Bacteroidia > JACCXN01 > JACCXN01 > JACCXN01. The sequence continues at coordinate 9,725 of JALYPI010000296.1, forward strand.
ATTTTCACTAATTGAAGTTCCGGTTTTTATTTGGTTTATTGCCTCTTCAATAAGCATGGAGGAAGGACTGAATAAGAGTACTCCAAGAGAAAGGCAGTAATTAAAAGATAAATCTTGTTTTTTTATATTAATAACTGTAACCCCATTGAAAGATCTTGAACTCATTGTCCAACCCTTTGAGTTTTCTGCAAAAAAATTATGTATGTCCTTTTGGTTTGCATAAGGAGGAATGCTGACAGTAAATAAAAAATTAAATTTTTCAGCCCCTGATTTATGAAAGGATAAATAGGAATATTGAATATCTATTATTTCTTTGATGGAGATGTTATTTTTTAAAAGAGAATCAATAAATAACAGTTCATTGTTTTTGCTTGCAAAATAATCAGTGCTGATCAACTCTTCCCAAATAATATTTCCGTCATTAATTTTATTAATTAAGGATTTTGCATTATTTATTTTAATAACCAAAGCTGCATTTGGTGGTATTGCATCAAGGGCATTAGTAACGGGTGATTTTATTTGGCTGAAATTAAAGTAGGAGTATACAAGAACAGCCAGAAAAACAAAAGAAAGAATAGCAATAATAATTTTTTTGGTCATTAAATATAGTTTTGGCTGATTTTATTCAAAAATAATGAAAACAACTGAAAAAACAGAACTTAGTAGTAAAATCAACTAAAATAAGTGCTTAATCCTTAAAATCAATCACAATTTGATTTTGATCGAATAATCTAAAGCTTTTTCTATGGTACTCTGTTAAACCATGCAGGGCAATTGCATTCCTGTGAAAAGCAGTAGCATAGCCTTTGTTTTTATCCCAATTGTAATTTTTGTGTTTTTTGTGAAGCTTAAGCATAAAATCATCGCGATAGGTTTTTGCCAAAACAGAAGCAGCTGCTATGGATAAATATTTTCCATCGCCTTCTATGATACAATGATGTTTGATTTTTTTATAGGGATTAAATCTGTTTCCGTCAATTAAAAGTTCCTCAGGCTTTACTTTAAGTTTTGCGATTGCCCTGTGCATTGCCAAAAAGGAAGCATTTAAAATATTAATTTGATCAATTTCTGTATGCGATACTTTTCCAACAGCCCAGCATATTGCTTGCTCTTCTATGATTTTCCGTAATTCATATCTTTGAATATGGCTTAACTGCTTGGAGTCATTTAGAATTTCATTTGTAAAGTTTTTGGGAAGAATTACTGCAGCAGCAAATACAGGACCGGCAAGGCATCCCCTCCCGGCTTCATCGCATCCGGCCTCTATTATATTTGGTGTATGATACTGTAATAACATTTTTAATGGCTATTCTATTGATTTAAAATTTTTAACCTTCATTTTCCTTAATGGATTTTTTAGGTTATTTTAATATTTTAATTATTCACAGTTTTACAAATACTTTCCCAGAGCTTTTCTGAGGTTTTTTGCCAACTAAAATCATTTCTTCTTATTCGCCCCTGTTTTATCAGTTCCTGTCTTAGGTTGGGGTGGCTATATATTGCGTGCATTGCATTTGCAATTGATTCAAGAGAAAAAGGATCAGTGATTAAAGCGGCATTGCCCGCAATTTCAGGAAGAGCAGTTTTATTGGAAGTAATAACTGGTACATCACATTGCATTGCTTCAATAAGTGGAATTCCAAACCCTTCAAAATAGGATATGTAAGTCAAAGCAAGTGCTCCGGCCATGACTTTAGTTAGCTCCTGGTCATTTATTCTTCCGGTAAAAATAATTTCATTTTTAAATTCCAGGCTTTCATAAACTTGCTGCATTTCACTTGTCCAGTAATACTTTTCTCCTGCTATAACAAGTTTAACCTCTGCTTTTGATTTTTTTCTGAATAAATCAAAAGCTTTAAATAAATTCTCAATATTCTTTCTTGGATGAATAGAGCCAACAAATAAAAAATAGGGCTTGCCTTGGGTATATTTTTCTTTGATGCTTAAAGCTTCTTCTTCATTAATTGGTTTAAATGATTCAGAAGCGCCATTGTAAATAACATCAATTTTATCTTCAGAAATTTTATAATTATTTATAATGTCTTGTTTTGAAAAATCAGAAACAGTGGCAACCCTATCGGCTTTTTTTGCAAACCTGGAAAAAAAATACCTGTAATATTTGCTTACTAAAAAGGGTAAGTCTTTAGGATAATGTTCAAAATTAAGATCGTGAATAACAGCCAATGATTTTACAGTTGTTGAGAGTGACAAATAACCATCAGGAGAAACAAAAATATCCGCTTTATATTTTGTCAGTATTTTTTTTACTGCAAATTCGAACCATATATAGAATAAAATAGGATGTCTTGCTTGTGGTCCAATAACCACAGGAATAACATTGGATGAAAAAACAAATTCTTTGTCGTACTTCCTGTCAAATATAAAAACAAAGGTATGTTCAGGGTGCTGGGTGGTAATACGCTTTAGAGTTTCATAGGAAAACCTGCCAATGCCTTCCAGCTTGTTTTTTATTAGTAGTCTTGTATTAACAGCTATTATCACTTTTGATCAGGATTAATGGCTGCAAAAGTAAGAAAAAGACAATAGTTTAAGAATTAAGAGAATCCTTTATTACTTTTGCCCCCAATATTATGCAAAGAAAATTCATTACTAACTTAGCCCTGCTGCTGTTCCTTAACCTGCTGATTAAGCCTTTTTGGATATTGGGTATAGATAGGGAAGTGCAAAATGTAGTTGGAGCAGAAAGCTTCGGGCTGTATTACGCGCTTTTTAACTTTTCCTTTTTACTGAATGCCTTATTGGATATTGGAATTACCAATTTCAATAATAAGAACATTGCTCAAAATACACATCTTTTAACAAAGCATTTTTCCAATATAGTAGGCTTGAAATTTATTTTGGCTCTGGTTTATGCATTTATAACTCTTGTTTTTGCATTAGTTGTAGGGTATAATGGAGGGGAAATAAAAATGCTCCTGGTTCTGATTTTTAATCAGTTTTTAATCTCATTTGTCCTTTATTTACGCTCAAATATCTCGGGACTTCATTTGTTTAAAACAGATAGTTTAATTTCAGTTTTAGATCGATTAATAATGATTACAATAAGCGTTTTCCTGTTATGGGGAAATGTCCTGGGCACTGATTATAACATAGAATGGTTTATATATACCCAAACTGCAGGCTATGCGATAACTGCCTTAATTGCATTTTTAGTGGTGTTTAAAAAGGCGGGAGTATTTAAACTTACCTGGAGCAAGCCCTTTTTTATTTCTATTTTAAAACAGAGCTATCCATTTGCACTGTTGTTTTTGCTAATGATGCTTTATACCAAATCAGATACAATTATAATGGAAAGGATTTTGCCTAATGGGGCTGAGCAAACAGGTATATTTGCCCAAGCTTACAGGTTGCTGGACGCGGCTAATATGATCGGGTTTTTGTTTGCCGGATTGCTACTTCCTCTATTTGCTAGGATGATAAAATTTAATGAGAGAATAAATGAACTGGTTAATCTTTCCTTATCATTAATACTTGCTCTGGCTGTTATTTCTGCCATAAGTTCCTTTTTCTTCAGATATGAAATTATGGATTTGCTCTATCATGAGCATATTTATGAATCAGCACAGGTGTTTGGGGTGCTCATGTTTTCTTTTATTGCAATTTCAGTTACTTATATTTTTGGCACATTATTAACTGCTAATGGTAATTTAAAGCAACTAAATTGGCTTGCCGCAGTAGGAGTTATAGTCAATATTGCACTTAATTTTTATCTTATTCCTATGTTTTTCTCCCTGGGAGCAGCTTATGTGGGTTTACTTACTAATTCAATGATTGCTGTAATGCAAATAGTTATAGTTGCTCTTATTTTTAAATTTAAAATTAATTATATCCTAATTGTAAAAATATTTTTATTTACTGTAGGAGTTGTTGTAATTGGCTATTTCTCAAAATACTTACCCTATGAATGGGGATTGAATTTTGTGATTATGGTAGGCATAAGCGTTCTTTGGGCCTTTATTACCAAGGTACTTAATTTAAAATCGATGTACCATATAATAAAGTATGGTTAAAATGCATTAATAAGAGCAGCAATAGATTTTAATTCTAAAAATTAGCTACTTTTACACTTTTTTAAAATTTATTAATATGTCAGGAAAAAAGGATTATTCCGCAGATTTGAATTCCACAAATCTAGTAGGGTTTCTTTATGAAAAGAAAAAAGTTTTAATTGTAGTTGCCATTTCAGCAATAGTATTGTCTGCTATTGTTTCATTTTTAATTCCAGAAAAATATAAAGCAACAGTTATATTATTTCCATCTTCAACAAGTTCTATTTCTAAAGCACTATTGGCAGACAATCAATCTGGAAGCAAGAATGATATCATGCGTTTTGGAGAGGAAGAAGATGCAGAGCAGTTGCTTCAGATTCTAAATTCCGATGAAATACGCAATAAAATTATTGAAAAATATGATTTGGTTCGCCACTATAAAATAGATGCTGATGGGGCTTATAAGAATACTGAATTAATAAATAAATACCAGGATAATATATCTTTTAAGCGAACAGAGTTCATGTCTGTTAAGATTGAAGTTTTGGACGAAAACCCTCAGATTGCAGCAAATATTGCAAATGACATTACAGCTTTATTGGACACAGTGAAAAACAGAATGCAAAAAATAAGAGCTGTTCAAGGTTTTAATATAGTGGCCAATGAGTATCAAAATATTATAAATGAAATAAATGCCAAGGAAGATTCTTTAAATGCATTAAGGAATTATGGCGTGATAGATTATGTTTCCCAGTCTGATGCTTATGGGGAGCAATATGCAATTGCCCTATCCAAAGGCAATAAGGAAGGGATTAAAGCATTGGAAGAAAAATTAAAGATACTTGCTGATTTCGGTGGAGCATATATGTCCATTACTGAGAATCTTGAACATGATAGAAAACAGCTGAGGTTGGTTAAAACCAAATATGAAGAGGCAAAGGTGGATGCAGAGCAAAATATCACACATGCTTTTATTGTAAATCATGCTTTTCCGGCAGAAAAAAAATCATACCCGGTAAGATGGCTAATTGTGGTTATATCAACACTATCTGCCCTGTTGGGAGCTGTTTTGCTAATTATTTTATTTGATAGCATTAAAACGGTTAAAGTAAAATAAAAAAATGAAATTTAACAATCAAGCAAATCCTCTAATATTTATTGTGCGCAAAAGAAGCAAACATTTAATGGTTATTGGCCTTGTTGCGATCGTTTTATCCTCTTTTTTTTCTGGCCCTCAATTTATTAAACCAAAATATAAATCTTCATCCGTTTTTTATCCTGCCAATATTTTGCCTTATGGACAGGAGACACCTGTAGAACAGGCTCTTCAGACCTTAGAAGGGAATGATGTAAGGGACGAAATTATTAGCAAGTACAAATTGGCTCAGCGCTATAACATTGATACTTCTTCTTCAGGTTACTACTCAGAAATTGTTAAGGCTTATAACTCCAATGTAACCTTTAAAAATACAAGGTACGAATCAGTTGAACTCGAGGTATTAGACACAAACCCATTAATTTCAAAAGAGATTGCTGTTGAATTAATAAAACTTTACAACAAAAAGTCGCAAAATCTTCAAAGGAAAAAATCAAAAGAGGTTTTATTAATATATAAGAACCACTTGGTTCAAAATCAAAGAAGCCTGGACTCCATAGAAAATGTTTTGCAGGATTTAAGGAATAAATATGGAATAATTGATCACAAGGTACAAATTCAGGAAGTCACACGGGGTTATTTTTCAGGTGGAATTAAAGATAAAGAAATTGAAAAGGAAGCCAAAACACTTTTGGACAATCTTCAAAATAAAGGAGGAGAGTTTGCTAATTTGACAGAGATCGCTAATTCTTTAAGGCTTATTAACTCCAGTTTGTTTGAAAAATACAGCAATACATTAATGGATGTTTCCAAAGAATTAACCTATTCTGATATTGTATCATCTTCAAGACTTCCCGATGAAAAAAGCTAGCTTTCCTGTTAGATGGTTAATCGTGCTTGCATCAACCCTTGCAGTGCTTTTTCTGACTGTGATTGTCTTTGCTTTTTTTGATGGCCAGGAAAAAATAAGTAATTTAAAAGAAAAACTGACTAAAAGTGTTAGAGACCCTGAAATTAAAGTGGATTTATAGCATCAGTATTTCATTTATTTTACTGAATGCCATTTTCATTTATCACGAAATTTATTGGATATTGCTACTTCCTTTAGCAATTCTCATTGTCTTATTGGCATTGTATTCTCTGGATAAATTTTTGTTGCTGATAGTATTTTTAACACCTCTTTCAGTCAATCTTGCAAACAAGGATTTTAATGTTGGCCTTTCTTTACCCAGTGAGCCATTAATGTTTGGCGCATTGCTTTTATTCACCTTTAAGTTGTTGTACAATAAGAATTTTGATGATAAAATAGTAAAACATCCGGTAACAATAGCCATTATATTCAGCCTTTTTTGGACTTTTATCACCTCCATTACCAGTGAAATGCCAATGGTTTCTTTTAAATTTTTGATCTCACGTTTGTGGTTTATTATTCCTTTTTATTTTGTAGGTACTCAAATGTTCAGAAATTATAAAAACATCGATAGATTCTATTGGCTTTCAATAATCCCAATTAGCATGGTTGTTCTATATACCGTATACAATCATGCTCAATATGATTTTGAACATAAACCAGCACACTGGGTCATGTCTCCTTTTTATAATGATCATACTTCTTATGGAGCTGTACTTGCTATGTTTTTTCCTGCCTTTTTCCTCTTTTTAAAAGACAATTACTCAAAAACTGTAAAGTTCTTTGCAGGTTTTTTAATGCTTGTGTTTATAGTGGGAATTGTATTCTCCTATACCAGGGCTGCTTGGTTAAGTTTGGCTGTTGCGGCTGCGCTTGGAGCAGTATATCTACTTAAGATCCGGCTTGTAACTTTGATAATAATCACAGTTGCTGTTCTGAGTTTGTTTTTTGCTTTTAAATCTGATTTGGTGAAAATGCTTGAAAAAAACCGGCAAGATTCCTCCAATAACCTTACTGAGCATGTTCAATCAATGTCAAATGTTTCCTCTGATGCATCTAATTTAGAGAGAATTAACAGATGGCAATCCGCAATGAGAATGTTTGAAGACAAGCCTGTTTTTGGTTGGGGTCCTGGAACTTATGCTTTTCAGTATGCACCTTATCAAAATTCGAAGGAAAAAACTATAATCAGTACCAATGCAGGAGATGCCGGTAATGCTCACAGTGAGTATATAGGCCCTCTTGCTGAACAAGGTGTGATAGGTATGCTTGCCTTTATTGCGATAATTTTATGTGTGTATTATAAAAGTTCTTTGCTCTATATCCGATTAAAAGATAAAAAGAAAAAGACATTAGTATTGGTTACTTTGCTTGGTTTTACTACCTATGTAGTCCATGGTTTTCTAAATAATTTTTTAGATACAGACAAAGCAGCTGTACCTTTCTGGGGATTTCTTGCAATTTTAACTGCTATGGATATATATCATAGTGAAGAAGATGAGAGACAATTGCCAGTAGCAGCAGCTAAAGATTAATAAAACCTGCAGCTTAATAAAGCTACATCATCAAAGTAAGGCATACTTGCTTTATACTCATTTAAATTTTCCATAACAGCCAGGTTTACCTGTTCCATGCTTTTATGAGTTGATGCCTTTAAAATGTTTTTAAGTTTTTCAATACCAAAATCCTCGTTTTCTTCATTTTCAAGTTCTACTACTCCATCTGTATAGCAGAATAAACAAGTATTAGGAGCAACAGTAATAATTCCTTCTTTTACTTTTGGCAATTCATCCACCATTCCAAGTCCGGCACTCCCTGTTTGCAGCAATACAACATGATCTCCCGATATTAAGATAGGAGGATTATGTCCTGCATTAATAAACTGCATTACTCTTGTTACCTGATTGTATTTTGCGACAAATAAAGTAATGAATTTTTCTCCCTTGGTATTGCTTAATACTTTAGCATTAAGTTCTTTTATTAAATTGGTAAGAGAAATGTTGGAATTCATTAATGCACGCAGGTTGGCCTGAAAATTAGACATTAAAAGTGCTGCTGAAATTCCTTTGCCCGAAACATCTGCCATGCAAAATACCACTTCGTTTTCATTCAAGCGGATAAAATCATAATAATCTCCTCCTACCTCCTGATGAGGCTGATAAAGAGCTGCTGCTTCAATTTTATCATCATTGGGAAGTTTTTCAGGAAAAAGTAAAGACTGCATTTGAGAGGCAAGTTCAAGTTCCTTTTTCATCCCCTCCTGCTGAATCTTTTCTTTAGCCAGCCTTTTATTCTCAATTGCAACTATAATAATATTAGTTAAAGTTTGAATAAAAGGTAAATGCTTAATTGTAGGACTTATTTCAGTTTCCTTGTCATATATATCTCCTATTAAAAGGTAAGCTAGAGGTTCTGCTTTGTGATAAACAGGAATAACAATATCAAAAGACTTAAGCTCAGAATTTTTTGTTGAATTCAAAGAAGAGGTTTCTTTGAATGGAAGTAATGTTTTTTCAACATTTAGAGTTCCATAATTGTTAGTAATTCCATAACTGAGCAAAAGTTTCCATTCCTCATTATGATTACTGAACAACATTAATTTCTCAATATGCAAATTGCTGCGTAAAAATTCTTCGTAGGTATTTAACAGCTCCTCTGTTGATTGATTAAAATTGATCGCTTTGGTAATGTTTAGCAAAACCTCCAACTTTTGACTGTTAATCTGCGATTTTTTGTTTTTAACCGTTGATGCCATTGAATTTTGCTATTGTTTGTTTTGTTTTAGCAGTATATTCTGCAGGTTCTTGAGCAATGCAATTTCTTTCATTTTATCTTTTGCATCTCTTGTTGGAGAACCAAAATAAATTTTTCCTCCTTCAAGTGATTTTGGAACACCGGATTGTCCTAAAACAATTGCATTGGAACCAATAGTAAGATCTTTTTGAACACCAACCTGTCCCCATAAAATTACATTGTCCTCAATTGTAACAACTCCTGCAATTCCAACCTGGGCTGCAAAAAGGCAATTTTTACCAATAACCGTATCATGACCAACATGAACCTGATTGTCCAGTTTTGTTCCTTCCCCGATTATAGTGTCACCGGAAACTCCTTTGTCAATAGTGCAGGAAGCTCCTATTTCCACCCTGTCTTTAATAATTACCCTTCCGCAGGAGTGCATTTTATCGTACTCATTTTCCCTGCGTTTAAAATAAAAAGCATCAGCACCTATTACTGTATTGGAATGGATGGTAACACTATCACCAATTATAGATTCATCATAAATAACTACATTAGGATGTATAGTGCAATTGTCTCCGATTATGCAATTATTACCCACAAAAGCACCCGGCATTATAACAGTTCCTTTGCCTATTTTTGCTGTAGGGCTTATACTGTTGGAACTAGGCACAAATGGCCTGTAATGCTGAGTAAGAATGTTATAATCTCTAAAAGGATCGTCAGAAAAAATAAGGGATTTGCCTTTTGGACAATCTACTTTTTTATTTATAAGAATTGTGGTAGCCGCTGAATTTAAGGCCTTGTCATAGTACTTTGGATGATCGACAAAAGTAAGGTCACCATTTTCTACTTTATGAATTTCATTTATTCCTGAAATAATAAAATCAGGATCCCCGTCATACTCAGCATTTATGATGGCTGAAATAGCTTTTAATGATATTGGAGACTTTAACTTCATTGGTTTTTACAATAATGTATAATAATTCAGATATTCAATCGCCTCCGGGAAATAATCCCACCATAATAAAAAGAAAAATATGTTAAGCTTTCACTCTTTCAACATAAGCTGAAATCCTGGTATCTACTTTTATTTTTTCCCCTTGTTCAATAAACAAAGGAACACTCACTATAGCGCCTGTTTCAAGTGTAGCAGGTTTTAATGTATTGGTTGCCGTATCTCCTTTTACTCCAGGTTCAGTATAGGTAACCTCAAGTTCAACAAAAGTTGGACCTTCTGCCATTATTGGGGTTTCATCCTCAAAAGAAACTTTAACTTCCATTCCCTCTTTCATGAACTTAAAACTATCCCCTATAAGTACAGAGGGGATATATAATTGCTCATAGGTTTCATTGTCCATGCAAACAATACTTTCGCCCTCGGAATAGATGAATTGAAGTGTACGGTGATCAATTCTTACCAACTCTACTGACTCTCCTGAACGAAAACGATATTCAACCGATTTTCCGGTCATCAAGTTTCGCATTTTTGCTTGGTAAAAAGCCCTTAAATTGCCAGGTGTACGATGTTGGTATTCATGAATCTGACAAAGTTCGCCATTAAAACGGATTATTGATCCTACACCTATATCTTGAGTGGTTGCCATTAGAAATATATTTTTAAAAATATTTAAAGTGTTGCAAATTTAATTAAAACCCTCGATTAGTAAAAAGCAATACTGCTAATTTTATTGTTTTGTTTTTATGCTTCTATTTTATCTTTTTTAAACGTCTCGATATGAACCTCTTTGTTGCAAAAAAAGTATTCTTCTTTCTGGTTGTTAGAGCAAACAATAATTAATTTTTCACTGCAGTAATTAGTGATCAAATCTTTATACCAATTAATGCTTTTTCTGTCAAGATTAGAAATGGGCTCATCCAATAAAAGCAATGGAGTTTTGTTTAAAACAGCAAGGCCTAATTTTACTCTTTGTTTCATGCCGGAAGAAAAGTATTTTAAAACTTTATTCTTAGCCGATTTTAAATCTAAAATTTCAATTGTTTTTTCAGTATCAAACAACTTTGGCTTGAATTTACCATGAAAATCAATTAGTTCTGTAAGAGTATATTCTTCAATTAAATCTAAATAAGGAGTGGCAATACTTAAATGGGAGAAAATCTTCTCCTGTACAATGTTTTTTTCATTTACTTTATAAGAAACAGTTCCTTCAGAGGGAATAGAACTTCCTGCTATTAATTGCAAAAGAGTAGATTTTCCAGATCCATTGGAACCTAAAATTACATAGTTGTTTCCTTTTACAAATTCTAAGTTAACTCCTCTAAAAATCCATTCTGTATTATAACGCTTTCCAATATTGTTGAGAAGTATCTCCATTGTTTTTTTGATAATGTTTTATGATTATAAGACAAAGATAAGAGTTTTACTTGCCGTTTCTGCTGTAAACCCTTTTAAATCTACAAATAAATGAAATTGTGTTTTTAAAATACCAGTTTCTAAAAAATATGCATAGTCCTGTTATTTCACAGAGTTACACAGAGAAGGCACAGAGGCCCACAGAGATTCCCAAAACTTTTAAATACTTTCACCTTTTTTTTTAGCGAGCTTTGCGCCTTTGCGTGAAATCATTATCCATTCCCCTTAAGCTTGGCGTAGTTTTAACTACGACCGAAATATAGGTAGCTTTCAGCTACGCTTGCAGTTTACCAAAATACTATCTTAAAAGCGGTACGTGGCTTTTTTATAATTATTTACCTACCGCATCAAATGAAAACTTCCTTGTTTGTTAAAAGCTTCTCCAGTTAAAGCAGTGCCGGTTATAGTATAATAATAAACTCCCTCACTGCATTCCAAACCCGAAACAGTGTGCCCATCCCAGCGCATGTCGCTTCCTTTTTGCCAGGCATTTACTTCTGTTCCCCAGCGGTTGAAAATACTCACGCTATACTCTTTGGCTCCTTTTACATTGATGCTAAAGCTATCGTTTAAGCCATCTCCGTTTGGGGTAAACACATTTGGCGCAAGCACAACCAGGGCATGTTCCACCTGTATGGTATGCATTATAGTATCTGCACAATGCGGGTAGTTGTTGTAGGCAATAAGTATTACCTGATAAGAGCCACCCGAATCAAAAAGCTGGGTAAAATTTTCTGAATAAAGCGTATCACCGCCAGACATTATCCAAATATAATGTGTGGCATTGGAGCTGTTATTGATAAAATCTATTTTAAGCAAATCATCATTAAATTTTTTTGTAAGAAAACCGGCTTTTACAAGGTTGCTCTCAGTGATGTTTACCGTATCGGAAAAAACACAGCCCATGGTGTCTGTAACAGTATAGGTATAAGCACCACTTGCAAGACCGCTGAACTCTCCGCTGCTGTTGTTTTGCCCAGCTATGCTAAAAGTATAGGGAGAATTACCACTTGTGGTTTTTATAAAATTTATTTTACTGTCATCATTGCCACAAATGCCCGGTATTATGGCAATGCTATCTGGTTTGGGCACATCAATTCTTAAAGGCAGCACCTTTGAACAACTGTCTGTGCTCCAAATGCGGCAGGTATAATGTGTGGTTTTTCTTCCCGTAAAAACAGGATTGGGGCAATTATAGCAGCTTAAATCCATTTGTGGCTCCCATTCGTATTTTATGCCTCCGGTGGCTGCTAATTGATAGGTGCTGCCTGAGCAGGTGTAATTTGCAGTGGCCTCGAATGATTGGCAGGGGGAGGTGTAAGATAGGAAGAAGGCGAGGTTGAAAGGTGTATCGGTATTTCCATTATTAGGATAATTGTTGTGAAGGAGCTGAAAATCACCACCCATTACATTTGGATTTAAATATCCACTTACATCTGCCAAACCATCGCTGCCCCCCATTGTGGTGTTTGGAGTGTCATCATCCAAACCGTAAAGTTGATTATTTTGATAATAAAAATGGCCTTTTACACCCGAACAATCATTGTTTTCATTAACACTGTCATTTTTATTGAGCAAGCCTAGTGTGCTTCCGTTAAATTTAACATACGTGCCTGATTGAGATAAGCAATTTCTGTCAGTATAAATGGAAAAACCAACAGGATTAGAATTATTTATAGGATTTAATTCATTTATGCTATAATATTCATTGCCATAAATCATTTTATCATTCAGCATCAAGGCAAAATTGGTTTCTGGCAATAAGGGATTGTCATAAAGCACAACCAAAAATACTGTCCAATATCCCCAGTTTAATTCTACATAATAATTTACTGGTATTTCAGCATGGTAAGTGGTAACAAAAGGATCTATTTGACTTGTAACATCTTTAATGTTTACACATAGAGGGTAAAATTGAGGATAGGTTAAAAAAAGAAAGTGACTGAAACATATAACTTCATCAGTATAATCAAAATTAAAATTCTGATTATTTAATTTAACAGATCCTTGTGCAGGATACCCTTGCCTGAAGGTCATTAAAAAAGCTTTTTTGATTGTACTGCCAGGTTCTATATGGATGTCAAAATTTGCTGAACCAGCGCCTTTGCCCGTTGAAAAACCTGCACCCGTAACCCCTCCTTTCCAAGTGTCTTGCAGGTACAAAAGCTGGCTTTGTACACTTTGGAAGGAAAAGACCAAAGAAGTAAAAAGAAAAAAAAGTAGTCTCATCACAGGCAAATATATTGATTAAAATGAATAGTTCATGAATTAGACATTGACATGAGGAACCATAGAGATGCAAGAAGAGGGCTGGTGCTTTTTGGAAAATAGATGTTAAACAGGCTAAAGTAAATGAATTGAAAATTCAGGTTTGCTTTAAAATTGCTGCTAGTTCTCTGAATAAATTGCATACGATCAATTTGATACTAATTAATTCCCTTACCTTTGCCCCATGATAAATAAAGTACTGGAGAACCTTAAAATAGCTTCTTTAAATGAAATGCAATTGGCTGCCCTTGAAGCAACCAAAAAAGAAACTGACTTATTACTTCTTTCTCCTACAGGTTCGGGAAAAACCCTTGGCTTTTTTTTGCCTGTTTTAAATAAACTTAACCCTGCAGAAAAAGGAATTCAAACACTTGTTCTGGTTCCTTCAAGAGAACTGGCCATACAAATAGAACAGGTATTCAAAGCCATGAGCACCGGCTTTAAAGTTAATTGCTGCTATGGCGGGCATTCCACCCGTACTGAAAAAAACAACCTTGAACATCCACCGGCAGTTCTAATTGGTACTCCGGGTAGAATAGCTTATCATATTGAACGCAGAAACATAGATACATCAACTATTCACACTTTAGTGCTGGATGAGTTTGACAAAGCGTTGGAATTCGGTTTTCAGGAAGACATGTCCTTTATTATAAGACAACTGAAAAACATAAAAAGACGCTTTCTTACCTCTGCAACCGAAATGCCTGAGATTCCTGAGTTTTCAGGGGTTAAAGATCCGGTAGTTTTAAATTATCTTAAAACCTCTGTTCCCAAAGGCCTAAAATTAAAAGCCGTGAAATCAGAAGGAAGGGATAAAATTGATGCTCTTTTTGCCCTTATCTGTAAAATTGGAAACAAACCCAGTTTGATTTTTTGCAATCACAGAGACGCAGTGGAACGTATAAGTGAACTACTTGGCGAAAAGCAAATTGATCATGATATTTTTCATGGAGGAATGGAGCAGGAGGACAGAGAAAAAGCATTGATAAAATTCCGAAACGGTACTTGTTATTTATTAATTACCACTGATCTTGCCTCCAGAGGGCTAGATATTCCTGAAATTGAAAATGTAATTCATTACCAGATTGCCACTACAGAAAATGCCTTTATCCACAGAAACGGGCGTACAGCAAGAATGAAGGCCGAAGGCACAGCTTATATTATACTTTCGGAGGGAGAAAAAATCCCTTCCTATCTCAAAAAGGCTCCTGAATTTATTGACTTGCCTCAAAAAAATGTTTTACCTGAAAAAGCTCCCTGGTCTACACTTTACATAGCAGCAGGAAGAAAGGATAAAATCAATAAAATTGACATTGTGGGTTTTCTCCTTCAAAAAGGAACATTGCAAAAAGAAGATCTGGGTTTGATAGAAGTTTTGGATTATTCTTCCTTTGTAGCTGTTAAAAGAGGAAAAATATACAATCTGGTGCAAGCCATTAAAAACGAAAAAATAAAAAAGAAAACGGTGAAAATCGAAGTTGCCAAATAAGGTGTAATTTTTTAAATTCACCTTTTTAATTTTTTGTATTGAAAAAATAAAAATGACAAACAACGATATATTAAAAAAGATAAGGGTTGCACTGGAATTAAAAGACGAGGATATTATTCATATTTTGAGTCTTTCAGATTTTGTTATTACTAAAAGCGAATTAAATGCACTTTTTCGCAAAGAGGAGCACCCAAACTATAAGCCTTGCGGGGATCAATTGTTACGTAATTTTTTGAATGGCTTAATTACCTATAAAAGAGGACCAAGGCCTGAGAGAAAGTAGATGGTATAATAAAAAATCAATAGTTTCATTTTTAACAACATCTGGAACCCATTTGTATGGGTGGGCATTTTACCCCGGCTTAAAAAAAATGAAATCTCATCTGATGATTTTCAAAAAGCAAAAGAGTATGTAGAACAACAACTAATGTAATGCACCTAACTTCCATTTAAAAACTTAAATGCAGTCCTTAACACACCTAATAGAGTAGCCGGATGAAAAATAATTCGGATATCTGTAAACATAGGTTTCTAAAGCTTTTATATTTCTATAAATTAAACCACTTTGACTTATAGAATTAGTCCACCAATATCCAGCAACGTCAAAATTATAAAAATGGCCACCATAAGTACCTGGGCAACAAATTCGTGAACCGCCAAACAATGCATTAAATCCACTTTCATTGCCTGCTTTCAACTTTAAACCTGCAATGTTTTCACCTCCGAGATAGTTTACAAGAATAGTCCAATCAGTATCTGAAGAAACTCTCCAGCCAGCCGGAGCAATATTGCTAAAGTTGGTTGCTGCATGTCCATTATATAAATATCCGTATTTTACTATATTACTAGGATCATTTCCGTAAACACTATAGGCAGCTGTTTGCATTTCACTCCACTGCACTGTATCTTTTACATCAGGAATTAAATCATAATTCTGATACCTGGTAACCCTAAGATTTTCTGTCATCCAGCATTGACTTCCTATTTTTACTACTCCATAAATATTTCCATCAATATCAGTTATTGTACTTGGACAATCACAAAGTGTTGTAAAACTTATTTCATTTCCGTAAGCGGTGCCTACTTTATTGGTAGCATAGGCCCTTAAATAATAAGTTGTACTAGTATTTAAAGCGGTTAGATTAGAAGTAAAATTTCCGATTCCTGCCCCATCAATGGTTTTATTATTCTCTATTGTGGGAGATTTCTCGATTCCCCAACAAACACCGTGAGATGTAACATCCTCACCACCATCGCTCAATATATTTCCTCCTGTGATTGCAGAAGTAGCTTTAATTTCATCCACATCAGAAGTGGTTACACCAGGTAATTGCTTATCTTTTTTACATCCATATGAAAATATCAATATTGAAATTGCTATAATCACAAGAAACTTTACTCTGATTGTCATCTTCATGTGTTTAAATTTATTAAATGAATATGAAGGTAAAAGATTTTTTGATGCTAAACTTTTTTTAGAAATATTTAAAATTTAAAAAACAATTCATAACAGAGATTCCTATATAAAGCAGTTTACTTAGACAAGCAAAAGTAAGTTTTAAAAACATTCTTCAATTAGCTGTCCGGCCAATTAATACTTAAATTTTTCCTCACACTAAACTGGAAATATCAGTAGCTACTTTCAGCAGACCAGAAAATAGTTGAATCATGGGCATCTTAATACTTGATCGGGCAGAAATTTATCACTCCTTTATTATTTTTCTCATTTCAACCGTATTTTCATCGCAGAGTTTTATAAAATATACTCCACTTGCTAAATGACCAATATCCAAAACTGTTTTACTTTCATTCAATTTTTGTTTTAATAATTCCTGTCCACTGATATTATAAAGAAACAAAATACTTTCTGCTATTTGTGCTATTTCAATAGTTAGTTTATCATTGGCTGGGTTAGGATAAAAATTCATTTTTGATAAACCGATATGTTCAACCTTAACACTAATATTTGTTTCAATATTCGAAAATGAAGAGTAGTAAGTACTCCTGGTTGGGGTACAGGAATTCGGGTTTACAACTTCAACCAGATAATAAACTTGGCCTGGAGGTGCTAATAAATCAGTATATGAAGTGTTTCCTGCTGTTGTGGAATTAATTAAGACAAGATCAAAGGGAGTTGTACCCCTGTATATGTTATAGGAAGCAACAGTAAAGCCTTCGTAATCATTCCATATTAAATTCCAGGAATCTCCAGTTCCCTGATTAATGGTCAGATGTATAGTTTTATGTAATTGACTTGTATCTGTTTCCTTTCCACAGGAGTCTATGATTGTTATTTTGTAGCTGTCTGACTTTATTGTAGGGGAAGAACTCATATCAACAAATTCACTTAAACCATCGTACGGCATGGTAGCAATTCTGTTGTATACGTTTGATATATTACTCTCTTTGTAAATAATAAAGGAATCTATAGGCATACTCATTGGTTTTTCCCATACAATAAGATTTTTATTAGAAGCGGTATCAACACTTACCATACAAATTTCCGGAGAACCTAATTTATTAACCACAATAGAAATGGAATCTGTTGAAAAACAACCTGATGAATTTGTTGCAGTTACTATATAAGTAGTAGTTACGTTTGGACTTGCATTAGGATTTGCAAGAGTTGCATCACTTAATCCAGTTGCAGGTGTCCAATTATAGTTAAATGGAAAATTATTATATTTTAGGATTGCCCCACCAAAGCCTGCGCAATAACCGTTACCAAGATTGGTAAAAAAAACGGAGTTTATAAAACTGGTAATTCCCGAAGTTTGCGCTGTCCAATTAATTCCTCCATTGGTTGTTTTTAAAATTATTCCGTTATTTCCTACGATATGACCGGTGTTGGCACCGGTAAAATAAACAGAATTTAAATGGCTGGTAACCCCGGAAATCTGAGTTGTCCAATTGGCACCTCCATCAGCAGATTTTAAAATGCTTCCATTTTGACCCACAACAAAACCAGTATCTGTATTTGTAAAATAAACAGAACTGAATTGGCCGCCAGATGTTTCAGAAAGCAGAACTGTCCAGTTAATACCCTCATCAATGGTTTTATATATTCTGCGACTCCCTGTATATCCACCCACTGCATATCCTGTATTTGAATCGGTAAAAGTAATTGAACTTACATTTTTGTCTGGGTTTTGTGTTGACCAGTTTATTCCACCATCAATTGTCTTCAGTACCAGTCCTGAACCTCCACCAGTACCTCCTACAGCAAACCCAGTATTAATGTCTGTAAAATAAACAGAATTTAACAAGCCTGCTCCTCCCACGCTTTGACGAATAATTGTCCAGCTTGCTCCACCATCCTGAGTTTTAAGTATTATATGATCCCAGCCTCCACCTACAATATAACCGATATTGGCATCTACAAAATAAATTGAAGCCAAATTAACGCTTGTTCCTGAAATCTGTGTTACCCAATTAATGCCACCATCTGTGGTTTTAAGAATTACACCACCATTTCCAACAGCATAACCTATATTGTCACTTGTAAAAAAAACCGACTTTAATTCTGTTGAAACAGGACTTGTCAAGGCCATCCACTCATTATCGGCTAAAGCATTTAATTGTACACTTTGTTTACAGACCGTAGTGTCATTAACTCCTGCATTAACAATGCATTGGGCAAAAACAGCAATACTATTGAATAACATTAAAAATAAAGTAATTTTTTTCATAATATTGATTTACGGTTAGTTTATTTTTGAGGTTAATTCTCAAATTGTTTTTGAAATAAGAACTGATTTTCGAAACAAAGATATACAATTAAAAAAAAATACAAATCGTTTTTCTCACCATCTTTAGAATTAAATACCCGAATGAAAACATCACAAAAAATTTTAAAAAAATTCTTCAAAATTACAGGACAGAAAATTATCAAAAAAAAGTTTGGAAGATGGGAACTTAAATAATGTGTAGGAAAAATATCGTTCCAAGTAATCATCAATAACTTTAAATTTCTGTTTACTTTATTTTTATGCGCTACTTGCGTAATATGATTTGGTGCTTAAAGCCGTTATTTTGCAATTCACCGAGAGCCCAAACATTCAATACTTTCAAAAAGTATTGAAAATTTAATAATATCAAACGTGAAAAGACAAAAACTAGTCAATGAAAATAGTAGGAACTTGGGAAGGAGAAATGCTCTTTTGCTTTTGTAATATGCGAAGGGTCTTTGTCGGAAGGGCAAAAGTAAATGTGGCATTTGTGTGCATTGGCTTAAATTAAATTAAAAAAAAGGTGCGTGAGGGGAAAAATAAAAAAAAACTGAAGGATAGGTAGAGGGCGGTGCGGCTTGTTAGACAAAGCTTTGCTGAAATTTGCCACTGGGCTTGCTTATAAAACTGCCATAACTGCAGTACACACAACAATCGCCATGTAAAGGTTTTAGGATTTCTTTACATTTTTCACATTGATAAAAAAACTGGCAGAGTCTTTCAGATTTTGTTATTACCAAAAGCGAATTAAATGCACTTTTTCGTAAAGAGGAGCACCCAAACTATAAGCCTTGCGGGGATCAATTGCTACGTAATTTTTTGAATGGCTTAATTACCCATAAAAGAGGACCAAGGCCTGAGAGAAAATAAATTTATTATCAGCAACATCCAGAACCCATTTGTATAGGTGGGCATTTTACACTGCCATAACTGCAATATACACAACAATCGCCTTGTAAAGGTTTAAGTACCTCTTTACATCCTTCACATTGAAAGAAATACTGACAGGAATCTACAGGCATGATTTCTTCTTTTTTTAAACCACACTTTGGACAGGTAAGGATGGATTTAAGTTCAGGTGTTTTCTGCATTTATCTTGTTTTTTATTAAAAGGAATAAATTAGAATAGAATTAAAAATTTATCTTGCTACTAATTGCCCACTTAATCTCAGTAATTCTGTTTCAGTAAGTTTAGCTTCATATTCAGTCATAATAAGACGAAATTCAGTATCGATTAAGTTACGTTGGGCTTCTCGAAGTTCAATTGCTGTAATTGTACCTAGCTTCATTTTCTCTGTGCTAATATCCAGGTTTTGCTGTGCTACTTCTTTGTTTTTTCTTTCAAAACCAATTAGTGATTTAGAAGTTACATATGAAGTATAAAGTTGGTAAAGTTCATTTTTTAATCTTAGTTCAGTCTGTTTTTTGCTGTTATCCTGGTTCATAATTTCAATTTGAGCCACTTGTCTGCGGGTTTTCTGAGTAAAGCCATCGAATAGATTCCAACTTGCTGTTAAACCATAGCTGACCCCCCGATTTAAGTTAGACTGGAGCAATCCGAGCTGGGCTTCAAAACTTGAATAATTATAGCCAGAGCTTACAGAAACTGTTGGAAAAATAGTAGATCGGGCCTGTTTTAAATTCATATCAGCAATTTTGATGTTTCTTTGTGCAACCAATAATTCGGGGTTCTGTTGCATTACTTTCAGGGAAAGTTCTTCATATAATAAAGCTTCTTTCATTTCAATAATATCATTTACAATAAAAGGAGTTTCAGGTTCTCTTACCAAAAGTTCATTAAAAGCAGCTTTTGTTTTTATTAATTCAAATTCCTGTCTTAATAGGGCAGAGCTATCACTATTTATATCAACGCTTGCTTGTAACATCTCTAAACCAGAACCAGAACCTATATTGAATTTTTCTTCAGCAATCCTTTTTCTTTCAATTGAAATTTCAATGGCATTTTTTATAGTTTTAACTTGTTTTTGTTGTTGAACAATGGCATAATAAGTAGCAATTACCTGGGAGATGGTTTGATCAATTCTGATTTTAGCATTCAGCTCGCCAAGTTCTTCAAACTCCTGAAGCATTTGTCTGGTGGCAAACATATTTAACCCATCAAACAAAGTCCAGTTAAGTTGAACATTTGCACTGGTGTTACTTGTACGAACATTGGAGCCTTCCCTTATTTCACCATTAAAGAATTCCTGTCTTGTTTCATTGAAGTTTT
Source organism: Bacteroidota bacterium (assembly GCA_030856445.1). Taxonomy (GTDB): domain Bacteria; phylum Bacteroidota; class Bacteroidia; order JACCXN01; family JACCXN01; genus JACCXN01. The sequence goes on from JALYPI010000296.1 coordinate 30,569, forward strand.
CTCCTTTGAAAAAATTAGCACCCACAGCAGGTAAAAATCCGGCATTTCCAAGCGTATTATTTGTTTCTGCTATAAGAGCCTGATTCTGGGCAATTACAATAGAATAATTATTTTTTAATGCAATGTCAATTGCACTCGAAAGTTCAAGGATTTCCTGAGCTTTTACATCAGAAAAAACAAACAACAAAATGGGGATTAAAAATAACTTGATTTTATGCATCTGGCGAAGTCTTTGGATGTCTTGATAAATAGGTGTAAAGAGCAGGAATTACAATAAGAGTTAGAATTAAGGAAAACAGTAATCCTCCTATAATTGCTATACCCATTGAAATCCTGCTTGTTGAAGACTCTCCTAAAGCAAGGGCAATAGGCAGGGCTCCAAGTATAGTTGCAAAACTGGTCATTAAAATGGGTCTGAAACGTGAAGCTGCTGCCTCCATTACTGCATCGAGTGATTTAAAGCCTTGTTCCTTTTTCTGATTTGCGAATTCAACAATTAAAATACCGTTTTTAGTAACAATACCAACAAGTACAATAATTCCGATCTGGCTGAAAATATTTAATGTGGAGTCGGTTAACCATAATGAAAGCAATGCTCCTGCAAGAGCAAGAGGAACAGTAAACATAATAATCAAGGGATCAGAAAAACTTTCAAATTGTGCCGCTAAAACCAGGAAAACAAGTACAAGAGCAAGGATGAATGCATAGAGAAGGGTGGAGGAGCTTTCCGAATATTCCTTTGAGGCACCAACAAGGTCAGTTGTGAATGTTTCATCCAGCACCTGTGAAGCAACCTCTTGCATTGCTTCAATTCCCTGTCCTATTGTTGCTCCTGGAACTACACCAGCAGAAATTGTTGCCGAAATATAGCGGTTATAACGGTAAAGCATGGGAGGGTTACTTTGTTCGGTAATCGTTATTAAGTTATCAAGCTGTATCATTTCTTGATTGGCATTTTTCACAAAAATAGATTTAAGATCTGATGGTTTATTTCTGCTTTCCAATATAGCCTGTCCAATAACCTGGTATTGTTTTCCATCTTTAATAAAATACCCCATTCTTTGGTCAGAGAAGTAAAGTTGAAGTGTTTGTGCAATATCCAGAACTGATACTCCAAGGCTTTGGGCGCGGTTCCTGTCAATATCAACTCTCATTTCAGGTTTGTTGAATTTTAAATCGATATCCACTACCTGAAAAGCAGGGTTTTCTCTTGCTTTTTCTAAAAATTCAGGAATTATCGCTTTTAGTTTTTCGAAATTTTGAGACTGTATAACAAATTGAACAGGAAGAGAGCCTCTCCTGTTTCCTCCAATAGTTTGCTCCTGGGTAACAATAGTTCTTGCCTTAGTGAATTTTTTCATTTCAGAACTTAATTCATCCGCAATTTCCATCTGGCTTCTGGTTCTTTTTTTTGCATCTACCAGGGTAACTCTAACAAAACCTGTATTTGCTGCAGATGATGCTCCAAAGCCAGGAGCTGTTACAGAAAGAACCGATTCTATTTCTGGAAGCTCTTCAACTTTACCTATTACCCCAGTTAAAAATTCATTCATATATTGAAAAGAAGCACCCTCTGGCGCTGTTGAAATCACAGAAATTCTGCCTTTGTCCTCCATAGGTGCCATTTCAGATTTCAAATTTGAACCTACCCAAAAAATCAGTCCTACTGATGCAAACATTAGAACTATTGCCAACCATCGTCTTTTCATAAAAGAAGTAAGCATCCTTGAATAACTTTCGGTAAGAGAGTTAAAGAATTTTTCAGTAATCCTGAAAAGTTTATTCTTGTTTGATTGCGGCTTAAGCAATCTTGAACACATCATAGGTGTTAGGGTAAGGGAAATAAAGGTGGAAACAATTACAGAGCCTGCTACCACAATTCCAAATTCTCTAAATAGTCTTCCTGTTAATCCTTGTAAAAAAATTATAGGGAGAAAAACCGCTACAAGTGTTAATGTTGTTGAAATTACTGCAAAAAATATTTCAGCCGATCCTTTAAAAGCTGCATCTCTGGCATTCATCCCCTTTTCGATTTTCTGATAAATATTTTCAAGAACAACAATAGCGTCATCAACTACCAGTCCTGTGGCTAAAACAACTCCTAATAAAGAGAGTATATTAATTGAAAAACCGGCAGCATACATAATAAAAAAAGAACTTATAAGGGAAATAGGGATAGCAATAACAGGAATAAGGGTTGAACGCCAATTTCTTAGGAAAAGGAAAATTACAAGTACAACCAGTATAAAAGCTATTAAAATGGTTTCCTGCACCTCTTTTATGGCTTTGCGAATACCAATTGTTGAATCAAGAGCCATTCCCAATTTCAGGTCTTTTGGTAGATCTTTTTTTATGTTCTCCACCCTTTTATAAAACTCATCAGCAATTGCGATATAATTAGTGCCGGGTTGAGGAGTAAGTGCAATTCCGATCATGGGAATTGCATTGTTTCCCCTTAATAAAGTCCTTTCATTCTCTGGAGCAAGTACTGCATAACCTACATCTTTAAATCTTGTAATTACTCCGTTTTTCTCTCTCAGTATTAGATTATCAAATTCCTCGGCAGTTTCCAGTCTTCCTGAAGTTCTTATTGATAATTCTGTTGCCTGGCCTTCAATTCTGCCCGATGGGAGCTCTATATTCTCTCTTAGTAATGTATTACGTATTTCTATGGGAGTAATATTTAATGCTGCCATTTTTGATGGATCCATCATTAAGCGCATGGCATATTTTTTCTCTCCCCATATGCGCACCTCACTAATTCCAGGGATAGTTTGCAGTCTTTCTTTAAACAAGTTATTCCCAATTTCACTTAACTCTAAAAGAGTTCTTGAATCGCTTTGTACGGTAAGTGAGAGTATGGTTTCTGCATTTGCATCAGATTTTGAAACCGAAGGAGGGTCGGCTTCCGGGGGCAGGTTTCTTTGAACGCGGGAAACCTTGTCCCGCACATCATTTGCTGCTGCTTCAAGATCTGTTTCAAGTCCAAACTCTACAGTAATAGAGCTTCTCCCATCACTACTTACTGAAGTCAATGATTTAATACCGTCAATGCCATTAATGGATTCTTCTAATACTTCTGTTACCTGGGATTCCATTACGTCAGAATTGGCTCCTGTGTAAGACGTAGTTACAGTAATAACAGGAGGGTCAACACTTGGATATTCCCTTACACCAAGAAAAGAATATCCAATTATCCCAAAAAGAACAATGGTAATGGAAAGTACGATTGTTAAAACTGGCCTTCTTATACTTATATCTGGAAGATTCATTTCTTAGGTGCTAATGTAATTGTTGTATCCTCTTGTGCTATTTTCTCCTCCGGATTGTCATTCAGATTTACCATTACCCGCATTCCAGACTTTAGCTGTAATATTCCTGAAGTAAGGACTGTGTCTCCTTCATTAATACCTGAATTTATCTTAATCCTTGTATCGCTTCTGTTGCCAATTGTAACTTCAGTAAGCATTGCTTTTGCATTTTTTAAAATAAAAACTTTAGCTCCATTAATGTCAGGTATAACAGCTTGTGTAGGGACAAGAATTTCTAATTTAGCTTTTCCTAATTGTATTTCGATGTTTGCAAAAGAACCTGGAAGTATTTTGTGGTCCTTGTTTGGAGAAATAGCACGTATTTTTAATGACCTTGTAATAGGGTCTATTTTGGGCTCAATTGCATATACGGTTGCTGTTTGTATTTGTTCATAACCTTCAACGGTATAGTTTATCCTGGTTTTTGAATCAATTTGACCGGCATATTTTTCAGGAACAGAAAAATCAAGCTTAATTGGAGAGAAGTTTTGAAGAGAAGCAATTAAGGTTAAGGGAGAAACAATTGCTCCCTCACTCACATTTCTCAATCCAATAATTCCATTAAAAGGGGCACGTATTTCTGTCCTTTGGATTTGTGCCTTTAACATTGAAATATGGGCTGAAAGGACATCTAATGAGTTGACTAATGCATCATATTCTTCCTGGCTTATTGCTTTTATTTCAAGCAGTCTTACCTGTCTTTTTTCTTTATCTTCAAGCAGTTTTTTTTCTAATATCGACTTTTGAAGAAGTGCCCTGATTTCTACATCATCCAACTTAACTAAAACTTCCCCTTTTTTTACAGAGCTTCCTTCCTCAAAATAAATTTTTATTATCCTTCCGTTTATTTCACTCTGTATGTTTATTTCTTCATTTGAAACTGTAGTTCCTGTTGAGCGAAGCATGTTTTCACTTAATACTTTGTGCGCAATTTCACCTTCAACGGTTAATAGTGCTTCTGTTACTTTTGGCGAATTTTCCTTTTTTTCTTCAGAACCACATCCAGAAATAGCTATGATTACTAATAGGATTGGGAGTTTATTTAATAGTTTCATCAAATTTTTTGTTTGTCTTTTTTTTCTGTAACTTTCTTATAATTGAACTGTACTACATCAACAGGTAGTTGATTTAAATTCCTTGCAATCTTCTCAGAAACTCTAAAAAAACATTCCTTGTCTTTTTCTGATATTCCTTTAAAAGAAGTATTGTTCAAATCAGTAATTGTTGACTGTATAATTGGAGTAATTTCCTGAGCTTTGACAGTTAGCCGCAATGAGAAAGCCCTTCTGTCAACAGAGTGTTGTTTTCTGATTAGATATTTTTTCTTAACCAGATAATCAATTATCCTGCTCATTGTTACTTTGTCTATTTCAAGTAACTGAGCCAGTTCTTTTTGAGTAATTTCCTCACTATTATTAATTAAGGTAAGAATATAATAATGCCTTTCTATATCCAAATGACTTAACTTGTGAGTAAATGCACCTAAGTAAACCTTAGATATAAGATGAAGATAACGACCTAGGGGTGTTTTTTTTAATTCCAACTGGATTGTAATTTGCGCAAATATAGTAAACAAAATGAACAGTTAACAATGTTAACTATATGCTATAACGATTTAAACTGCTTTTAGTATTAGCCTTGGCTATTCATGTTTATAATATTTTTCAGGGACTTTATTAAAGGGGAATAAAATAAAGGATGAAAAGAATGAGAAAAGAATAATCTTATCCGAAAGAAGAAGGATTTAATTTATTGCGAATCAACAAGTAGACTCTTTAACAAACAACAGTTAAATTGTTTGTAGCCCTCTCATAATTCCATTGGAGCTTTCTCTGATAAAGGAAAGTATTTGTTCCTTATGGGCAGAGCCAGGACATTCAAGCTCTGCAATAGCAATAGCTTTGGTGATATTATGGCCTCTTACATATAAGGTACGATAGAGGTCTTCAATTTGAAGTATTTGTTCATTAGTAAAACCACGCCTTCTTAACCCTACAGAATTTATACCTACATAGGATAAAGGTTCTCTTGCTGCCTTTACAAAAGGAGGTACATTTTTCCTAACCATGGAGCCTCCTGTAATAAAAGCATGGGTTCCAATCTTAACAAACTGTTGTACAGCTACCAATCCTTCTAAAATAGCGTGATCTGCAATTTCAACATGCCCGGCAAGATTAACACAGTTGGCAAGTATAACATTGTTTCCAATTTGACAATCATGAGCTATGTGAACATAAGCCATTAACAAACAATTGCTTCCTACTTCGGTTTTGTATTTATCAGTGGTGCCTTTGTTGATGGTAACACATTCTCTTATTGTTGTATTGTCACCGATTTCTGCAGTTGTTATTTCCCCGGCATATTTCAAATCCTGAGGAATAGCCCCAATAACTGCTCCTGGAAAAATTTTACAGTTTTTACCAATTCGGCTACCGTCCATTATGGTAGAGTTTGGTCCAATCCATGTTCCTTCTCCAATTTCAACATCAGCATAAATTGCTGCAAAAGGTTCTATGGTAACATTTTTTGCAATTTTCGCTTCTGAGTGTACAAAGGCTAATGGACTAATCATAAGTTTTATTTTATTTTTGAAATTTGAGCAACTAATTCTCCTTCTGCAACTAGCTTGTCCCCTACAAAGGCTTCGCCTTTCATAAAACAAATGCCACGCTTAACTGGAGAAAGCAATTCAAGTTTAAATATAACAGTATCGCCAGGAACTACTTTTTGTTTAAACTTAACCTTATCTATTTTCATAAAATAGGTTTGATAATTTTCCGGATCAGGAACAGTGTTTAAAACAAATATACCTCCTGTTTGAGCCATAGCTTCTACTAATAGAACGCCAGGCATTACAGGGTTTCCAGGAAAATGTCCACGAAAGAAATCTTCATTCATGGTTACATTCTTCACTCCAACAATACCATTC
>JALYPI010000020.1 GCA_030856445.1 Bacteroidota bacterium
AAGGTATTTATTGTTAAAAGGCAAGGGGGTTTTATGATCCAGGTAAATGAAATTATACTGGTCGGCTAAACTTGTAATTAAGTGCTCGGGATGATTTATAACGGAAGATAAAATTATATTTTCAACAGGAAATTCATTCAAATGATTTTCTATAAAAACATTCAATTGTGCAATCGGAGCTGTTTTATTTTCAATGATATTGTCATTTAAAAATAAGGCCGTTTTTACAAATGTATTTCCTATATCTATTGTAAGGTTCATCCAGTGTCTGTTAATAGGGCTGCAAAGTTAAAATTTCAAATTGTAATTTTGCAAGTTTGCTTTTAAAGACTCATTCAATTCAGTATTTTCAGTATAATTAGAATTTAATCGTGTCTGAACATATAGAGATACCAGCCCTAACGAAGCCAAAGAGAATTTATTTTCTGATTTAGGGAAAAATAATTTTTGGAATTAGAAATTCTTAGTTACATTTGCAGCCCGTTTAAATAAAACGTGATGGTGCCATAGCTCAGTCGGTAGAGCAAAGGACTGAAAATCCTTGTGTCGCTGGTTCGATTCCAGCTGGCACCACACCTTAAAAACAAGCCTTTTGGAGAAATCTGAAAGGCTTGTTTATTTTAGTCAATATGGTATTTTTGAATTGGAATGTGATGTGCTATTGTAGCTGAAAGCTACCCAATTTTAGGCCGTAGAGAAGGATAAGAAGAAAATTTTGCACAAAAATTTTGCACAAAAAAATAATTACGAAAAAATTAGAATAGCAAGACAGCTTGAAAGCACTAATGGACGGATTTCTACGGCAACACAAGTGAGTAGTTGTAATCGGCAAATAAGGCACCAATCATTATATCAGTTGGTGCAGAAAATCCTCCTACGCCACAAGCCTTTTATGAAAAATATTTTGGAACAATTAGCCAAGAAGATATAAGAATTGGAAGTCTGTGAAAATTTAATCAAAATTAATGGTTTTAGATGAAAAATATGAAATTTTAAAGGGTAAGTACAACTAACTTTAAGAGAGAGAAATGCGTAATGAATTTTATTTATTTAAGTGTTTCTCTCTCTTAAAGTTACCCGATAATTTCCTTATTTCAAAATTTTCATATTTTTCAAGGTCTTAAGGGCAGTACAAAAAATTTTTTTGTGTTCCAACGGGGCTGATAAGGGTCGGCAGGCAGGGGGTGCAATGCAACTGGCCTTTTCCGGGATATTGTCCGGTGGTTTGCTTACTTTTTACTAAAAAAAGTGAGCGGAACCCAATGCTGGCGGGCAACTTAAAGGCGGTATACGAAGGTGCGGATTATTGCACCGAACCAATAATTACAGAGCAGAAAGAAAATAGAAATCAAAGACGGTGCAGTAAAGTCACATAGCCCCGCACTTGCGGATACCCAGCTTGTTATCCGATGTTGTTTCTGCCCTTAATTAAACGTAAAATTTCAATTAATAATTAATAACTAAAAACCAAAAAAAATGCCAAATCACATTCAAAACAAACTTCAAGTTATCGGAGATAATCAGGAAGTACAAAAAGTATTAAAACACATCAAGGGAAAGCATGATGATGGAGTAGAAATTGAAATTGACTTCAATAAAATAAGGCCAATGCCAAAAGGTATGGACTCAGAAGTTAATTCACATATTAAAATGTGGGTTGAAGTATGTACAGGGCAACTTGATTTTGCTACACTGTTTCAACCAATGGAAGATTCTGTTTCTAATCTTTTAAAAGATAACAAATTCGCAACTTTATCTAAACGAATGGCTGCAAATACAGCATTAGAATATTTAACTGGAAAAAGACAAGGAACGGTTAAAGATTTTTCAGACGAAGATTTCGCAGCTTTTATTCAGTGCCTTAAAAATTACAGGGAACACGGCAGTGTATCTTGGTATGAATGGAATATTGCTAATTGGGGAACAAAATGGAATGCTTATGGCCAAAATGACAAACGAAACAATACTGATACAATTTACTTTAAAACTGCTTGGAGTAGTCCGATTAAACTAATTCAAGAACTTTCAAGAATGTTTCCACTTGTTAAACTTGATTTAACTTATGCCGATGAAGATAGCGGGAGCAATGCTGGAAAAATAGTTTTAGAGAAAGGCGAAGCAATAGAAGTCAATCAACCTAAAGGACAAAGCAAAGATGCTTATGATATTTATTTTGAATTGCACCCTGGAAGCATAGATGATTACAAATTAATTGGAAACAGGTATGAATATATCGAAACGGAGGATTAATAACATTGCTTACAATATCGGATAACGGTATTTGCATATACGCAGGTGGCGATTATTGCACCGAACCAAAAACCGCGGGCAGCAAAATTAATAGAAATTAAAGGCTTTGCAATAGAGCACCTAGACCGCCACTTGAGGATATGCAATG
>JALYPI010000021.1 GCA_030856445.1 Bacteroidota bacterium
CTTAATCAATAGGAATTGAATATTAGAAATACCAACTAAAATCTAAAAATTTTTCGAAAGTAATAACGGTTTCAAATCCGCTTTTTTTGAATGCACGCATTACGCTCAACGTTTTTTGCATATACGCAGGTGGCGATTATTGCACCGAACCAAAAACCGCGGGCAGCAAAGTTAATAGAAATTCCAGGCTTTGCAATAGAGCACCTAGACCGCCACTTGAGGATATGCAATGTTATAAGCTGGCCTTATGTTTATTAATGACTGGAAAGCTGTAATATCAAAGGCTTTTATGAATAGTGCTTAATTGTCTGTACTATACTTTGCATGGCTAGTGCGAGTTGGGTATTTTTTTATTTTTGAGGGGGGATTTTTTTAATTTAATTTTCTTTGGGGAGCAAAGGGAGAAGCTTATTTACAATTTTTGGTTTGAGCGGTTGGCGGTGTGAATTGGAAATGTGCTTTTTCCGTGGGCTGGCTGTTTTCGGTCATTCTCTAGTTCTAATTTGGTCGAATAGTTACTAATTAATTTAAATTTTTCTGTGCTGTTTCTACAATTGTTTTTGCTACAGAAAGCATTTCATATTTTTATAGTTGTATTCTCTTTTGGTTGCCATAGGTTTAAGATTTTTTCAAAGATAAAATTTCTGCTATTCAATTATAATTTTTTCAGTGTAGGTTTCCTTTTCCGTTTTAACATTAACAAAATAAATTCCTTTTGAGTAGCGGGAAATATCTATTGTGGTACTTTTGCCTTCATAAAGATTCTTTCCTCGTATATCGGAAATATTTATGTTACATATTTGTTGATTTGATTTTAATTCTATATTTATTACTTGGTTGGCAGGGTTTGGATATATTTTTATTTCTTTTTTTTTAACTTCTTTCTCTTTTATACCTACTATATTCGTGGTTCGCAAAACAACTCCGCTATCACCAACCGCATAGCAATAAAAATTTGTACAAAAGATGGAATTTAATTTTTTTTGAATTCCTGAATTTTCTTTTATCCAGTTGTTTCCTCCATTAATGGTTTTTATTATAGTGCCGCTATCACCTACACTATAACACACATTATTAGAAGTACAGTAAATAGAATTTAGCACTAAATTGATGGAAACATCAGATATTAAAGATGTCCAATTAATGCCGGCATCGCTAGTTTTTGATATTGTTCCATTCCATCCGCAAACATATCCCGTATCTAAGGAAGGGAAGTGTAAATCAAGACCCCCGTGATCACCACCAGTCATTAATTGCCATGATACCCCTGCGTCAGTGGTTTTATAAATTACATTATCATACCAACCCGTTCTATATCCTATGGTTGGCGAAGGAAAATATATGTTTCCTGCAATAGAATTTATTATAGAACTGTTTAGTGTCCATGTAGAACCTCCGTCAAAAGTTCTAATTACCTCATTTGCAATTAATACATGCCCTGTATCAGGAGAAGTAAAAAACATTTTACCAACCGTTGGAGCATTAATAGCTGTCCAATTATTTCCTAAATCAAATGTTTTATTCAAAAAGGAGTTATTTGACATTAGAGAACCAATAAAATAAATTGTGCTATCACTCAAAAAATGAACATCAGATATATACTCGTTCGAATTAAAATAGATAGTATCCCAAGAGTTACCATAGTTTTTTGTCAACATTAAAACCTGATTTGAAGATAGTATGCCTGCGGAATCATTAATGAATGAAATATGGGTATAATTATCGTTACTACCCGTATTTATTTGTGTCCATTGCGCATTTGTATTGTGTAAGATTATAAATAAAAACAAAAACGATATAAATATTTTTTTCATAGCTCAATTGATTTAAAGGAAAAAACGGGGCAGTATACCACCCCGTTTTTAATTAGAAATTTATTTAACGATCATGAGATTTTTGCTATCTGCAATTATACCGTCAGTTATTAAAGTTAAGGTATAAGCCCCCGTAGGGAATTGTGAAATATCAAATTGTGTTTCATTGCTTTGTAAATCTAAATTATAAAACCTGATTATTGAATTGTTGTTTCGCGCTAAACGGATCTGGGCCGTTATCCATTGTTTGATTGGGAGAGCTCTATTCATATAATTAATTATCAGATTTGTTTCCAAAATTAACATTTATTTTAAACTTTTTATTTTTTAATAACAATTCCTACAAGTTTTATTATTTGTGCCCAATCCCATATTTGTCTTAATAAAAAAAGCAATAACTTGGGTGGGAGAAATGCCTCTTTTGCTTTTGCCATGTGTGGTGGTCCAGTGTGAGAGGGGCAAAAGCAAATGTGGCATTTGTGTGCAATGGCTTAAATTAAATTAAAAAAAGTGGGTGAGGGGAAAAATAAAAAAATACAGAAGGATAGGCAAAGGGCGGTGCGGCTTGTTAGACAAGGGTTTGCTGCACAGCCCCCTAGGCTTGCTTATAACGGTATTTGCATATACGCAGGTGGCGATTATTGCACCGAACCAAAAACCGCGGGCAGCAAAATTAATAGAAATTAAAGGCTTTGCAATAGAGCACCTAGACCGCCACTTGAGGATATGCAATG
>JALYPI010000111.1 GCA_030856445.1 Bacteroidota bacterium
GCCTGTGGGGCAGCATTCTTGAAATATCATTGATGTTGAACAATGGTTCCTTATTTGGGTCGTATTTAGGTGCTTTCTTTTGTTTTTGTTCCTTTATCATCTGTTTGATTTTTTTTGCAAATGCGACATTTCCGCAATGTCCTGAACGTGCTGCTAAAATATGTCCTTTAATTGGTTTTCCAACAAGAGCTAAATCACCTACGATGTCAAGCAACTTGTGTCTTGCAGGTTCATTTTGAAAATTCAATTGAGTATTGTTTAAAACGCCAATACCCTTAACCTCCATTTTTGGTTTTTTAAATAGATCTGCTAATTTATCAAGTTCTTCTTGTTTAATTTCATTGGCAACAAGCACAATTGCATTGTCAAGATCACCTCCTTTTATCAAATTACGAGATAAAAGGGCTTCCAATTCATGTAAAAACACAAAAGTTCTGCAAGGAGCTATATCATCCTTAAATTCCTTTATGCTATACATAGATGCATGTTGTGTTCCCAGTATTTTAGAATTATAGTCTACCATTACAGTAATTCTGAATTCATCCTGAGGCACAAGTAACATTTCTATATTTCTTTCCTTATCTTCAAAAGCAAGGTTGTCTGTAACAATAAAATAATCTCTTTCCGCATTTTGTTCAATAAACCCTGCTGTTTCTAGTATATTCATGAAGTGATAAGAACTTCCATCCATAATAGGCACTTCAGGTCCATCAAGTTCAATTACAGCATTGTCAATTTGCATTCCTACCAATGCAGCAAGCACATGTTCAGTTGTATGAACCTTAGCCCCATTTTGCATTAAGGTAGTTCCTCTTGAAGTATCTACTACATTGTCTACATCAGCCTTTATAGTTGGAGCGTTTTCAAGATCTGTTCTTTTAAAAGAATAACCATGATTTTCAGGAGCAGGCAGAAATGTTAAAGAAACTTTTTCGCCTGTATGTAATCCTATGCCGGAAATTGAAACCGGTTTTTGAATAGTACGTTGTTTATCGCTCATATTTATTGTTTAATTCTTTTTAAGTGCTTTAAGCTCTTTTTCTAAAAGATTGATTTTATCATTAAGGTTTGGCAAAGTCCTGAATAAAACATGAGAACGCCTGAATTCCCCAATAGGAAATGAAGGAGAACCCATCACTATCTCGCCCTCAGTTAAATTAACTCCAACACCTGACTGGGCAGCGACTTTAACATTATCTGCAAGTACAATATGGCCTTTAAATCCTGTTTGCCCTCCTATCATACAGTTTTTTCCTATTTTCACTGATCCGGCAATCCCTGACTGAGCAGCTATTACTGTATTCTCTCCGATTTCAACATTGTGTGCAATTTGTAAAAGGTTATCTAATTTAACACCTTTTCGTATTATAGTTGAACCAAGTGTAGCCCTGTCTATACAAGAGTTGGCGCCTATTTCCACATGATCCTCAATAATGACATTTCCAATTTGAGGAACCTTTTCGTAATTGTTTTCAGCATTGGGAGTAAAACCAAAGCCATCTGCCCCAATAATAACTCCTGAATGAATAGTGCAATCTGCTCCTATTTCACAATCTGAATATATTTTAACTCCTGGAAAAAGAGTAGTTCTTGATTTTACAATAACATTATCACCAACATATACATGAGGATAAATTTTAACTTCATCTCCTATCACCGCATTGTTCCCCACATATGCCGTAGCTCCTATATATACATCTTTTCCAAGAGTGGCTGACTTTGAAATAAAAGATCCATCTTCAATCCCTTTCTTGTTTCTTTGCAATTGACTATAAGCCCCCAGAAGTTTGGAAAAAGCTTTGTATGCATCCTCAACACGTATTAAAGTACAAGTCTTTTTTATAGGTGCTGTTGGAATGAAATCATTATTAACAATTACAACAGAAGCATCAGTAGCGTATATAAATGGAGTGTATTGAGGGTTAGCCAGAAAAGTAATAGAACCTGTTGCCCCTTCCTCAATTTTTGAAAGCTTACTTACTATAACTTCAGAATCGCCCTCGATTTTTCCGTTAAGGATTTCTGCTATCTGACTTGCTTTAAATTCCATTTGCCAAAATTAAAAATAAAATCCTTACTGATTCCAGCCTCTTCACAAATTGTTAACAATCTTTTGGGTAACAAATAAAATGTTTTTTTACAGTTGTGGATAATGCCGAAATATTTAACTGATCAGCTGCTTTGGCAATATCCTTAATGGTTTTATCTTTAAATAGGATGTTAATTCTGTCATCCTTAGTGTTATAGGCATTGTTTGAAATGCTGGATGAAAAAACAAAATAAACAGATTCTTTTTTTGTAAGTCCATGTTTTTTCATAACCAGTTCCTTTTTTTCATTTATATATGATTTTTTAAAAGGTTCTTTTTGCATTTCTATCTTATAAAGATTTCTGTTTTCCATATTTCTGCACAGTTTTGAAAGAATTTTATCTTCATGTGCTGCCCAGGTTTTAATGGAAGTAAAAATATCATAATCATCCAATTTTGAAAAAGTTTCCAATACTTTTGGATTTTCCAGGAATGATGTTTTATCATACTTGTTATATAAAAAGGCCTTAAAAGCAGGTGTGCAAAAAAGTTCAACGTTGTTTTCTGCAAGTTCTTTTGCTCTTTTTAAAATATTTATCAAAAGATGTTCAGCTGCAAGTACAGTTTTGTGTAAATATACTTGCCAATACATTAACCTTCTGGCAATTATAAATTTTTCAATTGAATATATTCCTTTTGCCTCAACTACTAGTTTGTCATCAAAAATATTAAACATTTTTATGATCCTGTCTGAACTTATAACTCCTTCTGAAACTCCTGTAAAAAAACTATCCCTTTTTAGATAATCCAGCCTGTCCACATCCAGTTGGCCGGAAATTAACTGGTGAAGGAATTTCTTTTTGTATTCATTACGGAAAATTTTTAAAGCAAGGCTAAGTTTTCCTTTAAACTCCTTGTTGAGTTTGTCCATGAACAATGCTGATATATCTTCATGAGTAATATTATAAACTATGCTATGCTCAAGAGCATGAGAAAAAGGGCCATGTCCTATATCATGTAATAAAACAGCAACAGTAACCGCTTCTGCCTCTTTCTGTGTGATTTCATGTCCTTTGTTTCTGATTGTTTCAATAGCCTGACCCATTAAAAACATGGCACCCATGGCATGATGAAATCTTGTATGCAATGCCCCGGGATATACCAAATGAGTCATGCCCAATTGTTTTATTCTCCTTAATCTCTGAAAATAAGGGTGTTCAATAAGATCGTAAATTATTTCAAAAGGAATATGTACAAAACCGTATACAGGATCGTTAAATATCTTAAGTTTGTTGGAATAGATGTTTTTCAAGATTTTAAAAAATGATTACATTTATATAAATTAAAAACCCGGTCAAGATAAAGTTTTTTTATGGACAAAATAAATATTCTATGGGCAGATGACGAAATAGATCTGCTTAAACCTCATATATTATTCCTTGAAGATAAAGGATATCATGTAGATACTGTAAACAATGGACAAGATGCTCTTGACTTAATTGACAAAAAACATTTTGACATAGTACTTCTTGATGAGAATATGCCTGGTATTTCTGGTATTGAAACCCTTAATATTATTAAGAGTAAAAATAGTGGATTGCCTGTGGTTATGATCACCAAAAGCGAAGAAGAAACCATTATGGAGGATGCCATAGGCTCAAAAATTTCTGATTATCTTATAAAACCAGTAAATCCAAACCAGATATTACTGGCGATTAAAAAAAATCTGGAAAATAAAAGATTGATAAGTGAAAAAACGGCCTCAAATTACCAGCAGGACTTCAGAAATATTGGAATGACCTTAAGTGACAGGCTTTCCTATCAGGAATGGGTGGATGTATATAAAAAGCTTGTTTATTGGGAACTTGAATTGGAAAAAACCAAGGATAGCAGCATGTCTGAAATTCTAAAAATGCAAAAGCAAGAAGCAAATGCTTTATGGTCACGGTTCGTTGAAAATAATTATGTTGATTGGCTTAACGGAAAAAATGATCCACCAATTCAATCCCACACTCTTTTTAAGAATAGAATTGTTCCTGAAACCGATGGCACGCAGCCGGTTTTCATTATTTTAATCGATAATTTAAGATATGATCAATGGAAGGTATTGCAACCTATTTTTGAAGAATATTTTAGAATTGATAAGGAAGAGCTTTATTGTAGTATTTTACCCACAGCTACCCAGTATGCAAGAAATGCAATTTTTGCAGGATTATTGCCATCAGAGATAGAAAAGAGGTTCCCAAAAATGTGGCTTAATGATGAAGAAGAAGGCGGTAAAAATTTAAACGAATCTGATTTTCTTTCTGATCAGTTAAAAAGGCTAGGTAAGAACTACAAGCACTCTTATACAAAGGTAACCAATTATGCATTTGGAAAAAAAGTAGTGGAAAACCTTTCCAATTTGTTTAATAATCATCTAAATGTAATTGTGTATAATTTTGTTGATATGCTCTCTCATGCCCGCACAGAAATGGAAATGATAAGAGAGCTTGCAGATGATGAAGCAGCGTATAGGTCACTTACTCTGTCATGGTTTGAACATTCTCCCCTATTGGATATGATAAAGCAGATTGCAGAAAAAAAAGGTAAAATCATTTTAACTACTGATCATGGTACTATTCGGGTAACAGAACCTTCTAAAGTTGTAGGAGACAGAAACACTAATACTAATTTGCGCTACAAGCAAGGTAAAAGCCTGGATTATATTAAAAAGGATGTGTTCGAGGTGAAAAATCCTAATGATGCTTATTTGCCTAAAATTCATGTGAGTTCTACATTTGTTTTTGCCAAAGAGGACAAGTTTTTTGCTTATCCTAATAATTACAATTATTATGTCAATTATTATAAAAACACATTTCAGCATGGGGGAATATCTTTAGAAGAAATGCTTATTCCATTTGTTGTATTAAATCCTAAATAACTAAATCAATGCAGGAATTAAAAGATGTATTTTTGCCATTTTTTAAACAGAATTTTTAAGTGATTAAACAAGAAAATAGTTTAAGCCATTACTTTATATCTGCATCTTTTATTTCAGGTTTAAAATATTTCCGTAATTTTGGATGAAATCAAAGACTGAACAAACTGTGCTTGTAAAAAGCCCTGAAGAACTAAATAAGGCTGCTAAAGAGCTGATAGATTTTAAAGAAGACAATAAAGTATTTGCCTTTTATGGAGAGATGGGAGCAGGCAAAACAAGTTTTATAAAATCAATTTGTAAAGAATTAGGAGTAAAGGATAATGTTACTAGTCCTACCTTTTCAATAGTAAATGAATATTTGACTTCAAATAATGATATTATTTATCATTTTGATTTTTATAGAATAGATAAAGAGTCAGAAGCTTATGATCTTGGTTTTGAAGATTATCTTTATAGCCATAATTATTGTTTTATTGAATGGCCTGAAAAAATAGCAGGCTTATTGCCAAAGCAGTTCATAAGAATTGAAATTGTTGAAGAAGAACAGGGAAACAGAATGATTACTTTTCAAAAATAAGTTATGTCACCACAAGATGCTATGTTTTCTTTCGCTAAATCTGCAGGGCTAATGCCTCAGGAAGAAATGCTTGAAGTTTCAACCAGAAAAAGTTCACTTTATATTGGAATTCCAAAGGAAACCTCTTTTCAGGAAAACCGGGTTCCTCTTGTTCCTGATGCAGTAGCACTCTTAATTAATAATGGCCACGATATAGTAGTGGAAACCAACGCTGGTAAAGCTGCTAATTTCCATGATAAGGATTACAGCGATGCAGGTGCAAAAATTGCTTACAGCGCTGAGGAAATTTATAAAGCTGACATGATTTTAAAAGTGGAGCCACCTTCACTGGAAGAAATTGAAATGATGCAGCAAAAGCAAACTTTGATCTCAGCACTGCAGCTTACCATACAACCAGAGAATTTTGTTAAAAAATTGATGGATAAAAAAGTAACCGCAATTGCTTATGATTTTATTAAGGATGAAGAAGGTATATTTCCTATTGTTCGCTCCATGAGTGAAATTGCCGGGAATACTTCTATTTTGATCGCTGCTGAATATTTAAGCAATGTGAATAACGGTCAAGGCTCGATGCTGGGCGGTATATCTGGTGTTTCCCCAACTGAAGTTGTAATTCTTGGAGCAGGTACAGTGGGTGAATATGCAGCACGTGCAGCATTAGGACTTGGTGCTTCAGTTAAGGTTTTTGATAATTCTATTTTTAAATTAAGAAGGCTGCAAAATAATTTAGGGATGAGGATTTTTACCTCTGTTCTACAGCCCAAAGTTTTAATGAAATCAATTAAAACGGCTGATGTAGTAATTGGGTCAATAAGAGCTGCGGAAGGAAGAACCCCTTTAGTTGTTTCCCAGGAAATGGTTGGCGAAATGAAGTTTGGATCGGTAATAATTGATGTAAGCATTGACCAGGGTGGTTGTTTTGAAACTTCAAGAGTTACAAATCATACCAATCCTGTTTTTAGAAAGTATGGGGTAATTCACTATTGTGTACCTAATATTGCCTCTAGAGTCTCACGTACTGCTTCTTATGCACTTAGTAATGTTTTTGCCCCTATTCTTTTAAACATAGGCGAGGAGGGAGGAGTCAACAATGTCTTAAGACGTGATAAAGGAGTAAGACATGGAGTTTATATTTACAATGGAATATTGACTAATAAATATTTGGGAGAAACCTTTAATCTTCCATATAAAGACATAGATTTAATGATGGCAGCTTACTAAAGACTATCTTAAGCTTTTATAATTTCTGCCTTTTTTAAAACATAAATTACATTTTTAATCTCCCCTTTTATTTTGAATTTTGTTACCCGGCTTTTCAAATTCCTTATTGGATTTTTAATTGGAAGTACTCTGGTTTATTTTTTACTTATTAAAGATAGAGACCGTAATTTAAGAGGTTGGTTGCCAAGTGAACGGGTTAGCCAGGAAATTCTCGAACAAGAATTAAAAATTTCCAGCAAAGCAATTTGTCAATTACAGTGTTTGAAGATTCCTCAGGAAAGTTTAAAAAACATCATAGAAGAAGCAAAAGTTAATTTTTCAGAAAGCCAGGTTAGAAAAGAGCCATGCCCAATTTATCTTTTCCAAACAGATATCAAGGAAGGCAAAACAAATCTTGAAATTCAAAAATGCAAGGATTACTCTACACTGCTTAATATTCAAGTGGAAGATATGCAGTGTGATTGCTTTTGAATTCCTGTTTTTATATTGCTTTTATTGTAGGTTGATTGAATAATCAGCTCTCCACAAGTACTC
>JALYPI010000113.1 GCA_030856445.1 Bacteroidota bacterium
ATCTTGGAAAGAGCCTTTATAAAAAAGGGTATAAAATCTCTCAGGTATACAGTCAAAGTGAAACTTCTGCTACTACACTTGCAAAGGAGCTTAATGCAGAGCCTATAACCGATTTTTCCTTAATTAAAACTGATTCACCTTTTTACTTTATCTGTATAAAAGATGATGCAATAAGGGCATCAGTAAAAAAAATCCCGGCCCTTAAGGGGATTGTGGTTCATACCTCTGGTAGTATTCCCCTAAGCGTTTTAAAAAAAAGCTTTGAGAATTGTGGAGTGCTATATCCTGTTCAAACATTCAATAAACAGATTAAAAACATTCCTTTTAATACTATTCCTTTATGCATTGAAGGCGGCAATGAATTTTCCTTAAAATCAATTTTAGGGCTTGCCAACGAATTATCAGAAAATGTTCAGCAGATAAATTCAAAACAGCGCAAAACAATTCATTTAGCCGCTGTGTTTTCCTGTAATTTTGTAAATCATCTTTTTAATATAGCTGATGATCTATTAAAAAAAGAGGATCTTGATTTATCTCTCTTACATCCTTTAATAGAGGAAACTGTAGCTAAAATCAAATCGAATTCACCGTCAAAGGTGCAAACTGGCCCTGCGGTAAGAAACGATATAGAGATAATTGGAGAACACTTGAATTTACTCGAAAACCAAAAAAATTATCAGGAAATTTACCGTTTACTAAGCCAAAATATTCTAAATTCACACAAGAAATAAGATTTGCAATGGACCTGAATTTTAAAACTTTAATGAAAGAGATCACCACATTTGTATTTGATGTGGATGGTGTCTTAACAGACGGCAATGTAATTCTTCTTCCAGGAGGAGAGCAAGCACGCAGGATGAATATTAAAGATGGTTATGCACTTCAACTTGCCATTAAAAAAGGATATAAAATCTGTATTATTACAGGGGGCAAATGTGAAATGGTAAAGCAAAGATTAAAAGGACTAGGAATTAATGATATTTATTTAAATATTTCTGATAAAGCAGACAAGTTTGAAGATTACCTTTACTCCAATCATTTAACAAAAGAACAAATGCTTTATATGGGAGATGACTTACCTGATTATGAAGCAATGCTTAAAGCAGGAATAGCAACCTGCCCAAATGATTCTGCACCTGAAATAAAAGGAATTTCCGCTTACGTCTCCCCTTACAATGGTGGCCAGGGTTGTGTAAGGGATATAATAGAACAAGTATTAAAGGTGCAGGGAAAATGGAAGCATGAGACCTCAGTAAAAAGTACTATATAAATTACCAATTTTTTCATTTTTCATTTTCAAGGAGCTTTATACACTTAAAAAAAGCTGCTTTTTTTTTGATTTTTTTTCAATTAAATTTTAATTCTTTCCCTTAAAAACTCCTCTTTTAAAATCCAACAAGAGCAAATATCCTAGTATTTTACATTTAAAAAAACGGATTGAAAGCTAAAAGTTTATTATCTTTAATATAATGATTCCATTTTTTAAATTGATCCGTTGGCCCAATCTGCTTATCATTGGCCTTACTCAATACCTGTTGAGATATTTGGTAATCAAACCAATGTTGGATTTATCGGATATTGAGCTACAGTTAAGTCATTTTGATTTTTTTCTTCTTGTACTTTCCACAGTTTTAATTGCAGCAGCTGGCTATATTATCAATGATTATTTTGACACAAAGATAGATCATGTAAATCGTCCGGGAAACGTAGTAGTAGGTATAAAAATCAAAAGAAGAGTAGCCATAGTTTGTCATTTAATTTTAAGTTTAATAGGTATATTTCTAGGCTTTTATGTAGGCTATAAGGCAGGAGTATACAAGTTAGGGATTATACATTTTATTGTTTCCGGTCTTTTATGGTTTTATTCTACAGATTTTAAAAGGCAAGTCTTTATTGGAAATTTCATAGTTGCTGTGCTTGCCGCGCTAGTGCCCTTAATTGTTCCATTATATGAAATACCTCCATTAAATTATGCTTATTCAAATATATTAATAGAGACTGGTACTAATTTTAACTTCTTGTTTTATTTTCCGGCTGGTTTTGCAGTTTTTGCTTTTTTAGTAACTTTAATAAGAGAAATAATTAAAGATAATGAGGATTATAAAGGAGATGAAGCTTTTGGGTTAACTACCCTTCCAGTTGTTTATGGCATTAAGAGGGCGAAAAATATAGCAATTGGATTAATCTTATTTACTATAGTCCTTCTTCTAATTCTTCAAGCCTGGCAATTAAAAAACATGGATATAACTTCATTCATTTATATTTTACTGGCAGTGCAGTTTCCACTGTTATATCTTTTATTTAGGTTAAAAGAAGCTGGAACATCTGAAGAATTTCATGCCGCAAGCAGCCTTACCAAACTAATAATGCTGCTTGGTATTTTATATACTACTGTAATATTTTTTATTTTAAAGTAATCATTAATAAAGTAATCATTTATGAAAAAATATCCGCATAAACTTATTCTGGGTTCCAAATCTCCCAGAAGGCAGTCATTATTAAAGGAATTAGGTTTTGAGTTTGAGACCCATGAAGTTGATGTGGATGAATCTTTTTCTGATAAATTAAAACGAGAAGAAATTCCTATGTATTTGGCCGGAAAGAAATGTGAAGAATTTGGAACTATCCCTGATGATTCAATATTAATTACATCGGATACTATCGTTTGGTTAAATGAACAAGCAATTAATAAACCTCAGGACCGAGAAGATGCAATTCAAATATTGAAAAAGCTTTCTGGTAGAATGCATGAGGTTATCACGGCCATTTGTTTAAGATCCAGCACGAATACTAAAAGCTTTTTTGTTGTTACCGATGTGCATTTTAAAAAACTTTCAGAGGAAGAAATAATATATTATGTTGATAATTACAAACCTTTTGACAAAGCCGGTGCTTATGCAATCCAAGAATGGATAGGATACATTGGAATTGAAAAAATTAACGGTTCTTTTTATAATGTTATGGGTTTACCCATGAAAGAGCTATATGAAGAATTATGGTCTTTTTCTGAGAAAGAATCAGAGTTAATAAAAAACTAAATTTTATTAGTATGAGTGCTGTAGTATTGGCCCCTTATAAGGTAAGGCCCAGGAACTTAAATGAGTTTATCCTTATAATTAAGGAAAAAAGAAAATATTTTCTCCAACAGGGATATGTAACAAAAAGACCTGCTTTGCTTCTTCAGTCAAAAATTGAAGACGAATATTTTATTGAAATATTTGAATGGAAAACAGAATTGTCGAGTCTAAATGCGCATAAAGACGAAAAGGTAATTTCCTTTTGGGATAAAATGGAGGAGCTATGGGATGATGGAGGTTTTGGAATTGATAAAATTCCAGAAGCTTCACTCTCTTTTCCACATTTTGAACCTTTGGATATTTATGATGAAGAATAGAGTTTGAAATTACACTTACATTCTATGGTTAGTAAAAAGCACTATGGTTTAATGTAGTAATTCTAAATTAGATAAGACTTTAAAGCAAATAAATTACCTAATAAACAAAAGAATTTTAAAAACTACACTTGAAAAAAAATCCTCAAGTTGTAGAAAAATTTTCCCGATTTGGAAAATGATAAATTTTCTAAGTCTTTTTTCTGTGGATTTTTTTCACGATAGAATCCCCTCAAAACAAATATTTAAAAAAATAAAGGAATTTTTCATTGGCAGTTTATTTGAATCTGATTGTCTATAAATCAAATTTAATTTAAATAGCTATGAAAACATTAAGAATTATTTCAACTGCTTTTTTGGTTATGTTATTCGTTAACGTTACCAGGGCACAGGTTGAAACTGATGAAGACAGTGTGAGTATTGATCTTACAAAAGCATCTTCAGAATATACTGCAGAGACAGAACCAACTATTCAGGATCCTGCTTTGGCAGTCAGGGAAACACCATCACAAAGGGGATTCCATATTGGAGCAAGATACCAACCAACTTTTGGTAAACTGGATTTTCGTACTGAAGGGGAAGAAACGGTTACAGCCGACTTTGAGGTTGCTCATGGTTGGGCTGGTTCTTTAAACTACTACTTTAGTAACTATGTGGGTATGCATTTGGAAGTAAACGGTATGCGCCAAGCCTATGAATTTGCTGATGATACCAGAACAAGAAGGGTAGATTTATCCTATATAAACATTCCGCTATTGCTTTCATTAAATACTAATTACGGAAGATCTGTAAACCTAAACATTACTGGTGGCCCTTATTTTGGATTAAATACTGGAGCCAGTGCAACAGTTGATGATAATGGTAATGGTGCTTCAACTGCACAAGCCATGGTAGATGTTAATCCTTTAGATATAGGTCTTGCATATGGAGCCGGTATTGATTTTGGTATCGGACAAACAAGATGGTTACATATTAATGTAGGCTTTAGAGGTACCCAGGGATTATTAGATGTTGGCAAAACTGAAACAACAGTTGGACAAGATCAATTTCAAATTGTGGGAGAAAGATCAAGAATGAATACTTATGGAGCATATGTTGGATTAATGTTTAGATTATAAAAGAAATTTTAAAGAGGCCGTCTCAAAAGGAAAATTTTGAGACGGTTTTTTTATTTGTATTTTTCTATCATCCTATCATAGGCTTTTGAGTTGATAAAAAAACCAGTATCAATCCTTGAGCTTCTTCCTTTTTATCCATTTTACTATATCAGTAATTACGTAATCTGGTATATTCCCAGTTATTTGATACTCACTAGGTACACTTTGTCCATTTCCTTCTATAAAAATATGATTTAAACCAGAATAAAGTTTAAATGATATATTTTCAATATCCTCTAATTCTTTTTTCCAAATAGAAAAATCAGTTGTTGTAACCTGGTAATCCCTTTCTCCTTGAAGGAATAACATTGGTACTTTGGCGTTTTTTGCGGCTGAAATCTGATTGTAATTGTTCAAATCTATCCAGTAACTAGCCGGGAGGTTCAAAGGCAGTTCGGAAGCAGGTATATCGGTTGTGAGATAGGGACTTTTTGCCACTAAAACTTGTTCTTCTAACTTATAAAGCTGGACTTTCTCAGCTTCTGTTAAGCCGCCATCAGAAGCATTAATTTCTGAGAGATATCTATAC
>JALYPI010000142.1 GCA_030856445.1 Bacteroidota bacterium
TCATATATAGCTTGCTCAAAATCAAGCATTTTAGTAATTACAGGATCAATTGATAGAACTAAAAAGTCATTGTATTCCATGGCATCTTCCTTTGTTACTTCTTTTTTTACTTCATCGCAGGAAATAATCGATAAACAGAAAACAACATTTAACAATAGGATAAGGTTTTTCATTTTTCTTTATTTAAAAGTTATATTAAATAGTAGGTTTGTTTTTCCAAAATTAAAATTTTATGTGAAGAAATCAACTATAAATACTACATTATTCACTTATTTGCCATAAAATAATACTTCTGTCATCTCCGGAAGTTATTAAATTTCCGCTTTGTTTATTCCAAATAAGCCTGTTTACAGAATTTAAATGTCCTTTACTGCTTTTATTATCAAGCCTTTTAATTAAATCAAATGTGGCAGAATCCCATAACTTCACTGTTTTATCACGACTAGCAGTTGCCATTAGTTTTCCATCCAAACTAAATTCAATACTGTAAATCGCAAAATTATGTGCCGGAATTGATAACTTTAATTTATAATCCTGCTCTAAATCCCAAACATTCAGAATTGCATCTCTACCGCCCGATATTAATAATTTCCCTGAGGGATGAAAACACACCGAATTGGCAGATAAGTCATGAGCTGCAAATGTCTTTATTTCATTAAATGTGCTGGTACTAATAATTCTTATAGTACAGTCTCCACAAGCAACCGCCAAAAGTGATTCATCCGGATTTAAATTTAACTGCCTTGCTTTTTGCTGACAAAGTTTAAGGCCTTCAGAATTAAAATCAGCAATATTGGTAACGGCAATAGTTCCATCTGAAGAAGCAGAATAAAAGCACTTATTTTTTTCTGAATACTTTATATCAAAAACTTGAGCCGTATGAAGCTGAAGTAATTTAATTTCTTTTTTTTCAATATAATCAACAATATGAATACCTCCATTGGCATTTCCAATTAATAATAAGTTGTTTTCTTTTATAAAAGCAATAGAATAAACTGCGGAATCAATTTTTACAGCAATTTTTGCCTGATCAGTATTTTCTATATTCCATTCAGCAACAACCCCATCACTGCTTCCAGAAAAAAACACCATAGGAGATGGCCCATTGCAAAGTCCATAAACAGAACCGGTATGTCCTGTTAATTGGGCTGTTTTATCTATTTTGTATTTTGACATTATTACAAATTTACTGCAAATGTAATTAAGATTTTTTTTCTTTGAGTCTTTACGTCCTTTGCGGCTATGCGAGAATAAACCCTTTTCAGAATTATTTCTCAGGCAAAGGCGCAAAGATCGCAAAGAGAAACTTATATTTTAGTAAATGAAGCTAGTATTAACAAAAGCCTTTGCGCCTTTGAGCCTTTGCGAGAATAAAACCTATCCTAAATTATTTCTCAGGCAAAGGCGCAAAGATCGCAAAGAGAAACTTATATTTTAGTAAATGAAGCTATTTTCAACAAAAGCCCTTTGCGCCTTTGAGAGAATAATATTAATTATCTTTTAATCTGTCATTATTGTTAAAATTCACTGCCATTTTGTCGGCTTTTCTCATTGGCACAAGTTTTGAAAATTAGCCCCGTTATATATCTAGTGTAAATTTTAAAAATACAATTACAATGCAACAAGGAAAAATTAATGTAAATACAGAAAACATCTTTCCCATAATTAAGAAGTTTTTATATTCTGACCACGAAATTTTTCTTCGGGAACTGGTATCTAATGCTGTTGATGCTTCCCAGAAGTTAAAATCATTAGCTTCAATGGGGGAGTTTAAGGATGAAGTAGGCGACTTATTTATTGAAGTAAAAGTAGATAAAGAAGCCAAAACAATTACTATTAGTGATAATGGAGTAGGTATGACAAAAGCAGAAATTGATAAATACATCAATGAAATTGCTTTTTCAGGTGCTGAAGAATTTGTGAAGAAATACAAAGAAAAAAATGAAACAAACCTTATTGGACATTTTGGATTAGGTTTTTATTCTGCTTTTATGGTTTCATCAAAAGTGGTAATAAATACCAAAACATTTAAAAAAGGCCCAGAAACAAAAGCTGTCCAATGGGAGTGTGATGGTTCTCCAGAATATAATATTTCAGAATCAAGCCGTAAAACTAGAGGGACGGAAATTACTCTTCATATTGCTGAAGATTCCCTGGAATTCCTGGAAGAACAAAGGATTAATACTATTCTGAATAAATATTGCAAGTTTTTGCCCGTAGATATTAAATTTCAGGATAAACTGATCAATAATACCAAACCAGCCTGGACTAAAAAACCTTCAGAGCTAAGTGATGAGGATTATAAAAACTTCTATAAAGAATTATATCCATTTTCAGAAGATCCACTTTTTCATATTCACCTGAATGTTGATTTTCCATTTAGCTTGACTGGTGTTTTATATTTTCCAAGGCTGAAAAACAATTTTGAAGTACAGAAAAACAAAATTCAGTTATATTCAAATCAGGTGTTTGTTACAGATTCAGTAGAGGGAATTGTTCCTGACTTTTTAACATTATTACATGGAGTTTTAGATTCTCCTGATATCCCATTGAATGTTTCCAGAAGTTACTTGCAAAGTGATTCTAATGTGAAGAAAATCAGTTCTCATATTACAAAAAAAGTTTCTGATAAATTAGAAGATTTGTTTAAGAATAACAGAGAAGATTTTGAGGCCAAATGGGATGATATTCGTTTATTTATTGAATATGGAATGTTATCTGATGAAAAATTCTTCGAACGTGCTCTTAAATTCACCTTATTGAAAAATTCAGACGGAAAATACTTCTCTTTCGAAGAATATAAAGAAAAAATAAAAGCTGTTCAAACTGATAAAAATGAGAACCTGGTTTATTTATATTCCAGCAATGCTTCTGATCAGCATTCATTCATAGAAACAGCAAAGGAAAAAGGCTATGATGTTTTACTTATGGATACGCCTTTATCAAGTCATATTGCAGGTAAACTAGAGCAGCATTTTGAAAAATCATCTTTTGCTCGTGTTGATGCTGATATTATTGATAACTTAATCAAAAAAGAGGAAAACCAAGTTTCTAAACTTACTGATGAAGAAAAAGAGAAATTAAAGCCTGTAATTGAATCTCAACTTCCTAAGGAGAAGTTTACCGTTCAGTTTGAGAATTTAAGTGAAAAAGACCATCCTATGCTAATCACCCAACCAGAATTCATGCGCAGAATGAAAGATATGTCTGCAGTAGGTGGTGGCGGTGGAATGTTT
>JALYPI010000016.1 GCA_030856445.1 Bacteroidota bacterium
GCAAAGATATGGTTCCCCTGGCGGCTATCAAACTGATTTAGCCATTGGGGGTATTACGGGGGAACCTTCAAATCGCGTATACATGTGTGAACACCCGGGTTCACCATCAGCTGGTTTATACAAAGGATATATCAACGGAAACACCATTACATGGGATGGGGTTCACGGACTTCCGAATGCCGAGTTTAACCTCTTGGGCAGTGGGCCTGACAGAACGCTATATTTTGGAGTTGGAGCTGTGGCGGATGCAGGTAAATATGCATTGGGAACTTGGACAAATACGTGTGGTCCAATTCAAGGTGGTGGCGGTGGTGGTAGCTCAGTAGGAGATTTAACCTTTTGGGTAAATCAGGATCTTGGATGCGGTAATATTTATGTAACAATTAGTTCTTATGGTTCTCAAACGATTTCATACTACTATAGTAGTGGGAATCCGGGTTGCGGAGCCTCCGGCTCTGCTAATTATACAGGACTGCCTTATGCCGCATATAGCTATAATGCTACAAGTGATGGTGGGTGTACCTGGAGTGGTAATGTTACTATAGGTCAAAGTTGTCATACCATTCATTTGACATTATAAAAATAGTACGGAGCTTTTACTTTCTTTATTGTTTTTTTCCTTTTCCTCTTTGAGCCAGATCAGAAATAGGCTATTTACTTTTGTATTTAGTAGGTCTCATTGGGAAAAGATAAAAATTAAGAAAAAGTGGAATTTTGGGTTAATGCTTGCTTACTATATTAAAAGAGAAGATGAATGTAGAAGCAAAAATTCAACATCACCACTAAGGAAGGCCCATCTTTTCAGAAATCAATAAAGGAAAAGTAAAAAAAGCAATTTTTAACACCTGTCGAGAATTAAACAAATATACTAAAATCCCCGAAAGTAGGTATAGTATGCCTTTTGTTTAGAGATTAGCTTTGCGGATGAATTTAAATTCACTTAAAAAAAACAGAATGAAAACATTTTACAAAAAAACAATCTTAATTTCATTGCTTTCCATGTTTAACTTAAGTAATTCTGCAAGCGCACAGACAATTGCAGGAGGCTATGGCTATTCCCTAAACATTTGTGGCGATGGAACAGTGGAGGCTTGGGGAAATAATTTATGGGGGCAACTTGGAAATGGAACAAATATACATAGCACAAGCCCTTTGCAGGTGAATTCTCTAACAAACATCATCGCTATTACTGATGCAGAAAATTTTTCTCTTGCCTTACGGGGGGATGGCACAGTTTGGGCCTGGGGGTACAATTTACGAGGGCAACTTGGGAATGGAACAAATACAGACAGCAATATACCAGTTCAAGTAAGTTCGTTAACAAATATCATTGCTATTGCAGGAGGAGGAAATCATTCACTTGCCTTAAAAAACGATGGTACAGTCTGGACTTGGGGAGATAATGCAAGTGGACAACTTGGAAATGGCCTTAACGGTCCTGGAACTGAGAGTTATGTTCCTGTTCAAGTTAATTCTCTCACTAACATCACAGCTATTTCAGGTGGATGGCTCCATTCATTGGCAATCAAAAATGATGGTACGGTTTGGTCGTGGGGCTCAAATGGATATCGTCAACTTGGAAATGGTACAACTGTGTCATTTAGCAATATCCCTGTTCAGGTAAGTTTGATAGCGGGTATCACTGCGATTTCAGCTGCTAGATTGTCCCATTCGATTGCATTGAAAAATGACGGTACGGTTTGGACTTGGGGACGCAATGATTATGGTCAACTTGGTAATGGAACTACCACAATAAGCAGTGTTCCAGTTCAGGTTAGCACCCTTACAGGAATTACCGACATTTCAGGTGGATATTATCATACCCTTGCTTTAAAGAATGATGGCACTGCAATGGCTTGGGGACGAAATTTTGACGGACAACTTGGAAATGGAAGCAATACAGACAGTCATCTTCCTGTCCAAGTAAGCCCACTCTCTAACATTAAAGCAATTGCCAGTGGTGCTTATCACAACCTAACACTAAGTAATGATGGAAGTGCAAAAAGTTGGGGTGACAATGTCAGTGGACAATTAGGTACTGGAAACAATTCCGATAGTAAGGTACCTGTTCAGGTACAAGGGTTATGTGGTGCACCTTTAGGAATTGTAGAAAATCAATTAGAAAATTTGATTTCTGTTTTCCCAAATCCTACTAATGATTTCATTACAATTGAAAACAACAATGACCAGTTAAGTTCAACTTATGTTATCCTGAATTCCCTTGGTCAACAAATTTTATCCGGGCAATTATCCGGAGAAACAACCATTGTTGATATTGGAGGATTATCATCGGGATTTTACCTGCTTCTTGTGGGAGAAGGAAAGCATTCGTATAAATTATTAAAAAGATAAACCTGATCGAGTTTCTTAGTACCTGAAAATTGCAAGGTCGAATAACATAGTGAAGCCAGAATCCACTTAAAAAAACGGGGCAACTCCGAAAAGCCTTATGATTAGGAATAATTTATATATAAAAAATTGTGAAGAATAAAAAATTATTTTCTTTGATTGTTTTAATAACAATAGGGATATTCTCTATTATTTCATGTAAGAAATATAAACAGGGAGTGCTTGAAATTAAGCATACTATTACTATATCTAATACAGAAAATTATTATAGGGCAATAATTGTTGAGGATGGTTTATATGACCCCAATGTTGAATTTAACTATGGACCTAATTATGCCGGATATTATGATACTCAAACTGCCTATTATTGGCCCGATGAAAGTGCCAAAAGCTTAGGATATAAATATAGAAGTCATGATGGCGATGGTGAATTCAATGGTTTTATTACTGGTAAAGAAGGTAGTTCAAAGATACCGGGTGAAAATGGACATTGGGCAGGCGAAGGGACTACCGGAGGAACTGGAAGTACCTGTCCCCAGGGCACATGGTACAGTTCTGCGTGTGGTGATTCCAAAGGAGTAATTTGGAAATTCGGAAGTGATAAGAAAGGTTCATTTTCAAATAAAGACTGTAATGGCATCTGCTCACCTATGGTTTTTACATTTTCTTATGAAATGTCGGGCACTACCTGTTCAATTTCATATGATGCTGTACAACCTATAGTAACTTGTGATGGGTATCAGGATTCACGCCCACCTACTCCAAACTCAACCTCAATTACTTTATCATGTAGCAATGATGAACTTACCGTAACTAGTGGTAATGGCACACAAGTATTTACCAAGTAATCTTATAATATTAAAGTGGATACAGAGGACCAATATAAAACAGAGCCTGCAGAAAAACTAAATGAGTAAGAAAAAATTTAAAAAGATGAGTAAGAAAAAAAACACCAATCAAAAGTGGAGCTTGCTCCCTTTGTTCATTCTGTTCCTAGTAAATACAGTAATTGGTCAAAATTGCAGCCAGTTTATAAAGTTGGGAGAAGGTAATTTAATCGCTGAACAAGGTGTTTCCATAGGATTCGCAACGGACTTTGGAAAAATTGATTTTGACAATTCAAAGAACATTTATGTAACAGGAAAGGACAATTATTATGTTTCTAAATATGATAGTTTAGGCAACTTGATTTGGAACAAGTCTAAAGCAAATAGCATCGCTTCTGATTTGGTAGTCACATCAAATAGCGTGTTTGTAACAAGCAAATATTCCTTTTTGGGTAAATATGATTTTTTCGGAAATGAATCTTTTCCAGCAATTCTGGTTCCAAATGCTGAACCCTCTCATATTGTAGCTGACATTTCAGGAAATGTATATATTTCTGGCCAAATACAAAATGGGACAAGTGTAACCTTTGGTTCTTCAACTTATACACCGCCGAATGGCACATTCAGTTATTTTGTAGTTAAATATAATTCTTCTGGACAGCTTCAATGGTCCAAGCATATCATAACTAATACACAATACACCCAATCCATATCAATGGATATTTACGGAAATGATCTGTATTTACATGTTTTTGCAAACGCCATGACTGCTGGTACCGTTAGTGGAAATTTTAACGGAAGAGCTATTTATAAAGTTGATACAAGTGGGGCTGACAAATGGATAAGGCAATTAATTTCTCCAGTAGGCAATATGTCAAATGATATGGCAATTAATTCTTTAAGCCAAATAGTATTAATTACTGCAGGTGGTATAATAATAGCAGATACCTCTGCTTCAAATGTGAATTATTATTCAACTAGCGGAGCTGGTCTTGATCAAAGTATTTGTATTTATAATGACAAATACACAATTCTTAGTAATAATTTTGGTGGTGGTTTTTCATATTCTATTAGTACTGGAAGTTTTTCAGATCTTAGTCAAATAACTACTACTTACATTAATATTCCTAGCGACAACACATTAAACAGATATCTAATAGAATACAATAATAATGGAGAATTATACGGTTATTTCAGTACTAACGGAACTAGTTCTGACACCGCTTTTGTCGATATTAATTTTATTCCTACAAATAGTCAAAACAAGATTATAATTGCCAAATATAATGCTGCACAAAGGTTGTTACCTAGTTATGAAGATGTGGCTATTTCATGTGGAGATGCTGTTCAGCTTGGAATTGATCTGAATGCTTTTCCATATTCTATTTCTTCAATGCCATCGATTAGTTGGGATCCATCCACTGGGCTATCCAATCCGGGGATTTTAAATCCTATTGCTACACCATTGAATTCAACAGAGTATTCAATAAATATTGACGGAAAATGTACACAATCCATTAATATTAATGTTGAAAATCCCTCTTCTTTTAGTTTTACCACAACTGGTATGGTTGCAACTTTTACAGTAAACAACCCCTCATGTTCTTCATTTCTCTGGGATTTTGGAAATGGAAATACCTCTTCAATAAATCCCAATCCGACTGTAACATATGCCACTGCTGGAATTTACGGAGTATGTTTGAAATGTAACAATCAACCCTCTTCATGTGTTCAATGCATTAACATAACAGTTCCATCAAATACAAGCGGAACAACAGGAGTTGAAGAAGTGAAAAACACTTCCGGAATTAAAATTTATCCAAATCCAACAAGTGATTTCATTACAATTGAAAATACAGATCACAAATCAAGTTCAACTTATGTTATCCTGAATTCCTTGGGACAACAAGTTTTATCCGGGCAATTATCCGGAGAAACAACTATTGTTGATATTGGAGGATTATCATCGGGATTTTACCTGCTCAAAATTGGAGAAATGGGAAATAAGTCATTTAAACTGATAAAAGAATAATAGGGATTTACCGGTTCAAATATTTATAAAAATTCTTAATAAATTTTTAAAAAGTTGTAACCATCACCATCAAAAAAAGGGGCGATACCTAAAAAACCAATAAGAATAACAAACACTAAAAACAAATAAAATGAAAAAAACAGTACTATTAACACTAATTTCAGCAAGTATTGCGTATTGCTCTACTGCCCAAGATGTAAACATTCCAGATGCTAATTTCAAAACCTATTTGCTTTCCCAAAGTGCAATTAACACCAATGGCGATACAGAAATTCAGGTAAGCGAAGCCAGTACGTTTACAGGAACAATTGATTGTGAGGGCCAAGGTATTTCCAGCTTAACCGGCATTGAAGCCTTTACAGCATTAACCATATTAATTTGTGGAAACAATCCAATTAATACTTTAGATATAAGCAGCAATACCGCGCTAACTAGATTGGGTTGTTATTACAATGGTTTAACTTCTTTGGATGTTAGCAACAATACAGCACTCCTCAGGTTGGACTGTAGCGACAACCAAATAACTTCTTTGAATGTGAGCAATAACACGCAATTGACAAGATTGTATTGCTCCGGAAATGCATTAACACAGTTGGATATTAGTAGCAATACTGCATTGGAGAGGTTGGAGTGTGAAAACAATCAATTAACTTCTTTGATTGTAATCAACAATACACAAATGACAGAATTGTATTGCAATGGCAACTCATTAACTCAATTGAATGTTAGCAGCAATATTGCACTAGTGATATTGGGTTGTTCCCGAAATCAATTGAATGCATTAAATATAAACTCCAATACGGCACTTGTTGGATTGGGTTGTGAAAACAACCTATTAACTTCTTTGGATGTGAGCAACAATTCGGCATTGGAGCATTTGGAATGCGGTGTGAACTACCTGACTGTCTTGAATTTAAGTAACAATACAGCTTTGACTTATTTGGATTGCTACGAGAATGATTTATCTACTTTGGATGTAAGTAATAACACTGCTTTAGAAACATTACGTTGCAGAAATAACCAACTAACCGCTTTAAATGTAAGTGCAAATACCGCTCTTGTTAATTTGCACTGCCTGGGCAATCAATTGACCACTTTAGATGTGAGCAACAATACCGTTCTTGCTATTTTGACTTGCCATTATAATTTTTTGACTGCTTTAGATGTGGTGAACAATACCGCATTAACAATCTTAAATTGCGATAACAACCAATTAAACCAGTTGAATGTCAAAAACGGGAATAATGTTAATATCACAGATTTTTATGCCAATAACAATCCTAATTTAACATGCATACAGGTAGATAATGCGGCATACAGTACTTCCAACTGGACAAATATAAATGGGCCTGCAAACTTTAATGAAAATTGTAATTATTCTACAGGAATTGAAAACCAATATGCAAATATTCAGGTTAAAGCATATCCTAATCCAGTAAGCAATATTTTAACTGTTGAGGGCAATGTTACTTTCAAATCCTTTCAAATGGTAAACATGTTAGGACAAATAATAGAAAGCAATCAGGTTACCAACAATAAAATTAATGTTGAGAACATAAATAAGGGAATTTATACGCTTGTTTTAACATCAAAAGAGCATAGTAGAACGACAGTATTGATAGTGGTTGAATAATTCCCGAAGAATTATTGTTCCCAATGTTAATTGCCACTACTATAAAAAACGCTTAAGGTCCTTTACTTTAAAAAATGGAAACGAATACCACAAAAAATAGAGCGATACCGAAAAGCCACACGATTAAAATAACAATCACTAAAAATCAACAAAATGAAAAAAACTTTTCTATTAACACTGATTTCAGTAAATATTGCTTATGGCACTATAGCCCAAAATGTTAACATTCCAGATGCTAATTTCAAAACCTATTTGCTTTCCCAAAGTGCCATTAACACCAATGGCGATACAGAAATTCAGGTGAATGAAGCCAGTGCGTTTACAGGAATAATTGATTGTGAGGGCCAAGGTATTTCCAGCTTAACCGGTATTGAAGTTTTTACAGCATTAACAGAGTTGATTTGTGGGAACAATCCAATAACTACACTAAATGTGAGCAATAACACTGCATTGGAACGCTTAAATTGCGAAAACAATCAGTTAACAACTTTGAATGTGAGCAACAATACACAATTGAAAAGACTAAATTGTAATAATAACGACTTAGCACAATTAAACATAAACAGCAACATTGCATTGGATAATTTAGAGTGTGAAAACAATCAATTAACTTCTTTGAATGTGAGCAATAATGTACAATTATTAGAATTGTATATCAATGGTAACGCCTTAACCCAAATAGACGTGAGCAACAATACTGCATTGGAGATATTTGGTTGTGGTGAAAATCAATTGACCACTTTAGACGTAAGTAACAATACAGCCCTTTATGCATTGGGTTGTGGGCAAAATCAATTAACCCAATTGAATGTCAAAAACGGATATAATTTAAACTTTCTCGATTTTTATGCCAAAAACAATCCTAATTTAACTTGCATACAGGTAGATAATGCAGCATACAGCTCGACCAACTGGACAGAAATAGATGCTAATGCAAGCTTTAATGATAATTGTAATAATTCTACAGGAATTGAAAACCAATATGCAGATATTCAGGTTAAAGCATATCCTAATCCAGTAAGAAATATTTTAACTGTTGTGGGCAATGTTACTTTCAAATCCTTTCAAATGGTAAACATGTTAGGACAAATAATAGAAAGCAATCAGGTTACAAACAATAAAATTAATGTTGAGAACATAGATAAAGGAATTTATACACTTGTTTTAACATCAACAGAAGATAGTAGAACGACAGTATTGATAGTGGTGGAATAATTTTATTCCTAAGTCGAATTGTCTGAATTTAGGAAGCCATGCAATTGATCAATTTCGCATGGCTTTTTTATGTTAACAATAGTGGAACCTATATGATCAAAGCTAAGTATCCCCCCGGCCAACTCCATCTTGCCTAACCCCATCATTTTCCTGAGTTTTGCCAAAAAACAAATCATGAGCGAAAATAGAAAAATGTTAAACCTGGTAGAAGAGTGCTTAAAAAGCGGATTA
>JALYPI010000173.1 GCA_030856445.1 Bacteroidota bacterium
AATTCTTTATGTAGGTTTAAACAGAGACAGGGAAGAACTCTACCAGAGAATAAATTTCAGGGTAGATGAAATGATTAAACAAGGATTGGTGGAAGAAGTAAAATCAGTGTTAGAGTACAAAAAAAAGAACGCTCTTCAAACAGTTGGATATAAAGAATTAATAGCTTATTTTGAAAATAAAATTGATTTACCACAAGCAATTGATCAGATAAAACAAAACACCAGAAGGTATGCCAAGCGCCAATTAACCTGGTTTAGAAAGAACAAAGAAATCATTTGGTTCAGCCCTGAGGAAAAATCCAAAATAATTGAGTTTATAAAAAAGAGATTGGAGCAGTGAGAATATTAAGTCAATACAAAAAAGTAGAAAAACATATTTTCAGTCTGATTTTTGCAGAATTGTTTATTCAAATGATAAACTCTGCTTTTCTTTTGATCATGTTGATTTTTATGCAGAAAGAGGGCTATTCGGATCATGAAAGTGCCGATTATATTTCTTATCGTTTTTTGGGAACATTGTTATTGGCTTTTCCCCTTGGTTTATTTATAAAAGGCAGAAAAATTAAACCAATTTTCATTTTTGCCAGTTATGCTGTTCCCATTTTTTCCTTATTGGTTGTTTATGGAATCTATTTCCATATTTCCTGGCTTCTTTATGTCTCCCAAATATTATGGGGAATAGGATTTTTATGTTTTCAAATTACTGCACTCCCCTTTATCCTGCGCAATGCAAAACGGGAAACACACACAGAGGCCATAAGCTTAACATTTGCTACTTATAGTTTCGGAGGTATATCAAGCGGTGTTTTAATTTTCCTATTAAGCTCAATTGATCCTGTGTTTTTTGATGAAATGATAATTCTGCAAATTATTGCTGCTTTAGGCTTTATCAGTATCTATTTTATTATGCAAATTGACATTAAAGAACAGGTACCTGATGAACCTTTAAATATTAAACGTTTGAAATTAAAAGAGTTTGACTGGAATTTAATCCTAAAGGCTATGTTTCCGGTATTTGTAATAGCTACGGGTGCAGGCCTTACCATCCCATTTATTGGCATTTTCTTTTTCAATGTTCATGGAGTGGATTCTCATGAGTTTGCAATTTACGGTTCTGTATCAGCAGTTTTAGTTGCTATTGGCGCATTGATTGTTCCTCAAATAAAAGCAAAGTTTGGGTATATGTTGGCAGTGCCAGCTACTCAAACTATTGCGGTTATTGCTCTTGTTGTTTTAGCAACTACAGAACTTTATGCAGCCTTTGCTATGGCTGTTCCAATTGCAATTTTATGTTATGTAATTCGCCAGCCGCTTATGAATATGGCTGGTCCTATGACCTCTGAGGTACTAATGAATTATGTGGGGCCTAAAAACAGGGAAATAACAAGTGCACTAACCTCAACAGTTTGGTCGGGAAGCTGGTATATCAGCTCCAGGATTTTTAAAATACTCAGGGAAAACGGACTGGCTTATGTGAAAGTTTTTTTAATAACTGCGGTGCTTTACGGATTAGGTATTTTCTTATATTACCTTGTTATGCTTGATTATGAAAGACGGATGAAGGCTGGGCTTATCCAGGATTAAACCAAAGAATGGGTAATAATTTCACGCAAAGGCGCAAAGCTCACTATGAAAAAGGGTTATGCAGCTGTTGTTATAATAGTTTTTTTAAAGTTCAGGGAATCTCTGTGGTTCTCTGTGCCTTCTCCGTGTAACTACGTGAAATAAGATGACTGTGCATTTTGTTCAGAAACTGCATTTTTTAATTACACAGAGAGCCACAGAGGTTTCACAGAGTTACACAGAGGTGTTCGGAATAAAAAATTCAACTAAAAAAGTTCAGGGAATCTCTGTGGTTCTCTGTGCCTTCTCTGTGTAACTCCGTGAAATAAGATGACTGTGCAATTTGTTCAGAAACTGCATTTTTTATTTTTTTGCCTGCGTAAATTCTACTTTCCTTTCATCCAGTTTCATGGCTCCTTCATACATTAAATAAAGGCTGACCATTGTAATTACATGGCCAATGTCATTGTGATTAAACCATATGCTCAACGCTATTTTTTTAACGAAGATAATGGCGGAAGAAAATGAGATCAGAATGCCGAAGGCTATTAACAAGGCCCCTTTGTTTTGATTCTTTTTGTAATCGTGAAAAAAAACATACATTACAGGGACTAAACCAAGAGCAATATTAATAACCACTACTAAAAAATCTTGCATTATTAATATTAAAATGGCTGTAAGGGATAATTTAGCAAGCAAGATGAATTTTAATTTTTTGAGCCGCTGCTCCTCAATAAAATATTTGGCAGTTGCTGTTTCAGCAAAATAAATAGAGCTTACTATTAATATTTGCATAAAAAGCCAAAGATTGAGCTGTATGTAGGGGCCAGTATAATATTCAAAGCCATGCACAACTGCTCCAAGAAAAGTGGATATTCCCATGTAACTGAAATAATTTTTCCAGTTGCCTGCAGTACTATTTCCGTCTTTTAATTTATAAACGAAAAAAAAGCATAACAAGGCCAGCATTATATTTGTTAATACTGTCATTGGTTCATACAAAACAACGCCTGCAGCTTCAATGAAAAATTTATTCCCTTGTGTCAAATTCTCCCAGGTGGTATAAAGTTAATCCTGCAATAGGTGATTCTAATATCTTATCTGTTTCTATTCCCCTTTCTAATGCAATCCTTCTTAAAATATTGCTGAAATAAAAACCAACGGAGCCAACTATGTTTAATTTCAATTCTTCATGCTTCGCATATTTGCAGATATGCTTGTCAAAAAATTGATTCAAACAATTAGTCACTAAGTCAGACATGTATTGCTCTTTGAGATTTTGATATATAAACTTGCTAAAACCGGCCAGAAACCTGTTTGGGAAAGGCTTTTTATAAACGGCATCTAAAATATCATCCTTGCTTAGTTTAAATCGCTCAAAAAAGCGCTGGCTTAAATGCTCAGGCACTTCTTTATTTAAATAATCCTTAATAAATGTTTTACCAATATGCGCCCCGCTTCCTTCGTCTCCTAAAATAAACCCAAGAGCATAAATATTTTCAACTATGTTATTCCCATCATACCAGCAGGAATTAGAGCCTGTCCCTAAAATTGCTGCCATTCCAGGGCTTTTGCCACAGGTAGCCCTTGCAGCTGCCAATAAATCATGGTGAACTTCGATTGTAGATCCAGGGAAACTTTTTTTCAGGCCTGCATCCACTATAGCAGATTTATTCTCTGAAGAACAGCCGGCACCATAAAAATAAATACTGCAATCTTTTACAACAATTCCAGCAGGAAGTTGTGTAAAAAACTCCAGTTCTAAAATTTGGGAAATATCATCAGAGCTCTGAAAAAAAGGATTAAAGCCTTGAGTTTTTAACTGATGAATTTTTTCATTCTCATCAATCAGTCTCCAATCAGTTTTAGTAGAACCGCTATCTGCAATTAAAAGCATTAATTAGAATTAAAATTATTTATCAGATTTAAGTTAAAAACCGATCAGAAAAACCATCTGTTTAATAATTTAAAGTCCGAACAAAGTTAATAATTTGTATTGAGAAATTAGCTGTGGAATAAAAACCAAAATTTTTTAAATCTTAAATTCAATCGTAAGATAAATACTTCTGCCATCAGAAGGAATTATTCCAGGACCAGGGTAACCTTCAGCTCTTCTGGTAAAGTACATATTGTTAGATATATTATTTATTCCAGAGGCTAATGTCCATTTTTTATAGCTGTATTCTGCTGAAATATCCATTACATAATAAGCAGGTATAAAACCATTAACTGCATTAGGAGTGAATTCAGCGTTTGTAGCATCAGTATATTGGGAGGCAGTATAAGCATATTGAGCAGAAATTTTCAAATTGTTTCTTTTGAAATTCAAACCTGTTTTACAAATTAATTCAGGAACGAATTCAACCTTTTTACCTTCATACGCTTTCTCTTCACTTGCAAGATATCTGGCGTTT
>JALYPI010000217.1 GCA_030856445.1 Bacteroidota bacterium
GAGTACATTTATCTCAACATTTTTTTATTGATATTTATTTTGGTTCTCTTTTAGGAGTAAGCTGTACATTGTTAACTTTCTGGTATTTTAATTATAAAGTAAAACAATTCAATGCCCTTGATAACTCCTTTATGATCTATCTCAATAAAAACAAGAAATGAAATTAAATACAATTTCTATCAATTTATTGATTATAATTATTTCAGCCCTGCTTTTTATTCCAAATCTTGGTGCAGTACATCTTTTTGACTGGGATGAAATCAATTTTGCAGAATGTGCCAGGGAGATGATTGTTACCGGCAATTATTCACAGGTAATAATTAATTATGAACCTTTTTGGGAAAAGCCCCCACTGTTTTTCTGGATGCAGGTAATAGCAATGAAATTTTTTGGAATGAATGAATTTGCTGC
The DNA here is from genome assembly GCA_030856445.1 of Bacteroidota bacterium. GTDB lineage: Bacteria > Bacteroidota > Bacteroidia > JACCXN01 > JACCXN01 > JACCXN01. Next base: position 412 of record JALYPI010000217.1, read on the forward strand.
CCGGTTTCCTAATGCTATTTGTGGAATACTAACCCTACTTGCAGTTTTTAACATTGGGGCAAAACATTTTAATCAAAAAATGGCTCTTTTTTGGATGCTTGCTTTTGCAGGTTCCTTCCTCCCCCATTTTTACTTTAAATCAGGAATCATTGATCCTTGGTTTAATCTTTTCATTTTTCTTGGAATATATTATTTCGTAAACTATTCAAGCCAATACATAGTGAAGTTTGAGAGAAAAAAACATATTTTTCAATTACTGTTTTCTGCTTTTTTTATAGGATTGGCTGTATTGACCAAGGGACCAGTAGCTTTGCTTATTTTCGGGCTTTGTTTTATGGTTTACTTATTAATATCCCGATTTAAAAAATTCTTTACTTTTCAGGATCTTTTTATTTGGGGGTTCATTGTTCTTTTAACCGGATCTAGTTGGTTTTTAATTGAAATAGCAAGGGGACGTTTTGACATTGTTGTTGAATTTTTCGAATATCAGGTCAGGCTTTTCAATACTCAGGATGCAGGGCATGGAGGACCTTTCTTTTATCATTTTATAGTTCTTCTTATAGGCTGCTTTCCGGCATCGATTCTGGCAATAAGGGCTTTTTCCAAAACAGGCCCTTCTAATTCTTTTGAAAACTACTTTAAAACATGGATGATTGTCCTTTTCTGGGTGGTACTGATTTTGTTTTCTATTGTTAAAACTAAAATCGTACACTACTCCTCTTTGACTTATTTCCCCATCACTTTTCTTGCTGCATGGTCTTTCAATTATATTCTTGAAGGGAAATTAATTTGGAAAAAATGGATGACTTTTCTCACTGGATTTATCGGGATTGTTCTTGGAGTAGCCATTACTTTAATGCCTTTTATTGCAAAATACAAGCAAGAAATTATTGATTCAGGAATTATTAAAGATGATTTTGCCCTTGCTAATTTACAGGCATCTGTTCATTGGAACGGCTTTGAATTTTTAATCGGGCTTTGCTTTCTTGTTTCAGTAATAATTTCCCTTTTCTTTTTCAATAAAAAAAGAATTGCAAATGGAGCTATATTGCTATTTATTGCATCTTTATTTACTGTAAACCTCACCACCCTGGTATTTGTACCTAAAATAGAGAGATACTCCCAGGGAGCAGCAATTGAATTCTACAAATATTTACAAGATAAAGATGTATATGTGGAAACATTGTATTTTAAAAGCTATGCTCAGCTTTATTATTCAGAAAAAAAGCCGGTAAAGAATAATTCATCCTATGATATTAATTGGCTATTAAATGGTGAAATTGACAAACCAGCTTACTTTGTAGCCAGGATAAATAAAGAGGAGGATGTAAAGAAAAATCATGAGCAATTAACTGAAATTTACAGGAAAAACGGCTTTATTTTCTACAAAAGAATTCTTCCTTAAACTTCATTTTAATTGTAAGCTTTGTTATAGCTTATTGATGGAATTCTCTAATAATTAAAAGTACATTCCATGGTTTTAAGAAGAACAATTAATTTTCTACAGGTATTTCTATAGTCTGATTAACATTCCCCTTTTTCTTAAAAAAACCAAAACTGGCTATCCCTTTTTTCTGAAGGAAATATTGGAAGGAAACTTTTAAAACACCTAAACCATAAACACTGCTCCTTTTGAAGTTTATAGAAGAAGCTTCTTCAAAATATTTTGTAGGGCAGGTAATTTCAGCTATTTCAAAGTTTTCATAAAAAATCTGGGCAAGCATTTGATTATCAAAAATAAAATCATCTGAATTAGCTGAATAATTTATCCTTTGCAATACCTCTTTTGAAAAGGCCCTATAACCCGAATGGTATTCAGAGAGCTTCTGATTCATAAGCAGGTTTTGGCTAAGGGTTAAAAATCTGTTAGCTATGTATTTGTATAAGGGCATTCCACCTTTTAAGGCGCCTTTGCCTAAAATCCTTGAACCTAAAACTGCCGGATATAATCCTGAAGCTATAATATGAGCAATGGAAGGAATTAATTTTGGAGTATACTGATAATCAGGATGAAGCATGATGACAATATCCGCATCTAACTCAAGGGCTTTATCATAGCAGCTCTTTTGGTTGCCACCATACCCCTTGTTTTTTTGATGATTAATAATATGTTTAATTCCAATTTTTCTAGCAACTTCAGTTGTTGTGTCAGAACTGGCATCATCTACAAGCACAACTTCATCCACTATATCAAAAGGAATCTCCTTATATGTTTGCTCTAATGTTAGGGCAGCATTATAAGCAGGAAGAACAACAACAATTTTTTTATTATTAATCATAAGAAAGTTGATTTGCCTGCAAATTTATTAAAAAAGAATAAGGAATCTGCATTAATACTATTCACGGCTATTAGAAATAATGATAAATACAGCTGCTTTATTTAATCGACTGAATAAAAAACGAATATCAACAGCATTACTTAAGCCACAATTATCCAATAATACTGAAGTAATTAAAACATAAAAAAAGCTTTAGACGCAATTAACAACTTACAACATACCAAACATATTATATATCTTTGCGTTATTACCCGAAAAGGCAATTTTGAAAACCTTATATAAATTTATTCTTAAATCATACGCAGGGCCATTTGTAATGACCTTTTTTATAGCACTTTTTGTGCTATTAATGCAGTTTCTCTGGAAATATGTGGATGATTTAATTGGCAGAGGCTTAGAATGGTATATTATTACTGAGCTTTTAATGTATGCTGCTGCCGGCCTTGTTCCATTAGCCCTGCCTTTGGCAATTCTGATTTCCTCCATTATGACATTCGGAAATATGGGAGAACATTATGAATTAGTTGCCATGAAATCCGCTGGCCTTTCACTACCCAAGATAATGCGTCCGCTTATTGTACTAACCATTCTTATTAGTTTTACTGCATTCTACTTTTCAAATAACATACTTCCTGTTGCAAACCTTAAATCTGGCACTTTACTTTATGACATTACCCATAAAAAGCCTGCAATAGATATAAAGGAAGGTGTATTCTATAATGGAATTGATGGTTATACCATAAGAATCGGGAAGAAGGAAAATAATGGAGAATTGTTGAAAAAAATAATGATCTATGATCACACCAACAGAACTGGTAGTAATAAGGTAATCTTGGCTGAATCCGGATCAATGCAAATCACCCCGAATAATCAATATATGATGCTGAATTTATTTGATGGATTCAGTTATGATGAACAGAATGCCAAAAGTACTGACAAAAATCATCCCCTTGTAAGGTCTAATTTTAAATCACAAGTGATTCGAATGGATTTAACAGGTTTCAATTTAACACGTACTGATGAAGACCTTTTTAAAGATCACCATCAAATGCTTAACATTTCTCAATTACAAGAAACCATAGATGATCTGAAGGAAGAAAAAAAGAAGAAAACTATAGATTTTTATGATCACATTTCAGAAAATTTTTACCGTTACAGGCCACAACAAGCAATAGAAGATAGCACTAAAAAGAACTCTTTAAATTCAGGCCTTGATTTAAACAATCTGGAAATTGTTGATTCAAATCAAAAACAAAAAGCCCTGCAGAAAGACAGTGTGCAAACTATATTGGCAAATAAAGACACTTTATTGTTAAAAGACACATTAGCAGTAGCCTTAATTCCTGTTTTATTAGACAAGTACACAAAAAAGGAAAAAATTCAAGCCTTAGAAACTGCCACTAATTTAGTGCGCAGTGCAAAAGCATATACTGAATCATTCGCATCTGATTTAGAGAACAGGGATAAATACATTAACAGGCATTTAGTAGAATGGCATAGAAAAATAACGCTCTCCTTTGCCTGTATGATTTTATTTTTCATTGGTGCACCGCTTGGAGCAATTATACGAAAGGGAGGTTTGGGTATGCCAGTGGTAATTTCTTTTATCTTTTTTATTATTTTCCATGTAATTTCAATTACAGGAGAAAAATTTGTTAAGGAAGGAGTTATGGAACCTCATTTTGGTATGTGGCTTGCTTCTTTTATTCTGCTTCCGGTTGGAATTTTTCTGACACATAAAGCTACCCGTGATTCTATAATTTTCGATATGGATTTTTATTCCGGATTTTTAAAAATATTTAAGAAAAAGGAAGCAGTTGAATAAAATTAAATCTTTTTCCAGAATTAAATAGACATGCACCAAATCTGCACTACTTATACCGATAAATCGGGTTGACTATTAAAAAACAAATTATATACAGATGAAAATTTTGCTATTGTGCAACAAGCCTCCTATTCCTTCTATTGATGGAGGATGTATTGCTATGAAGGCCTCTGCAAATGCTATTTTATCTAAGGGAAATGAATTAAAAATACTTGCAATTGAAACAAAAAAACACCCCTTTTTAATATCTGATAAGGAAAAGCATTTTTTACAGTCTACCAATTTAGAAACTGTTTTTGTAGATACAGAGATAAATCTTCTTAAGGCTTTTTCAAACCTGTTTTCTAATAAATCTTATAATGTTTCCCGCTTTTGGTCAGAAGATTTCAATACAAAATTAATAAGCATTCTTAAAGCTGAGAACTTCGATATTATACAACTGGAAAGCATTTACGTAGCTCCTTATATAGAAACCATCAGGACTTTTTCCAAAGCAAAAATAGTGTTTAGGGCTCATAATTTAGAGCATGAAATTTGGATAAAATCAGCAGTAAATGAAAAAAACCCGGTAAAAGCAGCTTATATTAAACTTCTTGCTGAAAGATTGAAAAAATATGAGCTTAGTGTATTAAGCGCTGTTGATGCCGTTGCTGCAATATCTAATGAAGATGCCAGAAAGTTTAATAAGTTAAAGCAAATATTTGATATTAGGACAATTCCTGTGAATATAGATATTAGTTCAAATGACATAAATAAGAATAAAGAAATATCTTTGTTTTTTATTGGGGCTTTGGACTGGCACCCTAATATAGAAGGCCTTAACTGGTTTCTTTTAAAAGTTTGGCCAAAAATAAATGAACTTATGCCTGATCTTAAATTTTACATTGCAGGAAAAAAAATGCCTGTCAAAATGAAAAATAAGGTGATTCCTGGAGTTTTCTTTGAAGGCGAAGTAAGCAATTCACAAGAGTTTATGACTTCTAAAAAAATCATGATTGTTCCTTTGTTTTCAGGTTCTGGAGTGAGGATAAAAATACTTGAGGCAATGGCCTGTGCAAAAACCGTTATTGCAACTACTCAGGGAGCTGAAGGAATCGAGTGTACAAAAAATGAAAATATTTTAATTGCCAATACCGTTGATGAATTTGTGAATGAAATCAAAAAATGTGTTAGTAATCCGGAATATTGCACACAAACAGGACTAAATGCTTTTAAATTTGTGGAATCTAATTTTTCAACTTCAAGTATAGCTGATAAATATTCTACTTTATACCAGGAGCTAATAAAAAAATGAAAATTTTTGTTCTCTTATCTCGTGTTCCTTACCCTTTAGACAAAGGGGATAAACTTCGTGCCTTTAATCAGATAAAAGAACTTTCTAAAAAACATACCATTATTTTATGCGCCCTTTCAGATAAACCTGTAAATAGTGAAGCAAAACAAGTATTGTCAGAATATTGTGCCCATGTCGAAACAATCCCCTTGTCTTATACTGGTATTGCTATTAATCTGATAAAAGCTTTTATTAGCGGAAAGCCTTTGCAGGTAGGATATTTTTATCAAAGCAGTATTAATGAAAAAATAAAAAAACTCATTAATTTTCACAAACCTGACCATATATATTGCCAGCTGATAAGAGTTTCAGAATATGTAAAATATTTTGCCACAAAAAAAACACTGGATTATATGGATGCCCTTTCAAAGGGTATGGAAAGAAGAAAAGAAAAAGGCCATTTTTTGCTTAAACCTATCTTTAAAATTGAAAGCAAACGATTAAAAAAATACGAGACGGATATTTTTTCATTTTTTGATAACAAAACAATTATTTCCATACAGGACAGAGATTTTATTTCTCATGATGCAAATCAATTAATATCTGTAGTTCCAAACGGAGTGGATGCTGCTTTTTATGTCCCTAATCACATTAAGCAAAAAGATTATGACCTGCTTTTTACAGGAAACATGAACTACCCTCCAAATATAGAATGTGCTGAATATATTGCTAAAGAGATTTTGCCTGAAGTACAAAAAATAAAGCCTGGCACCAGGCTTTTAATATCCGGAGTTAATCCCTCCGCTAGTGTTCTTGCTCTGCAATCAGAATTTATAACTGTAACAGGCTGGGTTAAGGATTTAAGAGAGTCGTACTCCAGATCTAAAATTTTTATTGCACCTATGCGAATTGGAACAGGCCTTCAGAATAAATTACTCGAAGCAATGGCTATGCAATTACCTTGCATTACCTCTGAACTTGCCAATAATGCACTTGGAGCTACTCACAATAAAAACATACTTATTGGCAATAAAACTGCAGATTACACAGCTCATGTAATAGAACTGCTAGAAAATGAAGAATTAAAACAAAGAATAGCCAATAACGGATGCTTATTCGTTCAAGAAAATTACAACTGGAAATCCTCAGTTGAACTGTTAAATTCAATTATTCTTAAGCTTCAACTATAAAAATCAAAGTTTTAATCATAGGTAATCTCTCTGAGCCCTGATACTTTATACTATTTTTTGTAATTTGGCTGATTCAAATTTGGCTGTATGAACAATGAAAACTTATTTGGTGATTTCCCTTCCGCCACTGCTGAACAATGGAAAGAGCTAATCAAGAAGGAGCTCAAGGGAAAAGAATTTGAATCCATAGTTTGGACAACTTTTGACAAGCTTGAATTCAATCCTTTTTACACCCAAGAAGATCTTGAAAAATTAGAAAATAAAGAAGCAATTCCAGGACATTACCCTTATGTAAGAGGAAACCGAACAAATGGAAATAATTGGGAAATAAGGCAAGATATAAAAGTTTCAGACCCAAAAAAAGCAAATCAAACGGCACTGGAAATATTAAATAAAGGGATTACTTCACTTGGATTTATTACAGACTCTCCTGAGCTAACAGCTTTATTGAAGGATATTTTGATTGAACATATCTCGGTTAATTTTATAAACAATTCCTCTTCTCTAGAAATACTTAATAATTTCATAAAAGAAGTTAAGAAAAGAGAAATACAGCCTGGTATTATCAAAGGTTCTGTTAATTTTGATTTCTTAGGTGAAATACTTTTAACAGGAAATAATCGACAAATTACTGAAGGGTTTAATAAAGCTGGAGAGATTGTTCAGGTTTTAACCAAAGAAAATCTTTCTTTATTCAGAGGTATCAATATAAACGGCAATGTTTATCATAATGCAGGAGCATCAATTGTTCAGGAACTTGCATTTTCTCTTGCACATGCCAATGAATATGTTGCAGAATTAACAGAAAGAAAATATTCCGTAGATGAAATTGCAGCTTCAATGCAATTTACTTTTTCCGTAGGTTCAAGCTATCTTATGGAAATTGCCAAATTAAGAGCAGCAAGAATGCTTTGGGCAAAAATTATACAACAATACAATCCTAAGCACGAGTGCAGCATGGCCACTTATATACATTGCCAGACCTCTGAATGGAATACAAGCATAGCAGATGCCCATAATAATCTTTTAAGAGCAACTACGGAAACTATGTCCTGCGCAATTGGTGGGGCAAACTCCATTACTGTTATTCCATTTGACAATAATTACAAGGAGTCTGATAATTTCTCTGAACGAATTGCAAGGAACATTCAAATTATTTGTGCTGAAGAGGCTCATTTAAATAAAATTTCTGATCCTGCAGGTGGTTCCTATTACATTGAAAAACTAACAGATTCAATAGCCTCTGCTGCCTGGGAATTATTTAAAGAAACTGAATCAAAAGGTGGTTTTCTGGAATGTATTAAAACTGAGTTTATACAGAACAAAATAGAGGAAACTGCAAAAGCTAAAAATGAAGCTATTGCAACAGGAAAAATGATTATGGTAGGGGTGAATAAATACGTGAATAAACAGGAAAAAATAACAGATAAGGCAGAGTTCATTAAAAAAGAAGAAGAATATTTTGAAAACAGGGATATCAAACCCTTAAAGAAATATCGCGCTGCATTAATGCCAGAGTTGGAAATGATAAAACAGAAAACTGAATTGTAACTTAAGATACTATGCGACCTGATTTTTCTAATATAGATTACAAATCCAAACCTAAAGGCAATTCAGAAGAAACTGGAGGAGAAATTTGGAAAACAGCTGAGGGAATTGAAGTGAAATCTTTTTATACTTATAAAGATTTGCTAAAAATGGAACACCTTGATTTTGCCGCTGGACTTCCTCCTTATTTAAGGGGACCTTATGCCAGTATGTTCGTTGTGCGCCCCTGGACTATAAGACAGTACGCAGGGTTTTCAACTGCTGAAGAATCAAATTCTTTTTACAGAAGAAATTTAGCATCAGGGCAAAAAGGGCTTTCTGTTGCTTTTGACCTTGCCACGCACCGTGGTTATGATTCAGACCATGAAAGAGTGGTTGGAGATGTGGGAATGGCTGGAGTTGCAATTGACTCTATACTTGATATGAAACTTCTGTTTGATGAAATTCCGCTTGATCAAATGTCTGTTTCCATGACTATGAATGGGGCAGTGTTGCCAATAATGGCTTTTTTCATTGTTACTGCTGAAGAGCAAGGAGTTTCAATGGAAAAATTAAGCGGAACTATTCAAAATGATATTCTTAAGGAGTTCATGGTTCGTAATACTTACATCTATCCTCCCGGGCCATCAATTAGAATCATTGCTGATATTTTTGAGTATACCTCTCAGAATATGCCAAAATTCAATTCCATAAGTATTTCAGGCTATCATATGCAGGAAGCAGGAGCTACTGCTGATCTGGAACTGGCATATACACTGGCGGATGGACTGGAATATTTAAGAACTGGAATAAAAGCAGGTTTAGACATAGACGATTTTGCTCCCAGGTTATCTTTTTTCTGGGCAGTTGGGATGAATCATTTTATGGAGATAGCCAAAATGCGTGCTGCACGTATGCTATGGGCTAAAATTGTAAAGCAGTTTAATCCAAAAAATGAAAAGTCAATGGCCTTAAGAACCCATTGCCAGACTTCCGGTTGGAGTTTAACCGAACAAGACCCATATAATAATGTAGCCAGAACCTGTATTGAAGGCCTTGCCGCGGCATTTGGTGGCACTCAGTCTTTACATACCAATGCTCTTGATGAGGCAATTGCCCTTCCAAGTGAATTTTCAGCAAGAATAGCCAGGAATACTCAATTATATTTAGAAGAAGAAACTGATATTACCAAAGCTATAGACCCTTGGGCAGGCTCCTATTATGTTGAAAGCCTAACCAGTGAACTCGTTGAAAAAGCCTGGAAATTAATTCAAGAAGTAGAACAATTAGGTGGAATGGCAAAAGCCATAGAAACAGGAATTCCAAAAATGCGCATTGAAGAAGCCGCAGCTCGAAAACAAGCTCGTATTGACTCTGGTAAAGAAATAATTGTTGGTGTTAACAAATATAAACTTGAAAAGCAAGAGCCAATTGAAACACTTTCTGTGGATAATACCAAAGTTCGTAACTCTCAAATTAATAGGTTAATTAAATTAAAGGCAGAAAGAAATACAGAGGAAGTAGAACTTTCACTTATTGCGCTAACCAAAGCAGCAGAATCAGGAAAAGGAAATCTTCTTGAATTGGCTGTTGATGCAGCAAGAAAAAGAGCAAGTCTTGGAGAAATTTCTTCTGCACTTGAAAAAGTGTATGGTAGATACAAAGCAACAATTAAATCAATAGCAGGAGTGTATTCATCAGAAGCTATGGAAAACAAAGAACTAAAAATAGCAATGGAGATGGCTGACCAGTTTGCCGAACTTGAAGGCCGCAGACCAAGAATCATGGTAGCCAAAATGGGACAGGACGGGCATGACAGAGGAGCCAAAGTGATTGCCACATCCTTTGCTGACATTGGCTTTGATGTAGATATTGGCCCTTTGTTTCAAACTCCCGCTGAAGCTGCAAAACAAGCAGTGGAAAATGATGTTCATATTTTGGGGATTTCATCTCTTGCAGCCGGACATAAAACTTTGGTACCACAAGTAATTCAAGAGCTTAAAAAATATGGACGAGAAGATATAATGGTTGTTGTTGGAGGAGTAATACCATCACAGGATTATGATGCTTTGTATAATGCAGGTGCCGCAGCAATTTTTGGTCCGGGTACAAACATAGCAGTTGCTGCACAAAAAGTTTTAGAACTCCTTATAAAAAACATAAAGCCCTAAGACGATTGAATGAGTAATATCAAATCATATAAAAGGTGTCCTGTTTGTAAAAAAATGTCGGGATGGGATGTGCTTGAGGATGATACTTGTGAACATTGCGGTTCAATATTAACACTTGAATCGGATATTAAACCCGATTTACCTGAAGAAAAAGAGGAATCCATTCTTGACATTAAGCCAGGAGATTCCTTATTCATTGTTATTCTTAAAAAAACAGGCTGGGTAATTCAAATGATATTTATTGCCATAATGTCCTTTTTTATTTGGTTAATTTCAATAATTACCGGATAATGATATTGAAAAATAAAATTTTTATTTTTTCTTCTCTTTTGTTTGCGCTAAACCAATTAATGGAAAAACAGTTCGGAATTTTTATTCCTTTCATTCACGCTTACCTTGATGATTTTCTTTGCATGCCAGTGGTTCTCACCCTGACTTTATATATTCTTCAGATGATACTTAAAGAAGAAAGATTTAGGCTTTCTAAATACCAGGTAATTTTTGCCATTATCTATTTTTCTGTAATGTTTGAACTTGTACTTCCAGCATTTTCAAGCAAATATACTTCTGATGTGATGGATATTGCAGCATATTTAATAGGCGCTTTTGTTTTTTATAAATACATAAACAGACCTTCATTAAAATTACAAACACAATAAAAAAAACGATTCTTATATTTCTCCTGATTGTAAATACAACTTGTATTAGCCTGGCACAGGAAGACAAATACACATCGGAGGTGAAAACCATAAACGGTATTATAACCGCACTTTACGATGTAATTTCTGGCCCTGCAGGGGAAAGGGACTGGAATAGTTTGAAGTTTTTGTGCAAGCCCACAATACAGTTTAATATGGTTGTAAAAAACAAAGAAGGCCACAATATATTTATGGCTGGCGATATTGAAAAATATATTAAAATGTCTGGGCCTTACTTTTTAAAAAATAATTTTTACGAAACTGAAATAGCAAGAAAAACACATGAATTCGGTGCAATTGCACAAGTTTTTAGTGCCTATAAGTCCACTTCTGAACCAGGCGGAATACCCTTTGACAGTGGGGTTAACAGCATTCAATTATGTTACGAGCAAGGAAGATGGTGGGTGGTAAATGTTATGTGGACTTCAGAAAGTGAAGATAATCCTATAGAAGGCAATTTTTAAAGCGGTCTATAAGCTAACATTACTAAACTCCTTCACCCTTAGAAATTATCTTATTCCAAGGAAAAAACAAGACCTTTAATGTCTAAATTTCATGATCTTCTTTTTGAAATAATTAGAAGGAAATATCACTTCAATTAAAGTATAAAGTACAAAACTTAAGTTTTCAGAAACTAGAAGGGATATCGGAACAACTTAAATTTATTGCCCTGCTAATTCAGGCCTTGAAACCCTTTCCCCATTTTGTATGCCGATTACAAGAGCATCTTTAAACCCTAATTGCACTATTTTCTTTTTAAATTCAATAGCCTGGTTAGCATCATTAAAAGAACCGATTAAAAATCGTGCTATTCCGTCATTCAACGTTTTGTTTTCAACAGTACCCAGTGATTTAAGAGAATTGTATTTAAAGTTTTTGGGTTTTCTGTATGCCCCAATTTGCACTGTATAGCTTAATTCTAAATTTGAATCAGGCACTTTGGCAAGCACTTCTATTTTTTGCAATAAAACAGAATATTGATTGCCATCATTAAGATTTTTTCCTGAAGAAGGTTTTGATACAAGCATGTCTTTCTCCACATACCCATCTCTTTCAAATTCAGTTTTCCAGTTTTTTCCAGGCTCAACAATAAATTCCCATTTACCGTCTTTACCCGTCACAAAGGAATTAAACAGGCTTAATTCACCTGTTTCCTCATTTACTGAATAAATTTTTACAGTAACACCTTCAATTGGGTCATTACCGTTTTCATCTCTTACAATTCCACTGATGGTATCAAGGGAGATTTTTGCTTGCATCCTGTAAACCAAGTCCATATTTGAATTTGAGCCTCTGTTTGAGGACAGGTAGCCCCATCCTTCGTTGGCTTTCAATATAAAATTAAAATCATCTCCTGGTGAATTAACCGGATTAAGCATATTCCTAGGTTTTGAAAAACCAGTAGATTTTATTTCAGAAGAATATATATCTAGTCCTCCAAAGCCTTCATGTCCCCTGGAGGAAAAATAAAAATTATTATCAGCGATTAAAGGATATATTTCGTCTTGTCCTGTATTAATTTCAGGACCAAGATTAACTGGATTCCCCCATTGGTTTTCACCAGTTCTTTCTATTCTATAAATGTCCATTTTACCAAAACCTCCGGGCATATCTGACGAAAAATAAAGTGTTTTGCCATCTGCACTTATAAAAGGGAAAGAAAAATTAAATTCTCCATTATCAAAACTTACCCGTTCTGGCTTTGACCATTCAGATCCTGTTTTAACAGAATAATATATTTTAAGCGGGTTTTCAATATTTGCTTTATCCTTGGGAACTTCTTTCTTTGCCTTTTTATCAAGGGTTGAATTAGAACTGAAAAACAAAATGTTGTTCTCGCTATTTATGGAGGGTGTTGCATCATAAAACTTGCTGCTAATGTTTTTTAGAATCTCTCCCTGGCCAAATGATACTGAATCAATTATTTCAGCATAAGCAAGATCGTTAAATACTATGAGACCAGTCTTTTCATCGCTTTTAGGTTTTGAAAATAAAACACGGTTTTCAAAAAAGGTCATCCCTAGTGCTTTATTTCCTATTAAAAGGTCAGTTTCATAAATATCAAACGGAGCATTTTTTTTTGCTTCCTCTGAGTCGGGCCATGCACATATTGTTTCAAACTTTGACAACATTTGCTGATTTCCACTTTGTTCACAGTATTTTTTGTATTGAGATAGGGCCTCCTGGTAGTTTCCCAAATTTCTTAATGCATTACCATAATTGTAATATGTATCATCAGGCAAATCCGAAAACTCTATTAATTTGGAATACCATTTTGCTGCATTCCTGTAATCAAATAACTGGTCATAGGAATTTGCAATTTGACCCATTACATAAGGTTTTCTGTCAGATTTAATTTTGCTGAGCGATTTTTCATAACTTTCAATTGCTTTGCTAAACAAATTTTGATTGTAAAATTTATCTCCTGATTTTACAAGTTTTTCCTGAGAAACAACACTAAGGGCAATCGTCAGGAATAAAAGTAGCAGTGATGGTTTGAAATATGTTTTCATTGATTAATATCTTGGGGCTTTATTGGTTACAGGTCTTTTTGGGTCTTGCATATTAAAAATAAGCATTATTTCATGGCTTCCTGAGGTGTACTTTTTAAGAGAGGAAAAGGCATGGTCATAAGCATAACCAATCTTTAGCATAGGGGTAACTGGTATATTAACCATTGCGGCAATTTCATTGCTTGTACGATAGGAAAACCCAATTGCCAGTATATTCTGGAAAACAATTTGAGGGTTTATATCTATTTGCATAGGAGCCCCTGCAACATGTCGGATTAATGTCGAAGCATTAAAATCTATATTTTCACTTAGTGAAAAGGAGTATCCTCCATGAAGATACATATGCAAATCTGTAGCATTAAAACCTGTTGTGCCTTTAAAAACATGGCTCTCTAAAATATTAGGTGCTGCAAAACCCACATAATACTTTTCAGCATAGTAGTATATTCCAAAACGAAAATTTGGCGCTGCGAAAACTCTGCTATTTTCCATAAATACAGGATCAAAAGGCATGTCGGGGTCTGCCTCAGAAAATCTGCTTTGCCTTAACTCCAATACAGAGGAGAGCCCAAAAACAAGGTTTGATTTTGCTGACACCTGCATACGGTAAGCATAAGTTGCTGCAACGCTCGTGTTTCTGTGTATGCTAATTCTGTCATTAAATATAGTTAAACCTACTGTATGTTTTCCATTATCAAAAGGGTTGTTAAAATTTAATCCTTGTGTTGCAGGGGCCCCATCCATTCCTACCCATTGACTACGATGAAAAACGGCTCCGTTAATTTTGTCTTCACTTCCAATGGCAGCGGGATTTATAAATGCATGATGAAGCATGTATTGTGAAATGCTACTTTGATTTTGTCCTTTAACCGAAAGCATCATCCCTAGTGAAATTAATGCTAAAAAGAGAGATTTCTTTTTCATGTTACTGATTTTTATTTTCTGATTAGTTCAATTGGTCCTTGCATTCCTTTGTGATCGGGAGATAATTTTAAAATGTAAAAATAAGTGCCATCTACAACCTCATCCCCAATTACCCTCAATCCTCCTTTTGTTGATTGTCCCTTCCAATCATTTATATAAGGTGCTGCTTTATAAACTTCATCCCCCCATCTGTTAAAGATCATCAGTACATTTTCCGGGTAATGTTCAATCCCTCTGATTATTAACACATCATTGACCCCATCCCCATTTGGAGAGATACCCCCAGGGACTTTAATTTCTGAAATAGTTTCCACCGTTATATATAAGGTTGCAGTAACACATATTTCATCGCAACTGGTATGGCAAATCTCATAGGAAAGCGAATCTATACCCGAAAACCCTGTGTTTGGAGTATAATTTATCATTCCATCAATATTTACAGATGATACACCATTGGTAGGCCCGTTTAAAATAACCAGAGGGCTTACATTTCCAGAGTCATTTTCAGCAACATTGATT
>JALYPI010000125.1 GCA_030856445.1 Bacteroidota bacterium
GTTTTTGACCACTCCAACTCCCCTGAAGAATTTGTTTTCACCACATATATATCTTCATCACCAGCTCCAAAACTTTCTGTTTTACCTACCAATACAAAGCCACCATCATTAGTTAAGGAGAAATATCTTCCTTCCTCTGGCATTTCTCCACCGTATGTTTTTTCCCACTGCTGATTTCCGTCTGCGTCTGTTTTGAAAAAATAAAAATCTCCCAAACCTTCCCCCATACTATGTGTTTGGCCTAATACCGCATATCCTCCATCAGGAGTTTGCCTTACACAAAATCCTCCATCAACAGAACTTCCTCCATAAAGTTTTTTCCATAATTCATTTCCATCTGAGTCTATTTTTAGAAGGAAAACATCGTTAAATTTTGCTCCCCAGCTATTAGTGACTCCAGTAATTATAAACCCTTTATCATTGGTAAGTCTTATATCCCAACCTTCATCTTTACCAGCCCCATCAAAATATTTTTCCCAAATTTTATTTCCCTTTTCATCAACTTTTACCACATAAATATTAGCCTGCATTCCACCAAAACTTGTTGTTGAACCTACAGCAACACATCCCCCATCATCTGTAACTGCTAAAGAATAAGCATAATCAACTCCATTCCCACCAAAAACACTTTCCCATTGTTGAAAACCATACTTGTCGGTTTTAATCAAATGCATAGATGCATCTCCCAATCCAGAGGATCTTGTATAACCAGCTGTAATATATCCTCCATCTGGACATATTTCTACTTTGTAGGAAGACTCTGAGCTTATTCCTCCAAATATTCTTTCAAATGTTATTTGCCCTATAGAATACATGGGCAAAAGCATTAAAACCAACACATATATTATTTTTCCGAATTCAATAAAACCTTGTTTAGAATATTTCTTTTTCATGTTAAATGATTATATTATTCATTTTACATATTCAATAAAAATATCCTGCCAAGAGACTCTTTAATAGCAATGGATAAGGAGAGTGAAGAATTTTATGAAAGAAATTATTATTTTTTTGCGGAAAAGACTCCACATATTGCGAAAGTAAAAACTACAGTAGAATTTAGTTCAACCTGTTTAATTGTAGTTGAATTTGAATTATCTGGATTGATCGATTTTCATTGCTTGTGAAATTTAATAGCTAGAAGCCACATGTGCCACTATTGAATAAGAATATTAAGTTTCTCTTTTTTAATGAAAAAAGGAAAATAAAGTAATAAAAAATGATAATTCTAAACATCAATGTTTAATACAGATTATTAAAAAATGGACTGACTAACAGCCAGCCCATTTTCATATTGCTTTAAATCAAGGTGTTACCTACTCTTCAAACTCTTGTGGCTCTTGAAATTCTGTGTCCCCAGCTCCTGTTCCGTCCCTTACTTCTCTTAAATCTCTTTCAATCTCAGTGATTAATCTGTTTACTTCTGTTCTGTATTCTGCAGCCTCTAGGGAAGCATCCTTTTCGATTGCTTGATTATAAAGTTCTATATTACGATTTAAGTCATGTCTTTTCACCTCAAGGTTTCTCCATTTTTCTCTAAAATCTTCTTCTGTTACTCTCTCAGAAGCCATAACTTCTCGTTCTACATTTGAAAAAGTTTGGTTTAAATCAACAATCCTTCTGTCAAGAGCTTCTGCCGTTTCGGTTCCAGGAGTTATTGACTCAGAAATTGGTTCTGCTTCCATATCGGCAGCTTTTCTACTTGGCTCACAAGAATAAACCATTACAGCAATTCCTAAAATTCCAAAAAAGGAAAATATTCGCCTACTGATTTTGTTAGTTTCCATAATTATTAAAATTTAATTTATTTTTAGTGACTATTAGTACAGATAATTCTTTTTATTACAAATCATTCATACTACTGTAATTTATATATAAAATAGTGCCAAATGATCTTGTAAACCAATGAGAATAAAAAAAGCCCCCCATTTCTGGGAGGCTTTTTACAAACATAATTTTATTTTTAACTTAAACTACTCTTTAATCAACCCTGTTAGCATAATGATGAGGGTTCTCTTTTCTGGAATCTGAAGAAATAGCCTCAGCCATAGTCTTCCCTATTATTGCAGGAGAATCAACAACGATAATTCCGCATTCGCTCATGATTTTCATTTTAGCAGCAGCCGTATCATCAGCTCCACCTACAATGGCACCGGCATGCCCCATTCTTCTTCCTGGAGGCGCTGTCTGCCCTGCAATAAAGCCAACAACAGGCTTAGTACCGTTTTCTTTGATCCAATATGCGGCCTCTGCTTCCATTCCTCCTCCAATTTCACCTATCATTACAATTCCATCAGTGTCAGGATCTTCCATTAAAAGCTTTACAGCATCTCTGGTTGGTGTTCCTATTATAGGATCCCCACCTATGCCGATAGCTGTAGAAATTCCCATCCCAGCCTTTACAACTTGGTCAGCAGCTTCATAGGTAAGCGTCCCAGATTTGGAAACAATCCCAATTCTACCTGCTTTAAACACAAAACCTGGCATAATTCCAACTTTAGCCTCCCCTGCAGTTATTACTCCCGGACAGTTAGGTCCAATTAAACAACAATCTTTATCAGTTAAATATTCTTTAACTAAAATCATATCCTTAGTTGGAATACCCTCTGTAATACAAACTATAACTTTAATTCCTGCCTCTGCAGCTTCCATAATAGCATCTGCTGCAAATGGAGGAGGTACAAAAATAATGGAAACATCAGCACCTGTTTTTTTCACTGCCTCGTCAACAGTATTAAATACAGGACGGTCTAAATGAGACTGTCCTCCTTTTCCTGGAGTAACCCCGCCTACAACCTTAGTTCCATATTCAATCATTTGACCGGCATGAAAAGTTCCTTCACTACCAGTAAATCCTTGTACAATTATTTTCGAATCTTTGTTTACTAAAACACTCATTATCGCTTTTTGATTAGTTTTATTGAATTATTATTCTTCTTCAGAGCGCTAAAATAAAGTTTATTCTGGTAAAAATGAACAAAGTAAAATGATATTTTTGTCAACAATTACATTTTAACCGCCTTTTTACGTTAATAATTGGGTTAGTTTAATAAACTTTTTAAATATAAAATCATTGATAAACATAGATTCCATTTGTGCCATAGCAACCTCCCCTGGGATGGGAGCCATTGCTGTTATAAGGGTTTCCGGACCAGATGCTATTAGTATAACTGATAAAATTTTTCAGTTTAAAGGCAAAAAAGAATTATCTAATGTTAAATCTCATACACTACATTTTGGATTTATTCAAGAAGAAGAAAAAATTATTGATGAAGTGTTAATTTCAGTTTTTCATGGCCCAAATTCATTTACCGGAGAAAATACCATTGAAATTTCCTGTCATGGTTCTGTTTATATACAACAGCAAATATTACAGCTATTAATAAAAAAAGGTGCAAGACCAGCAAAGCCTGGTGAATTTACTTTAAGGGCTTATTTAAATAAGAAGATGGATCTTTCTCAGGCAGAAGCAGTTGCCGATTTGATTTCTTCCGATTCTGAAGCAGCCCATAAAATGGCCATGCACCAAATGCGTGGTGGATTTTCCAAAGAATTAAATGAGCTTAGGGAAAAGCTGATCAATTTTGCCTCCTTGATCGAGTTAGAGCTTGATTTTGCAGAAGAAGACGTTGAATTTGCCAACCGCAGTGATTTAAAAGATTTATTACAGCATATAGATATGGTTCTATTACGCCTTATAAACTCATTTTCTGTGGGCAATGTTATTAAAACCGGAATTCCTATTGCCATTGCCGGAGAACCCAATGTAGGAAAATCAACCCTGCTTAACGCCCTGTTAAACGAAGAACGGGCCATTGTTTCTGAAATAGCCGGTACAACAAGAGATACCATTGAAGATGAAATTAATATAGGCGGCATAAACTTTCGCTTTATTGATACTGCCGGGATAAGGGAAACTACTGACATTATTGAATCCATTGGGATTTCCAGAACATACGGAGCAATTGAAAAAGCAGAAGTGGTGCTTTATATGTTTGATGCATCTAATGATGATCCCCTAATGGTGAAGAACAATGCAATGCTACTAAAAGAAAAAATTAAAAAACATTCCACCCATCTTGTATTGCTGGCCAATAAAGCAGATAAAACGAACCTAATAGAACTTAAACAAAAGTTCAGTGAATTAGAAGATGTTATTTTCATCTCTGCCAAACAAAAAGAAAACCTGGAGGAACTTACCCAAAAACTTTCTTCATTTATAAATACCGGAATAATTCAAAGCGGACAAACCATAGTAAGCAATGTACGTCATTATGAGGCATTAAAAAAAGCATCGGAAGCCATAGGAAATGTAAATATGGGCATTGATTCTGGAATAAGCAGTGATTTCCTGGCTACCGATATCCGAAGGTCTCTTTTTCATTTAGGGGAGATTACAGGAAGTATATCGACCGATGACCTTTTAGAGAACATTTTTCGTAATTTCTGTATAGGAAAGTGAAGTATCTTCCTTTATTTGCCAACTACTTGTTCTTCTTAGTAATACAGTAATTTATTTTCTTTTATTTGTTGCCTAACCCCCCTTTTTAGCTTATTTTTGTTGCCCAGTTGTTGCCCGACCATACATATTTGTGTTGCCGGGCAACAAAAAAGCAACATGAAGTGAAATTATGTCACACCCTGACACGTTTAGTCATGTATAGGCACAAATAGGCATATATAGACATATTGATAGGGCAATTATAATGAGCAGTAATATTAAAATAATTCTTAAATGTGAGTTTTGTAAAAATGAGTTTCTCGCAAAAACTACAAGAACTCGCTATTGCTCACATATATGTAATAGCAGACATTACAAAGTAAAAGAGAGAGAACAGAAAAATAAAACTATAAAAAAGAGTGCCGAACAGCAAAAGTATGAAGCATCAGTATTTGCAAAAGAGTTTTTAAACATTGATGAAACCGCTCAATTAATAGGAACAAGTCGAAGAACTGTTCAAAGACTCATAAGCAAAGGTGAACTAAAAGCTTCAAAAATTGGGAGCAGAACAATAATACAAAGACAAGAGATTAATAACCTCTTTAAATAAATAAACAATGAACGTAACACTAAGACAACGACAAAAAGGGAATAAAATAAGTTTATACCTTGAATACTATAGTAATGGAAAACGAGAATATGAGTATTTGCAAATGTATTTAATAGCGGAATCTGATAATAAGAAGCTGCCAAAAAAAACAATAGAAGAAAACAAGAAAACACTTGATCTAGCTGAAGCAATCAGGAGCAAAAGACATGTTGAGATTAGGAACGGAATTTACGGCTTTAAGAATAATGAAAAACTCAAAGGCAGTTTTTTAAACTATATGGAACACCTTACAAAGCTCAAAAATGAAAGCCAAGGAAATCATGGCAATTGGGATGGTGCTTTAAAACACCTAAGGAAGTTTGCACCAAATGATGTAACATTTAACCAAGTTGATAAACATTGGCTTGAAGATTTGAAAAAATATTTTCAAAAAGAGGCCCTTACACCATCAAAATCCCCTCTTTCACAGAATTCTCAATCCTCCTATTATAATAAAGTACGAGCAGCCTTGAGAGAAGCCGTAAAAGATAATATTATAGACCGTAGCCCCGCAGATGTTGTTGAAGGCATAAAACCAGGAGAACCGGAAAGAGAATTTCTAACCCTCGATGAATTACAAGCGATGGCAAATGCCAGGTGTGACATTGATGTTTTAAAACGAGCCTTTATATTCAGTGCATTAACAGGATTGCGCTGGTCAGATGTAAACAAATTACTATGGTCAGAAATGCAGCACTCTAAAGAAGTAGGTAATTATATTCGTTTTCATCAGAAGAAAACCAAAGGAGCAGAAACATTGCCAATTAACGAAGATGCCTTGAAACTAATAGGTGAAAGAGGAAATCCGGATGAACGGGTATTTTCTTCACTTAAATACAGTTCCTATTATAACATCAGGTTGCAAAAATGGGCAAACCGTGCAGGGATAACAAAAAGCATAACTTTCCACTGTGCTCGCCACACCTATGCCACTTTACAATTAACTTTAGGCACTGATATTTATACCGTTTCCAAAATGTTAGGCCATAAAGATTTGAAAACCACTCAGATATATGCTAAGATTATTGATGAGAAAAAGAAAGACGCTGCAAATAGAATAAAACTTGATTTGTAAAATGGATACAGAATTAAAAATTTACCATAGTATTTTATTCCTTGAATTACGCCCTTGGACAAACAGGAACATACCAGATCCGAAATTCAGAGAACTTATACAAAAAGTAGTGAAAGAGCATTTTATGTATCAGCCAGACTATGAAGTAGATTTTCCTAAGCCTCTTACAGTCAAAAGAAAATACTATTTTTCTTTAATTGAAAATGAGGCTACACGTTATCTAAATAATTTCAGAAGTATTATTGAAGGAGCACTAAATGACCAGGAAAAAACATATTGGGTACACACTACACTTACAAAAGTATTAATCCAAAAATTTAAAGAAACAAGCAAGACGATTGATGATAACCAATATCTATTATCCTTTCTTGCCCCAGGAGCTAAATCAAAATCGGATATAAATAAGTTAGATGAAACATATATAGTTCAATATTTAAAACATCAATTAATCCGCATTTACATTGAAATACAAGATACATGCAAAGATTTTTTAAAAGAGGAAGAAAATACCGAAGATGATATACATCAAATGTATTTTT
This sequence comes from Bacteroidota bacterium, assembly GCA_030856445.1. Taxonomy (GTDB): domain Bacteria; phylum Bacteroidota; class Bacteroidia; order JACCXN01; family JACCXN01; genus JACCXN01. The sequence goes on from JALYPI010000125.1 coordinate 6,702, forward strand.
CTGAAGAAGCACCAGCTAAATCCTTAGTAATTCCGGCACAAAAAATTAAAATAGCAGTACCCGCATCTAAAACCCAAACAAAAGAGACATTAGATGCAGTGTTAAAAGCAATTATAAGCGATTTTAGAAAAGAAGCAAAAGGGGTGCCCGAATATAAAAATATTATAAAAAACCCTTCCCGATTTGCTTCATTTGAAGAAAAATTATTTGAAAATGGTTACATTGATATTGATTATAACTCTGTTAACAAACACGGACAAATTCAAGAATTGGCAACAATATTCCATATTTTGATTAATAAGAATTATTTCAATCCCAAAGTTTTTATTAAGAACAAACCACTAAAACCCCTTGACTGTAGAAAGTTTTTAGATTATCGCTATAGCTCAAATACCTATAAACAGTTTCGCACATTAAGCAAATCGCCTGAAAAAGTTGCTGATTTCCTTGAAAACAACTACTGGTTAGATCAATTACCTAAATCCTAAATTGCGGAAATTCACTTTCAAATTCCTCTTTTAAATTTCCGTTTTTTTTTAAAAACCCTTTATTGGCAAGGCTTTCGCTTTGTCCAAAATTCCGTTTTATTACTTCCAAACAACTATTCCCAAATTTGAAAAGTCGTTGAGATTCAATGATGACTTTTGGCCAAGAGTCCTTTTCTAATAATTAATAAATTAAGAAAATGGACGAAATATTAAAACGTCTCGATAAAATTGAGAGACTCTTAGAGAGTCAGAATATAGTACGCAAAGACGTGCTTAACTTTAATGAAACATGCGAATACCTTGAGTTATCGCAGTCTCACCTTTACAAACTAACAAGTAGTAAATCGGTGCCGCATTTTTGCCCCCAAGGTAAAAAACTGTACTTCAACAGACATGAATTAGATGATTGGCTGCAACGCAACAAGCAGTCGACCAATGATGAAATCGAAAAGCAAGCGGCTGATTATGTAATTAAAAACAAACGGAGGTATTAACATGGGAAAGTTTATAATAACAGAACAGACCTCCAGAGAAATCCTTCAACGACTTGAGTCGGTTGAGGCATTATTACAGGATAAGCAGAAGAATCCACAAGAGGTGTTTTTCGATAGTCAAGAGTTCAACAACATCATGAATATAAGCAAACGAACCGCTCAAGCCTGGCGAGAGCAAAAGGTAGTGGCTTATTCACAAATAGGTAATAAAATCTATTACCGACTCAGTGACATAATTCTGATGCTTGAAAAATTCAAAGTGCCAGCAATTAGATAGTTGACACTTCACAATCACTAATTTATTAATCCATTAAAATTATAGAGATGGCTAGTAGCACTATATTCAAACAATTCAATATACCTGTTGAAAATAAATCCCTAATAATAATCACCAAAGAGATTATTGAGGGTAAATACAAAAATGAAGTAAAACAAGTTCGGGCAGCATTTCAATCTGGAAACAAAGAAGAAGCTGATAAATTAAAGAAGCAGCTATTGGCTTTTACACCATCCGCCACCTATGGTGGCGGGCGTAAATTAGAGCACCTGCTTGATTACAGCCAATTTATCATTTTAGAGATAGATAAACTGACAACCGAGCAACTCGAAACAGCTTTTAAAAAAGCAATAATAATTCCTTACACCTTCTCCTGCTTTAGAAGTCCGAGCGGCAATGGGATTAAAATTTTGGTACAGGTAAATTCACATTTACAGGACCATAAACAAGCCTACCTCCAAGTAGCGGATCATTACCAAAGAGAAATCGGTTTTCCAATTGATCCGTCTGGTAAAGATGTTACCCGGCTTTGCTTTGTTTCCTATGATCCACAGGCATATAGAAACATTAACAGCCAAGAATTTAAGGTTAATGTTATTCCGGAAGAGATTCAAATACAAACAGCAATTAAAATTCAAGAAGTTAAACAATCTAATACCAATAACTATGATGAACTATTTCATAAATGCATTGATTTTACTAATCAGAAATCGCAGTATATTGAAGGCAACCGTAACAATTACATTCATCTTTTGGCTTGCAATTGCAATCGTTCTGGGATTCCAGTTCAAGATGTACATGATTTACTATTATCATCTTTTGACTTGGATGCTCACGAGATTAAAACAGCAGTTGAAAGTGCTTATTTAAACCAAAAAGAAGAGTTTGCAAAGTTTGCACTCCCAAAGACACCTAAAGAAGAATGTATCAATATAGATAATACCGAAAATGGATTGTTAAATATGCCAACACTGCCAGATGGAATATTTGAGCATTTGCCTGGCATCATTAAATATGGATGTAGTGCCTTTGAAACAAGCAGAGAGCGGGATATTTTTCTAACCGGTGCTATAACAATCCTTAGCGGATGCTTTAGTTCTGTTGAAGGCACTTACGACCAAAAAACAGTTTATCCCAATCTAAATTGCTTTATTATAGCACCTGCAGCAAGTGGAAAAGGAGCCCTAATATTTGCAAAAGCCTTAGGTCAGGCCTTTCATGATAAATTGTACAATGAAAGTAAGGAAGAAAAGAAAAAATACGACATTCTTTTAAAGCAATATAAAATGAAACAAAAAAATGCAAAGAGGGGCGAACCAGTTGATGAAAAAGAAGAACCAGAGGCTCCACCTTTCAAAATACTTTTTATTCCGGGCAATTCAAGTTCAGCAGCAGTTATTAAACATTTGATGGATGGGGATGAAAAGGGAATATTTTGCGAAACAGAAGCCGATACAATGGGACAAAGCTTTAAGCAGGATTGGGGAGGATATTCAGATTTGTTGCGAAAAGCCTTTCACCATGAAAGCATTAGTTATAGCCGTAAAACGAACAATGAGTATTCCGAAATAAAAAAACCACGCCTATCAGTAGCATTGTCAGGAACACCATCACAAGTTCAGTCCTTAATAAGTTCTGCAGAAGATGGCCTTTTCAGCCGCTTTATATTTTATACATTTAAAGTAAAACCTGAGTGGAGAGATGTTTCACCTGCAACTGGTAAACAAAATCTAACCAAGTTTTTTGAGCAATGCTCTTTAGAAGTGCTTAAAATGATTGAATTTCTAGAACAATATCCAACAGAGTTTAATTTAACACCAGAACAGTGGCATATATTGAATCAAAAATTCAAAGAGTGGTTAAAAGAGGTAAGTGTTTTGATTAGTGAAGAAGCTACAAGTACGGTAAAAAGGTTAGGGTTAATTGTTTACCGTATCGCAATGGTACTTTCTGCCACTCGCAAATTTGAGAATGCAGATTGTTCAAGAGAGATTATATGTGAAGATCAGGATTTCGAAACTGCTTTTAAAATAGCAGAAGTGTTTAAGCATCATGCAATGGTAATGTTTACAAATTTGCCCAAGACTGAAAAAATAACGGATATTAAAATGAAGCAGTTTTTTGAAGCCTTGCCCTTATCGTTTCAAAGAAAAGATGCAGTTGCAATTGGAAAGCAGATTAAAATAGAAGAACGGACTACTGATAAATACCTTAAACAATTACTTAATGGAGTGCTTTTAACCCAACCAGAATATGGTCAGTATGCTAAGTTGTAGAAACTATGCAAACTGTGCGAAGCTTACAAAGTATGTATTTGGTTTCTACCCTTTGCATACTTTGTATGATTTGCAAATATTTTTTTAACATTTCTCAACTTTATATATTTTCCTTTCTTTTCCTATATTTACCCTTTGAGGAATTAAAAAAGAAATCAAAATAGTTTGATTTCCACCCAACGCCTAATAAGGGATCGGTTATAATGCAAAGATACTCAGCGAACTATTCCTATAGTAACCATAATTTTGTAATTCATAATCTGAAAGGGAATCGAATTAACAATGAATATTTGCCTGCGATATGTATTCTGAAAAATATACTTCAAAGGGGCAAACCGACTTTGCTTTCAATATTTCTGCAAGAAACCTTAGGCAAGATTCATTTAGAAAATTTTGAAAAAGCCTATCCTTTAATCGATATTGAGCTTCCAAATTGGGAAAGAATTATAAGGGGGGATGAAAAAGGAAACTACTACCCCGCTAAAAAATTTTATGAAGAACTCATTCCAAGGCATTTAGTTCAATTTAAATTTATACAACAGCTTATTTTACCAGAAATCAGCATTAACGAAATTACTCAAGTTGATGTTGATGAATATGCAAATCAGCAGGTTGATTTTTACTTGCCTCAGGCATATTTAATTATTGAAATTGATGGTTCTCAGCACGAAAATGATAAAGAAAAAGATCGCAAACGTGATGAACACACAAAAAAGTACGGAATTCAAACAATAAGAATTAAAACCTCTGATTTGGAGGCAGAAAATGAAATATTTTTACAAAAAATACAAGAAATAAAAAATAGAATTGAAAATGTCATTTCTAAGCAAATGGAGAGGAAAGAAGCTGACAAGACGTTCATCTCTCTAAATGACTATAAAATTGCTTATGAAAAAGGCATTGATTTAACAAATCCACATTATAGAGCAACTGCGATAATACGTTTTCAACTTTTGGTTTTAGAGCTTCTAGAACTAGGGATTTTACAATTTAATCAACTATGGGAATTTGAACTTTTAGAAAGAGATTCAAAAGACTTTGCTGAACTTGCAATGGACGATTTGTTTTTGTGGTTCAAACATATTTTCCAATTACAAAAAATTAAATTCGTAGCGCCAGAAATCATAATTACCCGGCCAACTTCTATTACTGAATTTTCAAATCATCCACAAACAGTAAAGGTTGATTTTAGTCTACTAAAACGTTTCACGGATGAATTTGACCTACATGAAAATATTATTTTTATAAGGACATATTATTTAGATGAATTTAGATATTTTAAAAATGCTCATGCATTAGCTCCTAATTTTTCTCATTTTGAGCCATATGATTATTTTAGACTTTCCTCAACATCAACAATAAAATATAAATTACAGTTTGGTGGTGAGCAATCAGATGAAGCTGCTTTGCTTTTTTTGCTTTGGAATATTTTCCTACAAAATGAGAATAGCCTCAATTTTGAAACACTGAAATTTAGAGAAGGTCAATTACCAATTATAGCAAATGCTTTGGCTAGAAATGATACGATAGGTTTACTTCCAACAGGAAGTGGTAAATCAGTATGCTATCAACTATCAGCCATTCTCCAACCTGCCATAAGTTTTGTTGTTTGTCCAATAAAGTCCTTAATGTATGATCAAAAAGCAGATTTGGACGCTGTTTACTTTTCAAGAACGAATCACATTACTGGTGGTGATAATGATGGACAGGACAAAGAAAAAACGCAAAAAGAATTCGGAAACGGCAAATATTTTTTCATTTTCATTTCTCCTGAAAGGTTTCAACTTAAAACATTCAGAAATTATTTCAGTACGGTTAATGAACGATTCACTATTGCATATGCAGTTATTGATGAAGTTCATTGCCTTTCAGAATGGGGCCATGATTTTAGAACCTCTTACCTTAACCTTTCAAACACCATTAAAAAACTGTGTACAGACTTTAATTTTTTAGGATTAACTGCCACAGCTTCTATAAATGTGCTTAAAGACATTCAAATTGAGTTTGGAGTTAAGCAGGAAAACGTAAAAACACCTGTAGATTATACTCGAAAAGAACTAGAATTTATAGTAATTGATGATAAGAATGACAAATCAAAATCCATCATTTCATATATTGAATTATTAAAGGATACTATTGGTGTGTTGGAAGAAAATGGAAAAAAAACCAAATGTGGGATTGTTTTCACTCCAACGGTAAATGGGAAAAACGGTTGTTATCCTCTCGCCTTAAAATTAAGTAACCATTTTAAAAAAGAGATTAAGTATTATGCAGGTTCAGTTCCTAAAAATGAGGGAAGTGAAATTATGTCTGATCAGCAATTTGATAAATACAAAGAAATAGTACAAAAAGAGTTTAAACAGAATAGTTTTTCTCTTTTAACAGCGACCAAGGCATTCGGAATGGGAGTAAATAAAGGAAATATCCATTACACTTTCCATTATGGAATTCCAGGATCAATGGAATCCTTATATCAAGAAGCAGGTAGAGCAGGACGGGATAAAACGATATTCACAGAAGAAAAAAAAGCACAATGTTTCGTTTTGTTATCGAAAACTAATGATGAATCAGTCCTTTCTCAAATTTGGGAGCGAAGTACAACAATATCTCAAATCAAGGATCTACAAAGGAGAATTAATGGCGATATAAATACAAATCTGTTCCTTTTTTCACTCGGACTTGATGTGATTAAGGATGAATTTGAAATTATAAAGAAACTACATTCAACTTATTCAATTTCTAACAAAAAAACTGTAAAGGTTGAAGGGAATATAATCGGTTACAATAAAGCAAGGACAGAGAAAGCGATATATAGGCTAAGTCAACTTGGTATTATTGAAGATTGGACTATAAATAATTTTTTTGGTGGTGGTTCATTTGAAGTTGACTTTGCTCAGTATTCAGAAAATTCAATTAAAGAATCACTACTGAATACTATCCGCAAATATGACACAGAATTCTCATTCTCTTCACTTCTTACAGAAGAAAAATATACAATTTATAAAAAAATACTGAATGCTCCTGTTGAATACACAATTATTGAAAAGTATATTTTTATTTTGCTACAATGGTCCTATGACAATTTTGCTTACAACAGAAGACAGTCATTAAAAAATATTTATGAGAATTGTTGTGATTATGCAGATGGTGTAATTACAAACGATGAGTTTAAAACCAGACTAGAAAATTATTTCAAGTTCTCTCAATCAAGTTATACATTACAGCATATTTCTGAAAACCCAAGAGATTTTGAAAAGTGGTTTGAAGTCTTTTACCAAATTGACAAGAATGTATTAACCGATAAGTTTATCACAAAAAGAGAACAAGAAAGTCTTAGGGACAACTTGAGTCGTTTCTTAGAAAGCTATATGTATAATACAGGTTTAGATCTGATAAGTGGTATTTTGCGGTTATTATTGGATGATTATGGCAATTCTGATGGTAGATACCGGTTTGAAAGTTCCTTAGCGCAAATAATGCATTATGAACAAAGTGCTCTTGAGTATATTTTAGAACAAATACTTAAAATTGGAAGTGAAATGAGTAGTAAAAACAAGAGTTTTTTGGCTGAATCACTTTACAAATTTTTCAATACACAAGAATTTTTGATGAAAATTTCAAAGACTTTAGGAGATTCATATTCAATGACAACACTAATTGAACAAGCAAATAATAGACTGAAAGCAATTAATAAAAAAATATATGGCGGATTTAGAAAAATTGGATAAAACTATAATTGAACTTGAAATTCAATCCAAAGACTTGAAAGAGTTTAATAAAGTATATTCAGACATTGGTAAGCTAAAACAAGACATTTCTGATAATTTGAAATTGCTTAAAAACAATAATGATAGCCTATCCTTACTATCAAAAGAAGTCCAAGTAAGTATAGAGAATTCTAAAAAACACCTTGAAACTATTGAAAGCGGGCTTCATAAAAAGGTTCAGGAACAATATCAGGACAATAAAAATTTCCAGAAAGAGCTTGACGCCTCCTTAGTATCTAGACTTGAAAAACACAAATCAGATATTCAGGTAGAAATCCGAAACGAAGGAACTCAAATCCAAAGAGCATTCGAAACAGCATTGAACTCAAATTTTAATTCAATGGAGTCAAAAATAAAAGAAAATTTTTCTCTTCAAACTAAGCAATTGAATATATTGAAAATCTTATTGTTTGTAATCATTGGAATAGGAATTGGGTTGGCAATTGGGCTTTATTTAAAATAAATCCTAGTATAACCTTGCTTTAAGCTGGAAGATATTACAATACATAAATCCGAAAGTCTGTAAACATACAAAGTGTACGAAGGTGTTTAAACCTTTGCACACTTTGCATGGTTTGAAACTTTCCTAAAACTTTTCCACAAGAGCAGTTTGACACTTTCTTTTTATACTATATTTGAAAAGTTAAGATCTGTTTATAAATCAACAAAATAGAGTTAAATGAGTTTTAGTATTGAATGTTTATTACTGGATCTAGCTTAAAACGATTAGAAACTTAAAGAAATAGATAAAATAATAGAATAAATAAAATATGTCAAATAATATATTACAATACGAAAGCAAAGTCTGGAAAACAGCAGATTTACTAATTGGTGCAGGCATTAAACAAAGCGATTTTCCGAAATACATGATGCCATTTTTTGCCTTACTAATGGTAGAAAGTAGATTGATAAGAGAAGCCAATATTTTAGAAAATCAAATGGGAAAAGAGAATATTGATGATTTTATCGAAATATTTAAATTAGAAGGTTTAGGTTATAACGACTTTGTGGTTAGAAAAAAGAAAACGTTAAAAGATATTTGCAAAAATGACAAGAGTTTTGATGTAGACTTCCATTCCTATCTAAAAGCATTTGACACTGAAACCAAATATTTATTAGGTGTAGATAAAGGCACTGAAGAAGAAAAATTCCTGGATATATCTGGAGTTAGTGGACAGCTCAAAAAGAAGCGAATTTTATTTGATACAGTAAAAGCCTGGAGTGAAATAGATTTAAGTCCTTTTAACAATTCCGAAATAACTACACTTGAAGAACATATAAAACGAAAATGGGCAGACATTTCTGCTGAAACAGCAGGAGAGCAATATACTCCTGATGATATTATTGCTTTAATATCTGAAATTATTGCTACTAAAATCGAAAATAACGGTAAATTTCTAACACTTTATGATCCTACCTGTGGCGGTGGCAATTTATTGTTTGGAGTCGAAGATAAAATTCAAGAAATATATCCAAATAGACCTACTGCTACTTATGGTCAGGAATGGAACGGTACATTATACGCCTTGGCAAAAATTGAAAGTCGATTTAGAAAAGACACACAAATTGAATATGGGAACACGCTTACAGATATTGGAAAATTTTGGGATAAGTCTTTTAATATTGTTGTTGCTAATCCTCCTTATGGGGTTGATTGGAAAGGATTTGAGAAAGACATAAAAAATGATACTACAGAAAGATTTGTGGCATTACCTTCTATTTCTGATGGTCAATTTTTATTTACACAGCATATTTTGCACAAATTAGCCGATGATGGCTTGTCCATTGTAGTTCATAACGGTTCTACTTTATTTAGTGGTGATGCAGGGAGCGGAGAAAGCAGTATCAGAAAATATTTCTTTGATCAGGATTGGGTAGAGGCTATAATACAAATGCCTACTGATGAGTTTTTTAACACTGGCATATATACCTACTTGTGGATATTTAATAAAAACAAATCTACCAAAAGAAAAGATAAGGTAATCCTTATTAATGCTAGTGAATTATATATTCCACTAAAGAAAAGTAAAGGAAAAAAGCGGAAAGAAATGGACTTTCCGAATAGAATCAAAATAGTGCAGGCGCTTACGAATTTTAAAGACAATGATTTTGCTAAGGTGTTTGATAAATGGCACTTTTATTACAATAGACAAAGTATAATGCTAACTAATTTAGACATAGAAGGCAATTCCTTCCAACAGCATTTACCTTGGAAAAAGAGCAAATTTGAACCCTTTGAAGACTACCAGGCAAAAAGTATCAAGCTAAGTCCATTGAAAATTTCTCAAAGCTTTAATAATGAAATAATAGAAATAAATGAATTTATTATTTCTGATTGTGATCAAACACAATACACTAATTTACAGAACTATTATGAACAAAAAATAAGACCCTTAATTGATAATTTCGATTATAAGGACAGTAAATTGATAGTAAAATGTAGTAATCTAGTTTATTATTATGATTTAGAAAAAGAAACTATTGTAAAAGAGGAAAAGGGAAAGGATAAAGGCATGGGTTGCGGCAAAGTTCTTGTAAAAAGTACTTTCAAAAAAGCAACAAAAACAAAACCTGAATATATTGAAATTTGGGTAGAGCTTAGTGCAGATAATCAAAAGGACTATGAAATTATACCTTATAATCCTGTAGAAGCTATAAATAATAAGAATATTACTGATTTTATGGCTAAATACATTACTAGACCATTTGAATATATTGATAATGCTATTGGCGTAGAAATTAATTTCAATAAAGTGTTTTACGTTTCAGAAAAACTTAGAGAAATTGCTGAAATTAAAGCAGATCTAGCACAATTAGAAAAGGAATTAGTTAAACTTGAAAATGATTTAGCTATATGAAGTATAATAAATATAAATCCACTGATATTGATTGGTTAGGTGAAGTCCCATTAAATTGGTCAGTAAAAAGGGTAAAAGACATTATAGTTAAAATTGGAAGTGGAGTAACGCCTAAAGGGGGAAGTGAAGTATATCTTAAAAGTGGAGTTCCTCTGCTAAGAAGTCAAAATGTTTATGATGAAGGGTTAAGAATTGAAGATGTTTCTTTTATTGATGAAACCACAAATCATAAAATGAAAAATTCTCAATTAAAGCCTAATGATATTTTAATTAATTTGACTGGAGCTTCCATTGGTAGAACATGTATTGTTCCTTACTCAATGCCAAAAGCAAACATTAATCAACATATAATTTTTTTAAGATTAAATAAGAAACTGGTTCCTTTTATTTCGAGTTACTTCAAAACACACATTGTAAAAGAATATATAAATTTAATTCAAGCAGGAACATCCAAAGAAGCATTGAATATGGGGCAAACATTAAATGTTCCAATTATACTTCCACCTATCTATGAACAAGAAACCATTGCTCAATACTTAAGTATTAAAACACAATCTATTAATAAAAAAATTACACTACTTAAACAGAAAACAAATTACTATAAAGAACTAAGAAGAAACATCATTAATGAAGCTGTTTGTAAGGGTTTAGATAAAAGCGTAAAAAGTAAAACAAGTGAGTATCTATTTTCGGTAAATTCAAATTGGGATATTTATAGACTTAAGGATTTAGGATTTTTATACAGCGGTTTATCTGGAAAAAGTGGTAATGATTTTAATCAGGATAATAATCCGAACAATAAAGATTATATACCATTTACAAATATTGCAAATAATACAAATCTCGATATAACCAATTTAGCTAAGGTTGTGGTCCTTGATAATGAAAAACAGAATAAGGTTAGAAAAGGAGACTTGTTCTTTTTAATGAGTTCTGAAGGATATGAAGATGTTGGAAAAACATCAATTTTAAAAGGTGATCTTAAAGATACATACTTAAATAGCTTTTGTAAAGGATATAGATTAAATAAGAATAATTGTGAACCTAATTATCTTAATTATTTATTATTATCTGATAATTATAGGAAATCATTAATTATAGAAGGTAAAGGATTTACACGAATTAATCTAAAGATGGAAAAGCTTACAGACTTTTTTGTTTATCTACCTCCAACAATAAAGGAACAAAATAAAATTGTTGTCTATTTGGATGAGACAACAAAAAAAATCGATAGCATCATAGATAATATTACAAAACAAATAAAAATCTTAAACGAACTTCGTAAAACATTAATTAATGATGTAGCAATTGGGAAAATTAAAGTAACCAATAACTGATATGGAAGAACTAGATTTACAAGATAAATATCTTATTAATTTTCTTTGCGAAAGACAAGATGGTTTGCAATATAGAGAAGCAAAGGCAAACACAGTTTCTCCACAATTCTTTTTAGTTGAAGATTTAAAGCATTTTCTATCTGAAACAACACTTAACAAGGATAATTATAAAAAACTATTAAGAAAGTTTGGTTCTGAAAAAGAGTTATTAGAATCAATTACAAATTTTTTAGAAGATCGGGTAAAGTCTTCTGCCAATATGGCTTTATTTATTAATACAAATAAAACTGTAACATTTGAGGGTGTTTCACTGCATTTATTTTACCCTAGTGGAAGTGAAACCCAGGAAGACAAGCTATTTAATGAGAATATTTTTACTGTCATTCAAGAATTACCCTATACTTTTAAATATCAAGGTAAACAACGCTTTTCATTTCGCCCTGATCTTACTTTTTTCTTAAATGGTATATTTATAGGTTATAATGAATTAAAAAGCAATTATAATAACCAAAATGCAAGAAAAAACGGAAGAAAAAAAGTTGCTAAAGATTATTTAACTGCAGTCCAAGAATATTTATTAATAGCAGAAGGAAATGACTTTTCTCAATCTATCCGTAAAGACTTTTTGAAAATATTTGAAAAAGCGATTCATATAACTTCAACAGACCTCAATGATACCTATGTTATTCGTAATATTTCCAATCAGTTTGATTTAATAAAAGCTACGGTTGCTCTAGATAACAACGATTTTACTGATTACAACAATAGTTTTGAAAAAGATCTTAAGCAGTATCCACTTCGCAATAAAGAAGCAAATAAAACTCAACGTTTTGAGGAAGTATTTAAAGCTCTTTTTGATAAAAAAATGATTGAGAAAGAAATACTCTATTATAATTTTATTGAAAGGGAGCTGTTAAAAAAAGAAGGCAGTAAAACTAAAGAATATAAACACAATGACGGGAGGTTAATTAGTCCAAGACCTAAACAGAAGTTTGGCACTGATAAAGTATTAAGCAAAATAGATGAGTTTTTAGAACATGAAAAAGAACCAGACTATTTCCTCAATAAATTAGAAAACGAACTGAAAGCTAAAGGTGTAGGTGAAGAAAAAATAAAGGAATTAATTACCAAAAGACAAAAATACCAAAACAATAAAAATGTATATTCTTTACTGTTACAGTATTCTGCTGGATTTGGAAAAAGTAATATCATTGGTTGGACTGCTCTCCAATTGAAGGATTTACGCAAAAATGGAGAGTATGTATATGATAAAATAATGTTAGTTGTAGACAGGCTTCAGTTAAGAGATCAATTGGATACAATGCTTCATAACATGAATATTCAAAAAGGAATGTTCATTGAAGCCCATGATAAAAAATCATTTACAACAGCTTTAAGCAGTAATAAAAGAGTTGTTATTGTTAATATTCAAAAGTTTGGTACAGTAAAAGACATATTAGATAGCACTAATATTATTAATTTATCAAAAATGCGAATCGCATTTTTAATTGATGAGATACATCGGAGCAATAGTGGAACTCAAAATGAAACAATGATAAGTGTTTTTGATGAACTGCAGAGTAGTTTTGATAAAAATTCAAGTCATTCTAAGGCTTATCAGAAGAAAAATTTAATCGTAGGTTTTACTGCTACACCAAGTGACCACACATTGGCTCGTTTTGGAGAATTTAATAAATATGCAGAATCGGAGAAAATATGGGTTCCATTCGACAGCTATACAATGCGGGAAGCTATAGAAGATGGTTATGTTTTAAATCCAATAAAAGGCATTGTTCCTGTTTCTTCTAAAATGTATTTCGAAAAACCAGATAATGATTTAGAAGGCTTTGAGGGAGATAAAGGTTATGAAACAATACCGGATGATACAGATACTGGAGTAGATGAGTATGGAAAAAAATATGCTATTCGAAAAAAGAAAATATATGCCAATCCTGAAAGAATAGAGGCAATATCGAAATTTATTGTCGAAAGATTAGTAACTACAATTTATCACAATATTAGGGGGACGGCTAAAGCAATGTTGGCTACTACTTCCATTCCTAATGCTGTAAAATACAGCAAATACATTAAAAAACACTTTAAAGAGATTACTGAGCAAAAAAAATATGAAAGATTTAAAGATGCACCAATTTTTATAGTGTATTCTGATAGTCAGGACCAACCAAGCAGTAATAATCAAAATGGTGGGCTCAATGAAAAAACTGTAATGCAAAATTTCAAACTTGCAAAAAACGGTTTAATAATAGTAGTAGATAAATTGCAAACAGGATATGATGAACCTAAACTCCATACGTTATTTCTGGACAAAGAAATAAGGGGAATTAATGCCATACAAACAATTTCGAGAGTTAATAGAACTACCAAGCATAAAAATGATTGTAAAATAGTTGATTTCTCTTACAAAAATGTAAACGTAAAAAATATTAAAGAAGCCTTTGAACATTTCAGTAATGTTGTTGTATCTGATTTTGATCCATTGGGAGATGAAGGTAAACTTGAAATATATTACAAGAACTTAAAGGAACATTCTTTATTAATGTCTCAGTTTCCTCATTTTGTCAACTATTGTGGAGGGAATAAGGACATTAGTTTGATTTTAAATATGCAAAACGCCTTTGCTGATTACATTAATAAATCAAAAGATGATGCAAAAAAGCTAAAAACTACAATTAACAATTACTTCAAAATTTTAAACCTTTTAGAGTTTGTTATTGAATTAGACCCTAAATATAGTGATAGCTTGACATTAGATTTTTGGCGAAAGTTTAATAATGAATACCGACACATAAACAAACCTTCTGATATAATTGATGATGTAGAAATATATTTTGATAATAAAATTGGTATAATAGCCCCACAGGAACATAAAGAAAAAGAAAAAAAGGAAGTGAAAGGTGGTTCTGTAAATACAAATGATAATAAGTACAAATACAATATTTTACAAGTAATAGAAAAGCGTAATCAAGAAGAGGAAACAATAGCAACATTAATAAAAGAATTTGAATTTAAAATCAACACCTTTTTTAATTATATACAAATTGAAGATTTAGGAAAAAGATTAATTGCTAAAATCATTGATGATGGTACAGCCTTTAATCAAGATGAAATATATGGTGACTTCTCCAAAATTTACAGAAAATACATTATAATTAATAAAGATTTAGGTGATTTTTTTAAGCGAGAAACTAAAGACAGTTTAACTCAGCTTTGTGATGATTTTGAAAAAACATTAAAAGACAATGATTTTACTAATGGTTTAGAAATACCTGAAAGACCAAAACTCCCTAAAAAGTAATGGAAGAAGCAGATAAAGAGTATTTGCAGCAATTAAATAAAGCATTTTTTGAAAGTTCAACTCAGTTTGACAAGCAATTGTTGTTCTTTTCTGCAGGGGCATTTGGTTTATCCTTTGCTTTCATAAAAGACATTGTTGCATTAAACTTAGCTACTGATAAAAATATTTTAATAATTGCCTGGGCATTTTTTGGTGCTGTGATTTTACTGAGTGTTATTTCTCATTACACTTCATTAAAAGCAATTAATTATAAAATACAAAACATACATATTAATATTGATAAAATTTCTAAACGATTGAACACCCTGACAAAGTGGTTCAATATAATGATGATTTTATTCCTTGCATCAGGATTAACATTGTTAACTTATTTTATAGCAATCAATATCTAATAATTATAATAATGGCTGGAAACAATTTGTTCTTCAATATACTCACTTTCGATTGGCCTGAAACCAATATTGATTTCTATTTTCATATAGAAGAACAAGAAAAGTTCCCACGCCTTCACCATTCAATATTTCCCTTAAGCTTAGCCAGTATATTTCCAAGCATCCCTGCATCACAGGATTTTATAGCAACTACCTATAAAGGCAAAGTTGATGGCTTTACTCCTTTGTCTATTGATTTTAAAACTGAAAATCCAAATTTAATTAAACAGTATTACAACCGTCAAATTAATTATTATTTCCGTAAAGTAAATCCTCAAATTCTTAAAACTACATTCATTAAAGAAAACCAGGTTTGGGTGCATCAACCTAAGTTATCAAATGAAGTATTCGATGTGTACGATAAGTTTACTCTAAGTATCCAGTTAGCAGAAGTCAGTCAATACCCGGAATTACTATTGTCATTTGATGGTAAATCAAAAATTTTAAAACGGAGTATTGCTGATGCTATTCAAGATATAGAACCAGAAAATTTCAAATGGGTTTTAGTTGATAATAAGTTAGCCAAATACATTGACCTAGCAAAATGGGATGATGTGGATTATAATAATGTTTACCCGGTTGTAAATAAAAATTTAAGTATAATATTAAATTTTGCGGTTGCATTACCCCCAAGAGACAATAGATATAAAAGCTATTTATTGAAAATTGAGGAGTTTTATAAATCTCATTTAGATAATGATCAGTTTAAAGAATTTATTCCCTTACATAAGGATGGTTTTATTAAAGTTCCAACAATTAACATTGATGAAACTGATGCTGATTGCAATAAATTATCATTTGGTAAAAAAACCGGGGAACATGGTTTTGATATAGTTCCAAATAATGGAATGAAATTACACGGTCCATTTAAAAAGAGCCCGTTTAATAAAGTTCAGTTGTTTTATATAATGCATGAGGATGATAAGGGAAAATCTCTATTAATCAATAATTATTTAACCCGAGGTTTTGGCTTTTTTAAAGGGCTTTTGCAGTATGTAGATGTATTACTGCACACTTCTCAAGGATTTAGTATAATATTTAAAAACAAAGAAAATCCAGTAATCGAAATTGATGAAGAATTAAGTAAACGTGCTTTCGATCCAGACACCCAATATATTGCTATATATATAACTCCCTATTCAAAATACGAGAATGATTTAGAAAAAAGGGAGATTTACTATAAGATAAAAGAAGTACTGCTTAAACGCAACATTACATCACAAACCATTGATCCAGCAAAACTAAAAGAAAACGATCCAAATTATGTTTATAGCTTACCCAATATTGCAGTAGCTATTTTAGCAAAGTTAGGGGGAATCCCTTGGCGCTTAAACACTCCCGTTAAAAATGAATTGGTTATAGGAGTCGGAGCATTTAAACATGTTGCAACTGATGTTCAATATATTGGGAGTGCATTTAGTTTTAGCAATACCGGAAACTTTAATCGGTTTGAGTATTTTATGAAACATGAAATAGATATTTTGGCAGGTTCTATTTCAAGAGCAATCAGAGAATTTTCTACAGTAAACGACAAACCAGAAAGACTAATCATTCATTTTTACAAAACAATGAGCGATAGAGAACTAAAGCCAATTCAAAAAGCATTAGAGGAGATCAGTTTAGATATTCCAATATTCATAGTATCAATAAACAAAACAGAATCGGAAGACATTGTAGTATTTGATAAAGGTTGGGATGAGTTAATGCCAAAAAGTGGAACATACATTAACATTGGCAAGAGCAAGTATTTATTATGTAACAATACAAGATATATTGGCACCACTCACAGTAAAGCAGATGGTTATCCCTTTCCAATTAAATTAAAAATTGTGTGCACTGATAAAACCCAATTACAGGAAACAAAAGTTACAAAAGAATTAATAGAGCAAGTATACCAGTTTAGCAGAATGTATTGGAAATCAGTAAGACAACAAAATTTACCCGTAACAATAAAATACCCAGAAATGGTAGCTCAAATAGCCCCTCATTTTGATGGAGGCGAAATACCAGCATTTGGTAAGGATAATCTTTGGTTTTTATAAATATAAAATAATATGAAAGCATCAGCAGCAAATTTTTTATCTATCATAAAAAGTCCAAAACAGTTTGTAATACCTATCTACCAGCGAACATACAGTTGGCAAATTTCACAATGCAGCAAGCTGCTCTCGGATATTCTTAGAGTAAGCAAGGATACCACTGTTCCTGGACACTTTATTGGTTCGGTAGTTTATTTTCAGGAAAGTATTCACAATCTTTCTGATGTTCCTCAGCTACTTGTGATAGATGGGCAGCAAAGATTAACAACTGTTACTTTACTTATTGCTGCTTTGGCAGAATTTGTAAAAGAGAATGAAGGTTTAATCGATTCAAACTATACAAAGTTGCAAAACTATTATTTGCTTAATACAGAAGAGGAAGGAGATTTAAGATATAAATTACTCTTAACCAAAAGAGATAAGGAAACAATTATAAATATAATTAAAGGGGTAAAACTACAGGATAATTTTTCTTATAGAGTTTGGGAAAATTTTGATTTCTTTAAGAAACAGATTTCTTTAGAAAATGTAGCCGATATTTATAATGGATTATTACGATTATTTGTGGTTGATGTAGCTTTAGAGAAAGATAAAGACAACCCACAATTAATTTTCGAAAGTTTAAATTCTACCGGTCTTGATTTGTCACAAGCTGATTTAATCAGAAATTATATTTTAATGGGACAGGAAATATCAATTCAAACTGAATTATACGAAAAGTATTGGTTTCCAATGGAACAAGGTTACGGAAATGATTATGCTACTACCTTTAATTCTTTTATGAGAGATTACCTTTCTGTTAAAACTGGCCATATTCCACGAATTGACAGAGTTTATGATGAATTTAAATATTATGTTCAGGGTGGAAAATCAAGTAAAAATATTACTGATGTAGTAAAAGATATTTTCAAGTTCTCAGAATACTATGTTAATATGGTTTTACTAAAAGAGCCTGATATAAACCTACAAAAAGCATTTAAAAATATTGGGAGACTTAAAGTAGATGTAAGTTATCCATTTATTCTACCAATCTATGCAGATTATGCAAATGGAGTGATCTCAAAAGACGATTTTGCAATAATTCTAAATTTGGTAGAAAATTATGTTTTTCGTAGGGCTATTTGTGGTATCCCAACTAATAGTTTGAATAAGACTTTTGCAACTCTTTATAAATCATTTAACAAAATCAATTACCTAGAAGGATTAAAGGCAGCTTTCTTGTTATTAGATAGTTACAAGCGTTTTCCACTTGATGCAGAATTTGAAAAGGAAATTGTAAATAAGGATTTATATAATTTTAGGTCTAGAAATTATTTATTGAATAATTTGGAAAATCACAATCGTAAGGAGACTTTAAACATTGATGAATACACTATTGAACATATACTTCCACAAAATCCTACACTTTCTCCTGCATGGCAATCAATGTTAGGTGAAAAATGGAAAGAAATACAAGAAACATATTTGCATACTTTAGGCAACCTTACTCTTACAGGTTATAATTCAGAGTTAAGTGATAGAGCCTTTCCTGAGAAAAAGAGTATTGAAGGCGGTTTCAATAATTCGCCTATTAGATTAAATACGTATCTAAGAACAATTGATACTTGGAATGAAGAACATATAAAATCAAGAGCAGTAGAATTAGCCACGAAAGCAAAAGATATATGGTTTGCACCTGCTCTTACAACAGATGTGCTGGAAAAATATAAACCATCTGAAGAGAAAGAGAAATTAGCATATACTATAGAGCAGTATGAATATTTAAAAGGTGAAATGCTTGAGTTATATCAGGCATTGGGAAAACGAATATTAAATTTAGATTCATCAGTTAAGGAAGAATATAAAAAAAACTACATTGCTTTCAAATCATCCACTAACTTTGTTGATATAGTGCCTCAAAAAGCAAGATTAAGACTTTCATTAAATATTGAATTCCCATCTATTATTGATCCAAAAGGGATTTGTAAAGATATTTCAGAATTAGGGAGATGGGGCAATGGAGATGTAGAAGTTGGTATTTCTAATCTCGGGGAATTAGATTATATAATGGAACTTATACAACAGGCATTTGATGCTCAATTAGAAAATGCTTAAAGCCAACCGCACAATGTAGGCCCTAAGCAGCGAAAAGTTACTTAAAGCCTACATTCTCCCACAAACCACCCCACTAAGCACATACTAATTTTAAATTAGGTTTCAGGAGTATTCAAAAAGCATGGGAGAAGTTTAAAATGAGTATAAGCTTTACGCCAGGCATCATGAAGATTAACCGGCACTGCTAATAGTGAGGGGCAACTTTTAAACAGAATAGTACCATTAGCGAAGTAAAGCACATTAAAAGGGCTCACATACAACTACTTTCTAAACGGTTTGGTGCAATTGGCATGGCAGCCGAAAAAAAAAGCTGTCCTCCGGTATCTTTTGTTTTCAGCTGCAAACTTTCTGTAAGCTTTTAGGTATGTGGACTTTTTAATATGTCCCCCATCGCACGGGTTGCAAACATAATACCTACAAAAAATAAAATTATTACTTGCACCCCTTCCAAACGCCAGGCTCGGTGCTGCTTCGCTGCAATATTCTGCAAAATGCAACAATGCTTTCTATAAGTTCCTACAAGGCCAGAAATTACCGTGGGCTTGGTTCTCTTAACAAAAAGCTGTAGAATACGCAACTGACGTGCTATCTGCACGGTTGGGAACTTTAATAATCACCCTGCAATACCGGGACCACATAGACAGCACTTTCTAAAACTCCCTGCTCCCGGCCCAATGTGGTAGGTACTATTCTTATTTAAAAGTGGTGGTATTACATAGCAGCTGTAGCTTTATACCGCCTTTACTATTCATACTTTCCAAACAAGTCACCAACAGCAAAACCATCTACAACGTATGCTGCCCATCTGCTACGTAATACCACCCCTTAGCAATTATTAATTTCCTGCATCAAACAGGAAAACCCCCAAGTGAGCGCACCAGCCACCCGTTTTAAACACAGGTATTTTTTCGGTCTCTTTCTTTGCTTAAGACTTCCCCTTCCCTTAAAAAGTAACGGAAAAAACCCAATACAGTATTGATGTATTAATTTTTTATAATGATATACTACATTGTATTTTATCCGAAAATGTAGGCAATCGAAGGGGAAGTCTCAAGCAAGGTCATAGCAAGCAAGTAAAAAAATACCTGTGAAAAAAAAATATTGGTTAAAAAATCAAGAAAAAGAACTCAGCGATCATAGTAAGGACTAATTATATGAGAGCTTTAAGAAATAATTTATATTTTAGTCATCACTATAAATGCAAAGAGGGTCACCCTTTATGGGCAACCCTCCTATAGAAGAATATTATTATACTTTTAATTACACAACATCAATTACTCTCAGTGCATTGTAGGCACCATTCTTTAATGAATATTGAACAGCATTCACCATTTGGAAAAACTCAATTTTCAAAAGGAAAACTTTTATTCCAACACCTACAGGAACTGCAGTAGGTAATAAAGAAATGTTAGCTGAAACTCCATCAATCAACATGTTTTGAACGTTGGATAATTCTATCTCTGAAGTGCCAGCCGCATAATCAATATTAGCAAATGCACCAGTTAAGCTGATGTGAGTTGCACCTTGTGGCCAAACAATATCATTAACAGGAACAAGACCATTAATGGTAATTTCACCGGTTGCAGTATTCAATGAATATGGTTTAAAAAGAATACTGCCAAGCAAAGCGTTTTTATTAAACTCAAAACCTTTCAATAAAGCTTTTCCGGAAACAGTATTGATACCTTCATCAACATTACGTAGTCCCCTGGCACTTATCATGTCCATGTTCTTAATTTTGGTCATTAGTTGGGTAAGCCTGGAAACAATTCTGTTGTCCGAAGCACTCATAGCGATAATTCTAAGAGCATCCCTAGTTAATTTACCTGATGTTGCAGAACTTCCAAACTCAGACCCATTTTCACGAGTACGAACAAATGCAGGATCATTAGCTATTCGTTCCTTACTGATAGAGCTTTTAGTTTTCACCAAATGTCCATCCTTTGTTTTGTAGAAGGTCAAATCCTGTATTGTTCCTTCAATTTTCAATATGCCGTTTTGACGTGCCATTTTTTTGTTTTTAAATAGTGATTAATAGATGAATTCACTATAAACTTACTGCAGGACAATGCTTTTACATAATTCAAGACTGCTTTACGCCATTTGTCTTTTATTTGCTTTTAATTGCTGATAGGAAAAGATGAAAAAGTTCAGAAAAATGTGAATATAAAGTAAAATAAGAGTTATGTTTTCATGAGTATCTGGTATAAGTTAAAAGTAACCCATCAGTATATTTAGTGTATGAAATAGGTTATCAAAATAAAACTTTTAAAAGCTATAGGTAAAGTATCCCAGAACTAAAATTGTGTACTTGTCAATAAGCACTACTTTAAAAAAGATTCATTTTGGGAAAACGAACGCATTTGGGGAAGAATAAACAAAAGGGTGGTGAAATCAATTTTTTAAAATCTATAAATATTAAAAAAAATATTTATAGATTCGCCAAATGAAAATCAAGTTGCACCAAACATTAAAAAATAAAGACAATGTAGATTATGTTGAAAATCATGGACCTTTTAAATGTGTAGAAAAGCACGCTTGGTTGGGCTTTGGATATTACTTTTGGGATACTCATATTGAGCTTGCACATTGGTGGGGAAATGAGGTTCATCATTCTCGGGAATATTTAATTTGCGAGGCATACGGTATTATAGATTCAAAATGTTGGGATCTTCATGGAAATGGTGAACATAGAGAAGAATTGAAAGCTCTATCCGATGAAATGGTAGCAAGAAAGGTAGTATCTAGTGATAAAGTTCTTGTTCCTAATATTATTGAATTTTTTAAGAATAAGGGTAAGTTTTTCTACACTTCTATAAGAGCATTGGGGACTTATAGCATCAGTGATAATTTTGTGAATAAGCAATTTATTTTAAGATACCCGTTTATGTCTAATGGTAGACAGTGTTTAGACATGTTTCCACCTGTTCAAATTTGTTTAATTGAAAAAAAGGCATTATCTTTGAATAGTTATTCAGTGATATATCCAGAACATTATAGGGAATCTTACACATAAAATAACAGAATTATGGAAAGCAATATGTTGAGTTGGTTAAAGGACTATTTAAATTCTACCCCTTTAGAACAAGTTAAAAAAGAATGGAATGAAGTTGAAGAATTAGGGCTGCGAGGTCCAAACGTTTATGAATACCTAGACTTTTTAGAAGAGTCATACTATGATTGTACTTGGCTTCCCCCAGAAATAGAATTAGAAATGCCTAAAAAAAGAGACTCCGAATTTTTCGGAGTCTTTTTTTTTGCTACCTTCGCCAAATGAAAGGCACCAACGAAGCTATTTTTTCATTTGAAAAATTTAAAATAGCAAAATTTTCATTTACAGAATCGGAAAACCAAGAACATCAATTATCAATAAAAATTGAACCCTCTGGTACTTATGACGAAGTTAATTCAAGATTTGAATTAACATTTGTATTTAAAGCATTTGACAAGAATGATAAAGAAACTCCTATGATAGATGTTTCTTTAGTTGCTTATTTTAAATTTAAAGAAACAACAAAAATCCACGAAATACCAGATTACTTTTATAGGAATTCCTTGGCTATCGTTTTTCCTTACTTACGCTCATTTATTAGTTCATTAACCTTACAAGCTAATATAAAACTACTCGTATTGCCTATTTTTAACTTAAGCAATCTTGAAAAACCACTGAGGGAAAATACACTTACAACTGCTTAAAAAAGCCCCGCCTTTTATAATTAATTTTATTGCTGTTAATGATAAATTTGAAATGATGTGGCAGTTAATCATCAAAAATTGAAGTGCTAAAAATAACAGCAATATTGAAAAAAAAATTACTCTTCAATAAATTTTGAAGGACCTACAACAGACATCACTCTACAAATTCTCCGTCTTGCATCTACTTGCATTCCATTATCATTAATCCCAGGTGGCAGAGCTATGCCTTTTCCTTCAAATGAAACCCTGAAAATGATGTTGTATTTTAAAGCTAAACTATTAAAATTAGAAACAAATTCATTTCTAACAGCTTCAGCTCTATCCTCGGACAATTTTAAATTTTGTTTTTCAGAACCTTGTTTATCAGCATAACCTTCAATTATTACAAGAAGCTTATGTTTATCAAATTCAAAAATTCTTTCGTTATGATTGTTAAGGTAACTTTTCCATTCTAAAATTTCTTGTTCCAGTTGGTTGACATGTTTTTTTATTTCTATAACTCCTGTTTCTGTTAATTTAGAACTACCTGTTTTAAATGAAAAATCACCTTGAAGCTCTTTAACTTCCTTATTTTTAACTATTAGAGATCCGATTGGAATAATTCGGCTATAGATTAAATCGTTTATTTCTGTTAAAATTTCTAATGATTTTTTATGCCCTTTTTGAGAGTAAGGATCAATTATCTTAAGTTTCTCATATAGTGCATTTATTTTTTCCTCTGAAACCCCGGTTGCCTTTTCAAGTCCTTCAAGTTTATGAGAAGATTGAATATCATTTAATGCGATTCTTTGTTGTTCTATTAATAATTTAGCTTTATTATATAATGAATCCGTTTGAACATATTGTCTCTCCCTTTCGGCCATTCTTGTATTTAAAAGATTGACTTTTTTGGTTCCTCCATTAATATCATATTGAGCTTTAGTAAATGGTTTATTTGTATTACAAGAAAAAACTGTAATTAAAATCAAAAGAAAAACTATATTCTTAAAAAGTATATTCATGAATTATTCACATATTAAATTTAATTCTACAGTAATTTTACTATCTGTTTTTCTTCCGCATTTTTTTAGTTCATAACTAAGATCATTTCTCTTATTACAAAAACTAATGAAATCCTTATTGCTTTTTTCTTCTGGGATTATGTTTTTTAAATTAGCTAAAGCTGTTTCCACTAACACACAATATCTTAGTTTAATTTCAGGATATTCCCTAATTTCTTCACCTTTAACTATTAATTTTTCAAGAAAAAATAATGTTTTTTTGTTTACATTGCTTATTGATTCACAAGCATTTAACAAAGAAGTTAATTCTTGTAATTCATTACTTGCTATAGTGCCATTATTAACTTTAGGCAGAGCCTTTTTTTCAATAACGGGAACCGTTTTTACTATAATCTCTTTCTTATTTTCTTTACTCAGAGCAGGCTTAATATTAAAAAATTCACTTCCCATGATTAGCTTTTCAATCAACTTTATATTGCTTGGACTATCACTTGTTTTGTATGTTTTTACTTTATAAATCCCCATTTCAGAAAACCAATTTTTCCAAACGTTGTTTATAAAATCATATTCGTTTTGATTTGTTTCTTCTGGTTTTATTTGCATTATAAAAACCATACAAGAATCATTTGAAAAATTCTTTTTCACAGGCAGCATTTTTAAATCTTTTTTTTCATAATCTATCAACCAGTTTGAATTTTCAATTTTTGAATTTTTCTTCAAATGACTCATATTTGTAAAAGTACCTTGAGTCCCTGTAGCATTCACATCAGTTTCAAAATACATGTATCCATCTGTTATTAAAAAAGCATAATTATCGGCTCCATTTAACAAATGTTTTTCAAAATCCTCATTAAAATATTTATAAAAATTTGCTCCATCGTAATTTTTCTTATTTTCACTAAACCGGGCCTTGTTAAATAATTCTTCTAGTTTTGTTTTATAATTTTTTTCAGCATCTTTTTTAAATATTTGCTGCAATTTTTCTGGTTCATTGTCATTAACTCCAGTAAAATCAATTAGTAAAGCTTCTAATTCTTTATTGTATTCTTGTTTTATGTTTTTCTGAGGAACTATCTTTATTTTGAAAGTGTTTTCTGAAATTCTTGAATCATCACTGGTCTCCAATTCGTTTTTTGCAATTGCTATAAATAACCTTCTTATATTTAGAATATCATCAATATCGTTTTGAATTTGATTATTATTTACAATTCTATCTGAAAGATCTAATACAACTATAAAGTTTTTTTTTCGGCTTTCAATTTCCGGCCCGCATCCAATTAGGGATAATAAAAAACATATACTAACGGACGATAGAATTAATTCTAAATTTTTATAAATCCTCATTACCAATTTTGTTTCTAAATTCTTGAATTATTGATTCGCATTTTAGTTTTAATGGTATTTGACTTTCAAAAGAAAGAGGCTGTAACCAACCTGTTGAAAATTGATCAATTGAATGTTTAATATCACTTTTACTAAATTTAACAATATCTTTTTCTCTATTAATGTTTGCTATATCTAAGTTTTTAGAATTTATTTGACTAATAATTGAATTTAAATTTGTCCTTTGTTTTTCTAATTCAGTTTCCAAGTCTATTATTTTCTGGTTTATCTTTCCAGTTATATCTCGCTTTGATAATTCTTCCATCCAACCATGAAATACTCCACTCCATAGGATATATACTAAAAAGCCCATTACCATTATTATATAAAATTTAATATCCAGGTACCAAGGCTTTATCAATACTTCATCAAGACCTGGATAATTCGAAACTTTATCATGAATGTATAATGCGATTACAAAATCGAGGATTAGGGTAAATAAAATAACTACACCAGCTACCACCCATTTCATTTTATCTTTTTTATCTAATATATAATGCAGAAATACCCCAAGAGCTAAGAATATTGACGGAACTAACAGTAGACCAGGATTATGTACAATTGTATTAATAATTTCTTTTAGAGATAATAGGTGTAGAGAATCTTTTAGAAAAGGTTTACTGAATGCATTTACTGCCATAGATGAGTAAAAAAATAATAAGAAAGCAGTTACTAAAATCCAACTTAATATAAGAACAATAAATTTAGATAAACGGAAAGTTTCATCTCTCGGCAAAGTATATTTATCTTCACCAAGTTTTCTAATTTCTTTTTCAATTGAAGGAATTAAATTATTTTCTAAATTAGACTTGCTGCCTTCTAAATCAACTATTTGTTTTTCGATTGTAAGTGCATTCTCTGTTAATTTATCCTTTTCATCTTGGGTTTTATCTTTGCGTATACTTTTGTCTACTAGCTTTCCTGTTAATATTTGATCTAAAAAACTTTTTAAATTAACTTCGCTACCTCTATTGAGTCCTGATTGTATTGCTCCATATTCTAGCAAATTTTCATTTTGTTCAGTGTTCATATATCTTAATTTATGAGGGGCAATGTAGGAATAAATATCGAATTTTATTTAAATTAAACAGTATAAAAGCTTCATTAGACGAAAGAATAAATTGCCTAATGGAGTTAGACTGAAAATCGAAAATACAACCCACCATTTACCTAATATAAAAGAAGAGGTAACAATAAAATAATTAATTCTATCTTCTTTTAATAATCGTCTGTTTGCACTTATTCTACCATTCCTTGTTGCTCACTTGTTGCCCAAACACCGTAAGTAGTTGATAAACAGTATAGGTGTATCTTCTGTATAGGAAAATAACCAAGAATGCTACCGCCACTTTCAAGCGAACTTAAAATATATGATAATTTCACCTGCATTACATTAGCTATTTTAATTCAGCCAACCCATATTGAATCATAAATAAACCCGAAGGGTTGTGATTATAATTACAACATGGTAAACCCCATCTAACCAACCCCGAAGGGGTGAAATGATTATTCTATCCAGTCGAACAAGTATTTTTCATTGTATTCATAATTCAGCCAACCCATTGAATCATAAATAAACCCGAAGGGTTGTGATTATTATAACATGGTAAACTCTATCTAACCAACCCCGAAGGGGTGATATGATTATTCCATCCAGTCGAACAAGTATTTTTCATTGTATTCAATTTCAAATTTTTTGAGCAACTCCAGGTATTCCTCTTTGAATGTTCGTTTTTTATGATGCTCTTCCTGATTTAAGATATAATTGTAAACATTCTGAATATGTGAATGAGAATAGGAAAATAACCCATATCCTTCTTGCCAGGCAAATTTGCCTTTTATCAAATTTCGATCATTGATAAAATTCGAGTAGTTGTTTTTTATATCACGAACCAAATCGGAAATTTTGGGTTAAAATAATTTTGATGTGCTGGGGCGTTAAGGGGCGTAGCCCTGTATTCTTCGTAGCAAAATGTATGTGTAGTTAAAAAGGGGCGTAGCCCTGATATCTTTCCCATCATACCATTCAAACAAATATTTTGCATCATATTCAATTTCATTTTTTTTTAATAGTAACAAGTGTTCCTCTCGGAAAGATTGTTTTTTATGATGTTCTGGTTGGTTCAAAACATAGTTCAAACCTTGTCGATATGCGATTTTGAATAGGTAAAAGCCCCATAACCATCTTGCCACGAAAATTTCCCCAAAATATATCTTTTTCATTCAGCCATTTTGACGAACCCGATTTCATTAGTTTAGAAGTAGAAATTGTTGGGTGCATTCCCACAAAAATATAGGTATAGTCTGGATTGCAATAAATTACGTATGTTTTACATTTATGGTTGGTAACAATTCCACACATCACTTTTTCCAATTCATCTCTGAATGATTCTTTGATTAGATTTTGCCGTCCTTGTATCGAAAAAACGAATTGGATGTATAATTGTGTGTATGTATTTGCCTTTGTTGTAATGATGTCAGGGCTACGCCCCTGTTTTTTAAATTTTTATTGCTTTTCTACGAAGATTTTGGGAGCTACACCCCATTGATGTTGTATTTGCCATTATTGTAATGATTTAGGGCTATGCCCTTGTTTTTTAAATGTTCATTGTTTTTCTACGAAAGATTTTGGGGCTGCGCCCATTGATTTTTGCTATAAATGGATTTTAATTTTTAAGTTCAGAAAAAATTTAAATTTAGAAAATCACTCCCCAGTTGGCATGGTAAAGTAAAAAGTACATCCTTTTCCAAGTTTGCTTTTTACCCAAATTTTACCTTTGTGCTTTTGTACAAAATCTTTTACCAGGATTAAGCCTAATCCACTGCCTTTTTCTATTTTGGTAGCTGCTTTTGCCATTTCCGCTTCACTAAATAATGTGCTTTGAGTTTCTTCTGTCATGCCAATTCCGGTGTCTTTAATGGAAATCTCTACCATTGATTTGCTTTCAGTTGCGTCTAGTTTAATTTCACCTTTCTCCGGGGTGAATTTTATGGAATTGGTAATGAGGTTCTGAAATATGGACCTCAGCAGCAATGGGTCGGCATTCACCTGGATATGATGCTCAATATTATTGGAAATTCTGATGTTTTTTTTGTCTGCAATGGATTGGATCAATTCAAGTGAAAACTCAACAAAATCGTATAAATTCAACCCCTTTGGATTGAAATTTATTTTTTTTGATTTCTGCTTCGACCATTCAACCAGCTCGTTGAGTTGTTCAACAATTTTTTTTGAGCTAGAATTAATTATTTTGGAGAAGTTTCTGATTTCGTCTTTTTGCAGGTATTCAAAGTTGTTCATTATAATATCAGAAGAGGAATTGATAGCTGATACAGGATTTCTCAGGTCGTGTGAGATAATAGATATAAACCTGTCTTTTGACTTATTGACCTCTTCTAGCTCGAAATTATATTCCTGTAGGCGCTCATAGGCCAGTTCCAGCTCCCTGGTGCGGGTAATAACTTTAGATTCTAATTTCTGGTTGAGCTTAGTTATTTTTTCCTGGGCTTGGGTTAATTCTTTATTGCTATTCCTAAGTTCCTGTTCTGCCTGCTTTAGAATTGTTATATCCTGGGTAGTGCCTATAAGCTGGGTGGCCTCACCGTCTTTGGAAATTACTTTACCCTTTATATGAAGTGTTTTCTCCCGGTTGTCGGGTGGGGTATTTATACACGTATAAGTATCAAATGATCCTTTTTCCTTAACTGCGGTGTAAAAAATTATTTTTGATGCTTCCAAGTCACTTTGATGAATCAGTTCAAATGGAGAAAAATTTTCGATTTTTTTTGCAGGGATCCATTCATAGATTAAATATAGTCCATTAGAGCGTGTTACTTTATTGGTCTTTAAATCTACTGTCCAGCTTCCAATTTCTGCTATTTTCTCTGCTTCCTCAAGCAGCTTCTTTTGTGTTTTTATTTCCTCCTGCTTTTTATTAATAAGCGTAAGATCTGTAACAATAATACTTAAAGTAAAAACATCTTCAATGGGTAAAATATTTACAGAAATCTGCACAGGTGTATGCTTTCCTTCGGCAGTATTTATGAACAGCTCCTGCTTTACGATGTTTTTTTGAGCTTGCTTGAGCAAATCATTAAAGCTTTTTTTGGAAAATTTGTCAATAAAATCATAAAAGAATTTTCCTATTACCTTCTCCAGAGGCAAATTCAGCATACTTGCAAAACAGAAATTGCAATAAATGATAAGTCCATCTTCATTAAGCGTAACTGCACCTTCATTCATTTTCTCAATTAATAAGCGGTAGATTTCATCAGCTGTTTCCTCTCTTAAAATCCTGAGTTTTTTTTTATCGGCAACAACTAAGGCATCAATATTTTCTGATTCAACAGACTCCAGGACTTCATGCAATTGCTGCTTAAGATTTTTATTTTCTATGTTCAGCTTTTCTGTTTCCGCTATACGGTCTTTTAAACTTTTTTCCATAGGTTTAAATATTTTTATTGTTTAAACCTAGGCCATCAAGTACCTTTTTAGTATCCGATAAATCCCCTATCATTTTTTTAGTCGGCAAAGGGAATTTTTTGATCAAAGTGGGAATTGCGATTATTTCTTCTGAAAATGCCAATTCCGGTTGCTGGTAAATATCTATGATTTCTAATTCATACCTGTCTTTTAAATATTTTTCACAGATTTTCTTAACATTTATAACTGCACGTACAGAGTTTGGAAGAATGCCGGTAATAAATAACCGAAGCATATACTTTTCCTCAGCTTTATCATCAGCTTCTTTTTTGTTTTTGGTATTATCCGGTATTTTTTTTGACATATTTATCAGTTTTTTCCACGTGTATCTTTTCTTTTCGCAGCATCTCCTTTTGGAATTTCCTTTAATTTAATTCCTTCATCTGAAATATTAAAATACATCACCTTTCTGGAGTGTCCCATGCC
>JALYPI010000231.1 GCA_030856445.1 Bacteroidota bacterium
ACAATTTTTGAACCTAAAAACAAATGATATACCTTTGACCAAATTGTGCACTCTTGTTTCCATTTTCTGTGCACTCTTATTTACCATTTTCTGTGCATTGTTGATTACCGACTACAGCAGGATTAAAACCTTATAAAGAAAATATTGATTAATGATTCATAAAGAACTTTTTGAGCTAATTAAAGATTTAAATCCAGTTGAGCTGGACTTAATTAATCGCACAATTATTAACAGCTCAAATAATGAAACAAAAGAAATCAGGTTATTTAATTTTTTGTTAAATCAACCAATATTGCCAGAATTAAAAGAAGTTTCTAAAGCTGTATATAAAAAATCAAATCCGCCTTCCTACGATTCATTTAAAAAGCTGGTGTATCGATCACAAAAAAAAGTTTTTGAAGTTGTACTCTTTTGTAATGATAGTTTTGTGAATTTTCAAGGTGAATCAAATTTAATGGAAAAAGATCTTGATATTATAAGTGTTGTTATTTTAAGAAAGGCGATAGTAATACAATCATTTATTAACAATAGGAGCCCAAGGTTTATTAATTACTTGCTTGACGATATTATTAAACAATCCCTACAATTTGAGCTTTATTATTTAGCCGTTGAATATCTTAATATTAAGTTAAGTCTTTGCAATGCAAATGATGGAATTACAGCATTTAATAAGATCAAGAAACAAATTATTTTTTATGAATATTGTAGAGACGCTGTAAGAATTGCAGGTGACAATTACATTAAATTCACTGTTTTTAATAATTTTTATCCCATAAAAGCAGAGTTAGAACAGGAGCTTATTGGTCAGATAAAAGTATTAAAGGAGAATTTCATTAAAAGCAAATCACACCTTATTAAGTATTATTTGCTTTTTTATGAAATGAATTTGCATTTAATAAACGATGATTATGATATTGTTAGGGCAAAAAGCGATGAGATTATAAAATATATTTCATTAAGCAATATAGAAAGTTTAAAAGATAAATTATTGACTGTTAATGCGTATTATATAAAAGCAGAAATCCATCTTGGAAATTACCTCAATGCTCTAGATTTGCTGAAAGAATCGAAACAGAATTTAAAAAAAGGGACAAGGAATTATCTTATTTACACAGAATATGAATTTTTGTGCAACACTTATTTAAAAAGATACAAAGAAGCAGAGAAAGCACTAAATGCAATACTGGAAGATACAACAGGATATAATTCATTTGAAATGGTAAAATTAAACATATACAAGGCAAATTTGAATTTTGTCAACTGTCAATACAAAGAAGTAATTGATCTGCTTTACCAGAGAAACGAAATTATGAAAGATATCACAGGCTGGGAATATAGCCGTAGGGTGTTGCAGCTTTTTGTTAATTTGTTTAGAGGAAGGGAAGACGAAGTAATAAGGGATTTCGAATGCTTGAAAAAGCAGGTGAAAAGAAATTTTGGAGGCAATAAAGAATACAGTTGCCGGGATAAGATTATTCTTAAAATAATGGGGCACATTTGCAAAAAGGATTACATATTGGATTCTGAAGATAATAAGCTGAATAATTTATTGAGGAGCCTAAATCAATTCCCATGGCAAGCTTTCAGTGCTGAATTAATTCCAATTGAAGAAATAATTAACCAACTTTTTTTAAAATCAGATTCTATTTATAAACAGGAATTAACGTACTCTAATAAGCAATAGCATGAAAATACTACTATTTTATCATCCGAATGAGGTACTCAATTGAAACAATGGCAAGTACATTGCTACCAAAATAACTGCCACCATCAAACCTAAAAAAATTATCATAACAGGTTCTATTAAACTGCCAATAAGGCTGGTTTGATGTTCTACTTCATCTGTGTATTGCTTAGCAAGTTTTCCGAATACAAGGTCTAATTGGTTAACTTCCTCTGCAACTTTTATTAAAGCAATCAGGCGTTTATTATATACAGGATAACGGGATAAGCTAAGGGATAAAGAATCTCCTTTCAGAACATCATGCTCTATCATTCCTAATGAATATTCAAGAGGATAAAAACCAACCATTTTTTTTACCAGTTGTATAGCCTGTAATAAGGGTGTTTTAGCGCTTATCAATAAATTCATTGAGTGGCAAAATCTTGCTAAATATATTTTTTGAATCATGTTTCCCAAAATTGGGGTTTTCATGGTAAGCATAGCACTGATCCTTCTGAACCAGTCTTTTTGCTTTTGAGTGTAAAAAAATATAATTATTCCAAGAACACTAAAAATAAAGTGCCAGGCATATAAAGAGAATGCTTTTGAGATTTTAATGATGAGTTTAGTTATATAAGGCAAATCCCCTCCAAAACGAAGAAAAACATCTGCAAACATGGGAACTATGAATTTCATCATAAAGAATATTGCTCCGAAAGCTACTAAAAGGACAATTGAAGGATATGAAAGCGCATTTAGAACAAGTCGCTTTTGTTTTATTTTTTTTGCAAAAAAAACAGAGAGTTCTTCCAGCACTTCAGGTAATCTTCCACTCTCCTCGCCAATCTTTATACTGTAATATTCATAAGTGGAAAATTTCCCCGTTGAATTAATTGCTTCTGATAAACTTCCTCCATTAATAACAGCTTCATTAATTTTAGTGTACAATTCCTTCTCAACTTTTTTTGTCTGTTCCTCTTCTATCAGTTCCAAGGCAGTTTTAATATCCACCCCTGCAGTAAATAAAATATTAAGTTCTGAATAAAATCTTTCTTTCTTTTTGTCATTGAGTTGAGTTCCAAAAAGTGAAATGTCTTTATTTAAAAAGTCAAAAACAGAGGTTTCCCTATTCAGATCTTTTCTATCTTTTTTTTGGGGATTTACCGGATATTTACTTAAATCTATTGTTGCCATTACTCTTGTCCTGTTTGGTTTTCCATTAGCACATCTGCTGCATATTCTTTTTTAAAATGAAATAATTGCTGCTGATTAAAAATAACTAATTCAAAAGAAAGTTCGTTTACAAGACTGTTATGAACCAACTGCGGCTCCTGTAAAAACTTCATTTGAATATTTAAAGGATTATTGGGAAAAGTATCTGTAATAGAGTTACTGTTTCTTGTTATGTAATTTTCTCCAAAATTATAATGAATGAAGTTGCCTTCATTATTATAAAAGAACAATTCATCGTTTCCATGTCTAATAAAATGTGAAGAGGTGAAATCTTTGTTCAGTAGCATGCTAAGTAAAGCAACTTGAGAATTTTGTGCTCCTGTCTTCTTATAAACATAATATTGATTTCCAACAATACTGTAAGCAGAATAAACGATGCCAACAATAATAGCAGTAAGTATCATTACCACTACTAATTCAATAATTGTAAATGCCTTTACTTTTTTTATCATTTTACTATTACAAGTTCTTTTCTTTCAGCTATCTTTTTCATATTTACATCAAATGCTTCCAGTAATAATAAATTCAACCCTTGAATTCCTTCATAGGAGTGTACAGTTTTAACTACTGATATACCATCCACTTCTGTTTTTTCATCTATAAAAGAATTTTCATTGGTAGTTTTGATTGCTGTTTCATTTAATATTAAATTGGCTTTTAGTTTTTGGATTTGATTATCTGAATAAGTGACATTAACATAAATAGCCATAGCTATTCCAAAGCTAATCATGACTATTATCAATGCCACTATTACCTCAATTAATGTGCTTGCTTTAATTTTTTTTGTCAGTAAAGCCATTTTACAATTCGTTTGCTTTGTGAATGATGTATTAAACTTACTCCTACAAAATGACTTGACAAACCGCTTCGGTCAATAGTAGCGTTTAACAGGTGGTTTTCATAAACTGATGAAGGGGTGCTTAGTATAAATTTAGTACAAGTAAGGCTTCCTTGTATCTTGCCTTTAAGTTCAACATGTCCATTGGCATAAACCTGGCCATGGATAATTGCGTCTTTATTTATGACCAGCCTTAATTGTTTTTTGTTATTAGTGTTTTCCTGATACCCAAGAATTACTCCCTTGAAATTTGTTTCTTCGCCTATAGACACTTCTATGTTTTCAGGAGATTTATCTGTTCTTATAAGTGCTATTACTGAAGGATAATTAAGCGAACATTTTTTACCGATATGTATGGAATCAGTAGCAAATATTTGTATGTTTCCAGAAAATCCTTCTTCTATTTCTACAAATGGAGCATAAATCAAAACGTCCTGAATTTGGGCATCAGCAGGAATAAATACAGAATGAGCAGAAACAATTCTCAAATTGCCGCGGTAATATTTATTTTTAAGATTAATCTTGTTGATGCTATACAAGAGTATTGTGTTATGAATAAATGCGTGAATTATAGAATCTCCTAATTCATGATCGTCTATGTATATTATACTGTCCTTTTCGTCATATTTATTTAAAAAGTAACCTAAGTTTGATTCTAACAAGTCTTTATTAATCTCAGGTAAAGATTTGCTGCTTTCGTTTATCTTACCATTTATTAATTGATCTCCTGTGAAGCTTTGTCCTTCAATATAAGCTCTTTTAACCCCTGCTTTGGGTAAATAACAAATCCCATTTATTATTGTCTTGCCACAAAGAGATAAAGGCTTGTCTTGATCTGCAAGGTATAATGCTGTTTGGGCATCACTGTTTATGTCAGCCCCAACTTGGGCTGATTTTGTAACTTCAAAGCCTTTGAAAAAAGCTCTGGAAACTATAATTTCAAAAGCTCCCCAATGTTTTCTCATTAGCTGAACAGAATCGGTTTCATTTCCATACAGGTCGATTATTCGTTGTTCGTTTAAGGAAAGAAAAGCACTGTTAGCTAATAATATATTTATCCCTGAAGTTGAATTGAGAATAGTCTGTTCCTGTAATTGCAAAGATTGAAACTGCAAGCGGTTGTAATAAGAAAACAAAATCAGAGAGCAACTGATTAAAGCTATTATTAAGGCAACGATTATTGAATAAAAAAGTGCACTTGCTTTTAACATGAATAGCTATTCTTTTTTCTTTTCTTTAGTAGAACTCCTTTTTTGTTTTTTCTCTTTTTCTTTTTTCTCTGAAAGCTTTTGCCCAGAAGGTTGGTCCTTGTTTTTCTTTTGTTTTACATCCCCAGTTTTCTTTTCTTTTTTTTCTGATTTTATTTTAGGTAATTGCGCTTTAGATTTCTTCTTTGCATTTTCTGGTTTAACTTTAGTTCCTTTTTCAGTTTTTTCATTATTGTTCTTTTTTCCTTTTGCTATTTTTTCATTTCCGTAAACTTCCAACACTTCAATCCCGTTTTTATAATTTCTTTCAATTACCAATTCTCCCTTTTCATAGCTTCTCATAGCACCGTGAAGTTTTCCTTTTCTGAAGTTTTCTTCTAAAACCTTTTCATTTAAAGAATTATAAGAAATACGTTTTCCATGTTTAAACCCACTTTTCCAATGAATAATCTCATCTGTTTTTCCATTTTCATACCAGGTTTTCCATTCTCCATTTTTAAAACCATTTTTAAATTTTCCTTTTTCAGTCAAATTATTATAGTTTGCTTCTCCTAAAAATTTCTGCTTGGAATTATAGGAAATATGCTTTCCATGTTTAACCCCTTTTTTCCAGTTTAGCACCTCTTTTAATTTTCCATCTTCATTCCAATTCCTCCATTCCCCATTCTTCAATCCATTTTTAAATTTTCCTTTTTCCATTAAATTATAGCTGAAATAAAAGGAGGTGTATTTTCCGTGTAGAGGCTTTCCATCAACTCCACCTTCTGTATTGATTATTTTGTTGGATTTATACCAATAATAGATCAAACCTGTTTCTGGAGAAATTGGCTTTTGCTTTGTTGGCAATTCTATTTTAATAATTGCGATGTTCGAATTAACAGTTACATCCTGTTTTTTTCGTTTAGATGGATCCTTTTGAGCAATTGCAGGAATCGAAAAAATGATTGCAAAAAAGAATAAGAGGATTGTTTTTATCATAATTATGTGTTGAAATAATATTTAGTGTTTTAACATTTGAATTTGTTAAATAAAATCCATTATAAATAAATTAATTATTTTTTTCATTTAACTTATTTAGTAGATTGAATTGTGTTTTTACTGTCCATTTTACTCACTATCTTTTTCTCCTTTTCAAAAGAAACTTCAATATAATCCATGCTTACTTTCAGGAGGAGGATTCCCTCAATTGTATCTCCCTCTCTCATTATATTTTCCTGGCCATTTATTTTCACTATTGCAAGCTGTTTTCCTGATTTTTGATTTTTAATAATTCCTCCAAAAGATAATGAAGGCCAATTAATTATTGTTGTTGCTTTTTCAGCTTTAATAGCAGGAGTTGTTGAATTGGTTTTTATAGGATTCACAACAGTAGGTTTTACATTCTTATTTAAAAATGGATCTCTGTAATTTGCGAAAATACTGAATGAATCAGGTATGATAGAATT
>JALYPI010000237.1 GCA_030856445.1 Bacteroidota bacterium
ACGACCCCACATTCAGAAAAGGCATTGACGATTTGCCAACTGTTCCCATAGTTTTAAGCGAGTGGACAGATTTGAAACCCGAAAACGTACACCGTATGCTGGCCATCGCTTCAGATTGGTTTGCCATTAAAAAAGGGACAACCCAGAGTTATGCAGAAGCCATCAAAAAAGGTCATTTCAAAACGAAACTGACCAATGAATGGAAACGAATGTTGGCAATGGATGTAAGCGATATATATTATGACAAATTTTTAATTAATGGGCAGAATGAAAGCCAGGTATCCTCGCCTTTGGAGAGGACGGAAGGTAAGGTTTTCAAAGCAGGTGAAAAGGTAAGGTTGCGTATATCTAACGGTGGTGCATCATCTTACTTTTGGCTCACGTATGCAGGTGGCAAAATAACAGTGGTTGCCAATGACGGCAACGATGTAGAACCTGTTGAAGTAGATAGATTAATCATTGGTGTTTCAGAAACCTATGATGTGATCGTAACCATTCCTGCTGAAAACACTTCTTATGAATTTCTCGTCACACCCGAAGACCGCACCAAATCAGCATCTATCTATATCGGTTCAGGCATCAAGCAATTAGCTAGCCCTTTGCCCAAACTAAAATATTTTGAAGGGATGAAAATGATGAATGATATGATGAAAATGAATGGGGATTTGAAGGATATGGGTATGAATATGAGCCTGCAACAAATGGATATGAACACAGTAATGTATCCTGAAATTACAGGCGATAAGAAGGAAAAGAAAATGCCTGAAAAGAATTTGGATAATGGAGACCATTCCATGCACGGTAACCACGATATGGGTACTTCGGACATTATAACGCTTAATTATGCAATGCTAAAATCACCAACCAAAACCACATTACCCGAAAATGCTTCGATAAAGGAATTGCGTTTTGAGCTAACAGGTAATATGAACCGCTATGTGTGGAGTATGGACAACAAGGTGCTTTCGGAAACGGATAAAATATTAATAAAGAAGGGCGAAATTGTAAGAATTACGATGTTTAACAATTCTATGATGCGACACCCGATGCATTTGCACGGACACGATTTTAGGGTTATAAATGGACAAGGCGAATATGCACCGCTTAAAAATGTATTGGACATTATGCCAATGGAAACCAATATAATTGAGTTTGAGGCAAATTTAGAAGGTGATTGGTTTTTCCATTGCCACATCCTTTATCATATGATGTCAGGAATGAATAGAGTTTTTGCTACAGGAGATTATAAAAACCCATTAATTTTAAATAAAGAAAAAGCGTATAAGAAATTGCAACGGGAAAGCAATCAATTACATTTTATGGCCGAAAATGACTTTGCCACCAATGGAAATGACGGTATGGCAATGTTGCAAAATGCACGCTGGAGTTTCGGCACAGAATGGCGATTAGGATACAACGACAGGCACGGTTACGAAAGTGAAATACATATAGGGCGGTACATTGGGAAAATGCAATGGCTGATGCCCTTTATTGGTTTTGACTGGCGTTACAGGAAATTGGGCCACAACGAAATAGAAGAAAATCTTTTTGGTCAAACTAATACCAAAGACAATCGAACTCAATTCAGTTTAGGAGTTAATTACACTTTACCAATGCTAATCATCGCTCAAGCCGAAGTATATCAAGACGGGAATGTGCGTTTTCAATTGATGAGAGAAGACATAACCATTTCCAAAAGATTAAGAGCAGGTTTTATGGTGAATACTGACAAAGAATATATGATTGACTTTCGTTACATTTTAAATAAAAATACAGGAATAAGAACGCATTACGACAGCGATATGGGCTTTGGTGTTGGACTGATTTTGAATTATTAATTTCCACGCATTTTGCAGCACATTTAAAAGAGCTTACAAAGCCATTGCAGACCAAAATTGTTTTTAATCCCGAAAGCTTTCGGGACCACTCCATTCAAAAAAAATATAAAGCACAAACACACAGCCGACACTCAAAGACACGACAAATTGCAAATTGATTTTTAATAAAATAAAATCATGTAGGATGTTCGGTTATCTTCCTATATTTGGAATGATAACCGAACGTTAAAATATTTGGCATCTTTCAAGTTATAGCATACACTCCTTTTGGGGATGGCCTTGGAATAATAAAACATCATCATTTTTAAACTAAACCTATTTTTAATACTCCTCTCTAATTTCAATTCTATGAAAAACTTAGTGTTTTTTTGTTTTTTAATTAATTTTTTTATTACCAAAGCTCAAACTGCTGATACTCTAAAATTTCATCAGAAGAAAATACTATATATTATTACTCAATTTAGTTCTTCAGGTTATAATTATAAAGATCCAATTTCAGGGGAGGCAGTTTATGATTATTCAATTATTTTACCTCTGAAAATAGGATATATAATTACTCCGAAAATGGGTACAGGCTTAACAGGCAAATATTCTTTTACAAATTCTACCTTTAAAGAAGTGCCTGATTTTTACACTTACGGAGTTTTTTTAGACTATTTTCCCTTTAAAAAGAAAAATTTCTTTTTGAATACTTCACTCTATAATGGAAATATCTTTTTTGCAAGTGATACAAATATTATTTCTTCTAGTCCTATATGGTTTTATTCGAGTATAGGCTTGGGCTCTCATTTTAAAATAACCCGCTACTTGAACTTTATCACGGAACTTGAATATTTAATTCCTTTAAATAAAGATCAAGGAAGAAAACCTATGTCTATCCTTTTGGGACTCTCAATTCTTCCACAAAACTTTAAAAAAAATTAAAATTATTTTTAAAGTTCTAGGAATAACAGCAACACTTAAAGCAACCCCAAAGCAACCACTCCTGCCTACTGTTTTGCCGTTCTGAAAGAGTTTTTGCCCCTCAAAAAACTAAATTTTCAGTGTCCGTGCCGTAAACGAAAAGACGGGATTACACGAACAGAAATTAAAGCACTACTTACAACATTTAGCCGAATAGTCGAAAAAGCCCCGCAAAAAAGCCCGGAGAACGCACTTCACTCCGGGCTTTTTCGATCTATTCGGTGTTCAGCGAACCCTATTGATTTGCCTTAGGGAAAAAGTACGGCAAGAAATTGACCCACCTGTAAAAAACATGCTTTGGTTTTCGGTTTTTCTGGCCATTTTTTCTTTGTTTTTTCATATAGATAATTTTTTTTAAAAGGTCATATGGAATACGCCATATCTTCATCAGTGTTTTTGCACGGGTTTAGTGCATGGCTATTTCATGCTGTTTTTCATTTTTTGTTACCTGGTGTTCCTTTTTTTCTTTGTTTACTTTGTTTAGGCAATAGCTTTCCCTGCCCCTGATTTAGCGGATTTTTTTAAGCTTGCATTTTCATCTTTTGTTTTGCTGTTTTACAATCATCCACCGGGCTTAATGGCCACTCGCCACATTTGGAATCAGCTAAACAAAAGATTACTAAAATGGGTAAAATGGGAGAAGGGGCTCTACAAAATGGCTTCAGTAAAAAGGCTAAAGAGAAAGTACAAGGAATTTCCTTTGCTTTTTCCGCACTGGAAATTGGTACATCCATAATGTAATTGTATTGTTACATTTGTGATTAAACAAGTAGAGCCGTGTGAAGGGAGACTTTCAAGCACGGTTCTGTGAGAAATCAAGGGTGAGATTCCCTTGCGTGACTCGATTATAGGCTATGTTAAACGATGTCAGCAAAACACAACAACATACAGTAACGAAATGAATGTAGAAATTAAAGCATACAACGACCAACAAACAGCAATTGACAAAGAAATTTGCGACTTGCTTGCTCAAACTATCGACAATGAATTGACCGAAGCAGAAAATAAAATTTGGCACTCACACCCTGTTTGGTTTTTGGACGGTAATCCGACTGTTGGTTACAGTAAACAGAAAAAAGGAATAAGACTAATGTTTTGGAGCGGTGTGGACTTTGACGAAGATAATTTGAATGTGAAAGGAGAAAAATTTAAAGATGCTTCCATTTTCTACAACAAAATTTCTGAACTAAAAATGAGCAACTTAGACCGTTGGCTTAAAAAATCAAGAGAAATCCAATGGGACTATAAAAACTTAATCAAAAGAAAAGGAAAATTAGAAAGACTGAAATAGTATGAAAATAACGCCTGAGCACAATGAACGAATGCCTAAAATGAAATTATCTTCTGTTTATCCTCACTATATAACAAAGGTTGAAAGCAAAGGCAGGACAATAGATGAATTGCTGCAACTTATAGAGTGGTTGACCGGATTTGACAATAAAAAAGTGAAAGAACTAACTGACAAACAAGCCACTTTTGAAACATTTTTTAAGAGAGCTAAATTAAACCCGAACGCAAAACTGATTACAGGAGTAATTCGTGGCTATTGATTAGAAGAAATTGAAAATACATTAACCAAACAAGTAAGGTATCTTAACAAGTTGGTGGACGAATTAGCAAAAGGGAAAAAGTTGGAAAAGATTTTAAGAACCTTATAAAAACAACGAATGACAAACAGAACGACAGAAAGAAACACAACCAAACAGCGCTTTGGCAAAAGTGGCGGTTCAGTGCTCCGCAGATACATTTGTGGTTAATCAAACATTTGTTCTACACATCAACATTTGTAGTAAAAAATCGCCACCTTCGCCAAGCCGCAAACCGTCAGCGGGAATTGTAAAAAACAGACGAACGAACTGATAGAAATAATAGACTATCTTTAAGATGCGAGTAATTGTAAGAAATTGCTATATAATAAATGAACTAATGTCTTTTTATTAAGATTGTAATTACTGCTGAAGTTGCTTTTGTTCTTATTATATTTAAAAGCGGTGGGATCAGGTAGGAAATAAAAATGATTGGATTTAATATATACTCAAATCAAATGAGTAGATAAAACAAAATTGAGGTGATTTTTATCTTTAGTTTTGTTTAGTTTATACTTAAGATCTTCTTGTTTTTTTAGTCATTTGTTTTTCATAAATCAAACTCTTTGATCAACTTCTCTATTTACTTATGTAATACATAGGTTTTTTTAAAGTCTAATCCTTCCTTTAAGTTTCTAAAGCAAGTGGTTGTAAAATAAAAAAAGCTGCCTCATAAGGAGGCAGCTTTTTTTACTAAAGTTATAATTAATATTACTTAGTCATAGTAACATTAGCACAAGTTTCATTTGAATTGTCAGTGTATGTTACAGTGTAAGTTAAAGTAATTGCATTGTTAGCATATGAACCTGTAACAGTGAATTTTCTTCCAGCTGCATCAACATAATTAGTTGCTGAAATAGAAGTTCCAGAAACAGTTGCTTTAACAACAGCAGGAGTACCAAAATTCCCAAGATTAGAAAAAGTAATTTCTGTTGGAGTGCTACCAGCAGTTACTGTTTGAGAATAACCAAGAGCTGTACAAGGGTCAGTAACATTATATGTTCCAACAAATTTTGCATTCATTGCTGCTTCACAATTATCTCCTTCGTATCCATCATTACAATCGCAAACACCTTCAACGCAAGTTCCGTTAGCACCACAATCTACATCTTTACACTCATCTTTACAAGATGTAGCGAACATTAAGCCGGTAGCTAAAGCAAATACGGCTACTAAATTTTTGAATTTTTTCATAATTTTTTAATTATTAAGTTTAGTTTTTAGTTTAATTAAGGGCAAAACTATGAAAAAAATATGAAATATCCGCTTTTAGTTATTTTTTTTACTGTCAGTGCAATCTGAACATCCTTTTGAACCTTTAAATAGAAGGTAGAACTTTTTAAATAAAAAAAACAAAGCTGCTACAAAAATTATAATAAGTATAAGAAATTCGAAGTTCATGAATTTATCTGATTTTATACAAAAGTACCTGTTTTTTAATTATTTTTGATGCTTAAAACTAAATAATATTAAATGATCACCCTAGAAACACCGGTTGTTTTCCAAAGAAAAAAACGACATACAGACGACATTCTAATTGAATTATATAAAAACTTGCTTAAGCCCAGAATGATTGAAGAAAAAATGCTTTTGTTACTTAGACAAGGCAAAATTTCTAAATGGTTTTCAGGTATAGGACAAGAAGCTATTTCAGTGGGTTCTACTTTGGCTGTTGATAAAGATGAATATATTCTACCCATGCACAGGAATCTGGGAGTTTTCACTTCCCGTAATATTCCTTTGAATAGATTGTTTGCTCAGTTTCAAGGAAAAATGAGTGGGTTTACCAAAGGGCGTGACAGATCATTTCATTTTGGAACAAATGAATATCATATAGTTGGTATGATTTCTCATCTTGGGCCACAGCTTGGAGTTGCAGATGGAATTAGTTTAGGTACATTATTAAATAAAGAAAATAAAGTTACTATAGTTTATTCCGGAGATGGTGGGGCAAGTGAAGGTGATTTTCATGAAGCAATAAATGTAGCTTCGGTTTGGAATTTGCCAGTAATCTTTATTATTGAAAACAATGGTTATGGTTTATCTACTCCCTCTAATGAACAATTTCGTTGTAAGCAGTTTATTGATAAAGCAATTGGTTATGGAATGCAAGGTGTTCAGGTTGATGGAAACAATGTGCTGGAAGTTTATGACACAGTAAAAACAATTGCTGAAGATTTACGTCAAAATCCAAGACCGATTTTGTTGGAATGCATAACTTTCCGAATGAGAGGGCATGAAGAAGCATCAGGGACTAAATATGTTCCTGGAGAACTTTTTGAAGTGTGGGGCAAAAAAGATCCACTATCCAATTTTGAACTTTTTTTACTTGAAGAGGGAGTTTTAACTGAAGAAATGATAAAAACGTTCAGGGCTGATTTTAAAGAAGAAATCAACCAAGGCCTTGATCTGGCATTTAATGAGGAAAAAATTAAACCCTCACTTGAAAGGGAATTTAAAGATTTATATAAAGAACACAAACAAGTTGTAATTAATCCCAAAACTCAAAATAAGTCCAAAAAAAGATTAATTGACGCTATTTCAGACGGGCTCAGACAAAGTATGCAGGAATACCCTAATTTAGTTTTAATGGGTCAGGATATTGCTGATTATGGCGGAGTATTTAAAATTACTGATGGTTTTGTTAATGAATTTGGAAAAGAAAGAGTAAGAAATACACCTTTATGTGAGGCTGCAATTGTTGGAACTGCCCTTGGCTTATCAATTAAAGGGTATAAAGCTATGGTGGAAATGCAATTTGCAGACTTTGTAACTGAAGGGTTTACTCAAATAATAAATAACCTGGCAAAAATTCACTGGAGATGGGGTCAAAATGCAGATGTAGTTGTAAGGATGCCAACGGGTGCAGGAGTTGCTGCAGGCCCTTTTCATTCACAATCAAATGAAGCATGGTTTTTCCATACTCCAGGGTTAAAAGTAGTTTATCCGGCATTTCCAATTGATGCAAAAGGATTGTTAGCTGCATCAATTGAGGATCCAAATCCTGTTATGTATTTTGAACACAAAGCACTTTACAGAAGCATTTCTGAAGAAGTTCCGGATGATTATTTTACAATAGAAATTGGTAAAGCTAAATTATTAAAACAAGGAAACCAGGTTTCAATAATTACTTATGGCATGGGAGTGCATTGGGCACTTGAAGTACTTGAGAAGCATCCTGAAATA
Organism: Bacteroidota bacterium; assembly: GCA_030856445.1. Taxonomy (GTDB): domain Bacteria; phylum Bacteroidota; class Bacteroidia; order JACCXN01; family JACCXN01; genus JACCXN01. The sequence continues at coordinate 7,574 of JALYPI010000237.1, forward strand.
TCCGCTGACCTTTTAGATTTAAGGACTTTGCTTCCCCTGGATATGGAAGCAATAATTGGTTCTGCCACTAAAACAGGTAAAGTAATAGTGTTACATGAAGATACTCTTACCGGAGGAATAGGAGGAGAGATTGCTTCAATTATTAATGAGCAATGTTTTAAAAGCCTTGATGCACCAGTAATGCGATCAGCCAGTATTGATACTCCTGTTCCTTTTATAAGTGAACTGGAACAAGAATTTCTTCCAAAGAAAAGGTTTGAAGAGCAACTGTTGCAGCTAATAAAGTATTAATGTTAACAGAATTCTTATTTTAAAAGTTCCTGTATCTTTTTTACTGCTCTCTGGTTTTCTGGTTGTTTTATTGATTCCAGAACTGCTCGTTTTTCTTTCGTTGTTAAATGCCAGCTTAAAGAAATATTTTCATCCTTGTCATTCAAGTGGAAATCTATTACGTCTATTTCTCCATCAAACCATGAACTGGCATACTGAATTAATTCATCATGGTTGAAATTTTGAATCTTATCAAAATTGCCGTAAAAATTTCCCAGTGGTGCAGATAAACTCTGAATAGTAGTAGCAAGAGGTTTGTCTTCCATTTTCCATTCTTTAAATTTATCTCTTGTTTGAATTATAACAACCCCACTAGTATTTGTACTAATCCAGTTACGGAAAGTATAAAGATAATTTAAAGTTGTTTTCAGACCATAATTATCCCTTATTCCTCCATCCATAATTTCAATAGAAGGAATACTTGGAAGGGAAGTTACAGGCAATACATATGGGAAGGTTGCATTCATTCTTAATGCACTGGTAAATTTAGTATTATAGGCATCCTGATGTTTAAAAAAGCGAATATATTCCACTGCCTCGGGCAATGGCTCGTTAAATACATTTTTTTGAGTATTATTATTTGTTAGATAAGAAACAGGCTGAGAAGAAACAATTAACCTTCTGCCTTCATTTATAATAGTTGGAGTAAAAACAAGCATAGGTATTAATGCATCTTTTTCAGGCTGAACATAATCTATGAGCCGTTTATTCAAGAAATTATCAGTATTAATATTTAGTTGTCTTTCAAAAGCATATCCTCTTTCTTTAGTATATGTGTAAGGCCCATCATTAAATTTTTGCAATCGTAAAAACATATCATTAACCACTATTGAAAAGGCAATAGGATTTAGCAAATCAGTTGAGATTTTTTCCCTGTATTTATGGTCATAAATATTTATAGTGGAATCGGTAAGACTTTGAAGGTAAATCTCTCTCATGTATGCTGCCCCTATCAATCCTCCTGATGATCCTGTTATAAACTGAGTATGTTTAAATAAGTCTCCATTTAGTATACTGTCTGTATATTGCATAGCATACAGGGTCCATAAAGAAGCTCTTAAGCCTCCTCCGCTACAGGAAATAATCACTAATTTTGGCTTTTTTGATTTGTCAGTATAATTCTCATTATTTACCAAAGCTATTTTCCATTTATTTAAAATATCAATAGTGCCTTTAAAATCTAATTTATTTTGAACAAAATCATAGGCGTGTTTTTTTAACTCTTCATTACTATAGATGGCTTTTGAAGAATAATCAAGCCCGTAAACCTGATTTTCATAATTAAAAGACTTTTGGCCTGAGAGGTAATTAAAGAAAAACAGAAGTAGTATAAAAACGGGTAAAGACCATCCTTTTAACCAGGAATAAAGAGCGCTTGTTAACATTATAAACATAGTAAACAATAAAAACACAGTAGCGCCAGCGGGAATCATAAAAGCATTAATTTCCCTGAATAAGCCAAGAAACAATAAAGAAGCAATTGCAATTATTTCGAAAAATGCTGCATTTAAATGATTTTGTTGAAAAACACTGTTAAGCATTTCTCTGTCATAATGATTGCAATCACGGCAAAGCTGAACCTTGGTAGGACTTGAAAAATAGGTCTCAATATACCATTCATTGCCCTTGTTTAAACTCCTGGTCCATTTTTCATTTTTATGGAAAACATCAACTACAGGTTTGAATTTAGGTTTTCCAGGAAAAAAATCTTCTTCGGTTCCAATTCCAAAAAGTTTAAAAAGGTCTTTGTTGGTAGAGAGAAAATAGGTAAATGAAAGGAAGAAAAATAAAACATTCCCCCCAACGAATCCGGAAACATTAACTATGACTTCTGAAAGGGGTAAAAATTCTTTGGTAACTTGAAAAGAAATAATAAAGAAAATATAAAAAAGCGAAAAGAAAAGTGGGATTATAGAATTGTTAAGACAAAATTTCATAAATGGCCTGGAAATAGTGGCGATAAATGGAAACCTAAAACTATGAAGGATATAACTAGCTATATTAAAG
>JALYPI010000240.1 GCA_030856445.1 Bacteroidota bacterium
AAATGATTTGAGAAAACAACGTTATATTTGCCATGAGAAAGAGGGTTAAGTTTTTTTGGTCACCTCAAAGGTAAACTTTGAGTTAAAAAACTCCTCTTTCTTATTTAATCGTTTAGGACGCTATTGATTAAAAACCTAAATGCAGAAGAAAAACAGCAGGGCGCTTATTTAAAACCGGTTTCTTTTTTTTCCAATAACTTACAGGGTGTGTTGAAATTTGTTCTGTTCTTAAAGTAATATCTGTAGCAAGACAAAGCAAAGTTTCATTATTACATGAAGCAATTAAATCAGCAAAAAGCTTATCATTTCGATAAGGTGTTTCGATAAATATTTGTGTTTGATTATTCTGGCGTGAATTACTTTCTAATTCCTTGATTTTTTTCACTCTTTCTCTGGCTTCAATAGGCAAATAGCCATGAAAGGCAAAATTTTGTCCATTTAAACCAGATGCTATTAAGGCCAGCAAAATTGAAGATGGACCTATAAGTGGAATAACTTTAATGCCCTGTTCATGTGCTAGTTTAACTATATCTGCTCCCGGGTCAGCTATTCCGGGACATCCTGCCTCTGATATTAACCCCATATTTTTACCTTCCAAAGCTGGTTTTAAATAAGTGGGAATATCTTCAAGGGGAGTAAATTTATTTAATGGAAAAAGTTGTAACTCCTGCAATGGCTTTTGGATCTTTAATTTTTTAAGATAATGCCTAGCTGTTTTCTCATTCTCTACTATATAGTATTCAATGGTGTTTACAATTTCAGAAACAAAAGTGGGGATGGAATATTCAATTTGTGCATTTTCCCCTAAAGTAGTAGGTATTAAATAAATTTTACCTTTTTCCATAATTACAAACTGTTTTTTTGAATATTTAAAATGATCCTCTCACATGCCTCATCCAAGAGATTATAAACATTTTCAAAACCAGTTTCACCACCAAAATAAGGATCAGGAACAGGCATATTTAAACCAGGATGCAAAATATTTAAAATCATTTCTACTTTATCAACTTCTTTTTCATTACTGGCTAATTCAATTACATTATTATAATTTGAATTATCCATTACATAAATTTTATCAAAACGATCAAAATCCTTAACAGTAAATTGCCTTCCAACAAGATGGGAAATTTCCAGTCCATGTTTTCGAGCATTTTCAGCAGTGCGCAAATCAGGTTGTTCTCCAATATGATAAGCAGATGTACCTGCAGAATCAACTTTTATATCATTTAAGCCATTCTTTTTTAATTTATCTGATAATATTGCCTCTGCAAGTGGGGAACGACAAATATTACCCAAACATACCATTAAAATCTTTGTCATAATTATTAAATATTATTACAAAAAATAAAAGGAATTAACTATACAAGCTAATTCCTTTTAAAGTCATTAATAAAACATTATTTATTGCAAGTTGATTTTCTTTTCAAGTTCATCAACATAAATTTTAAACCTTTTGTCAGTTTCCATCAAATTATTTACTGTTTTACACGCGTGAAGAACAGTAGCATGGTCTTTTCCACCACAATGCATTCCGATTGTTGCAAGTGAAGACTTTGTCATACATTTAGAAAAGAACATGGCGATTTGCCTTGCCTGAACAACTTCTCTTTTTCTTGTTTTGGATTTCATTAATTCAAGAGGAAGGTTAAAGTAATCACACACAACTTTTTGTATATAATCAATGGAAACCTCTCTTACAGTATTTTTAACAAACTTGTCAATCATCTGTTTAGCAAGTTCAATTGTAATTGCTTTTTTGTTCATTGATGATTGAGCAATAAGAGAAATCAAAGCTCCTTCGAGTTCACGAATATTGGTTGTAATGTTATATGCCAAATATTCAACCACATCTTTAGGGAGAACAATTCCGTCAGCATACATTTTTTTCTCCAGAATGGCAATTCTTGTTTCAAGTTCCGGAGCTTGAAGATCAGCAGATAAACCCCATTTAAACCTTGACAATAAACGCTGCTCTAGTCCTTGCATTTCCACAGGAGGTTTATCTGAGGTAAGTACAAGTTGTTTTCCAGATTGATGCAAATGGTTAAAGATATGAAAGAACACATCTTGAGTTTTTTCTTTTCCAGCAAAAAATTGAACATCATCAATTATAAGTACATCAATCATCTGATAAAAGTGTACAAAATCATTTTGAGAATTGTTTCTTACTGCATCAATAAACTGATGGGTGAATTTCTCAGATGATACGTAAAGAACAGTTTTATTTGGAAAGTTGTTTTTTATTTGAAGCCCAATTGCATGAGCAAGATGAGTTTTACCTAATCCTACTGAACCATATATAAGTAAAGGGTTAAATGAAGTACCTCCTGGTTTATTTGCCACAGCAAATCCAGCAGAGCGAGCAAGACGATTGCAATCTCCTTCAATAAAATTATCAAAAGAATAATTCACATTGAGCTGTGACTCTACATTGATTTTTTTTAGCCCTGGAATAATAAATGGATTCCTAATAGTACTGTTCCCAATATCTAAAGGCATGGATACGGATGGATTCTTTATTGACTTATTATTAGAAGTTGGGAAAACAACAGTATGTGGCTTTGTATTATTAAAGGAATTTTCCATAACAATACTATATTCAAGACGCCCCTCTGTGCCCAATTCCTTTTTAATTGTCTTTTTTAATAAAGTAATGTAATGTTCTTCAAGCCATTCATAAAAAAATTGACTGGGAACTTGAATAGTAAGAACTTTGCTTGCTAACTTAACAGGTTTAATTGGTTCAAACCAGGTCTTATAACTTTGTAAATTTACATTGTCTTTAATTATACTCAGGCAATTATTCCAAATTTTTTCACATGTTTTTTCTTCCATACTGATACACAAATATTTTTTTCCTTAAAGAGGCATTTAGGGTACAATTAAAATTCAAAGTGATATTTCTGAGTAAAAATTGTTAAGCAAATATTTAACTAAAAAAGTTTAAAAAAAAGTTTAAAATGTATTGATTTTTAAAAATCTTTTACTTGTATGGAAAATCAACCATTTAGAGTGTTTTCATAAATAATATTGTTTTATGATAATCTATTTTATTAAAAATATTATATATAAAACAATGAGATCTAAACTTACTCGGTAAACTTTTTTTTATTTTAATATCCTTGCTAAAGGTAATTTATATTTCATTAAAACCTGATAAAAAACGAATATACTTTCGTTAAAACTTCCTGTTTTTTTTTTTGCTTTTTTTTCAGATATTAATTATGAGCCATTTAACTAATTTAAAATCATTTTTTTATTTAAAATAGTACTGTGATTCCTGCATTAACTTAAAGGATAATTAATTGATTTGAATAATTTAAATATCACTTTTTACATCCCTTTTGTTTTGAAAATGTAAATTTGTATTTAATTATTTACTCAAAAAATGAAAACAGCGTTTTTTACATGTGTTTTAATAGTTTTCTATTTTCCTTCTTTGGGCCAAAAGAACAATTATACTATTTCTGAAAATAGTATTGATACAAAGAATGTTAAACTAAATTTATATAATGAATCTATTGAATCTTTTCATTCAGAGGATGTTAAAGCTTATCTTATAAATAAAAACCCCTATTTATATACTAATGAAACAGATATAAACTTTGAAAGCAAAGTAGAGAGTCCTTTAGCTTGGCATTTTACATATTTTCAAGAATATAATGGAATCCCGATTTACAGTTCAAAAATAAAAATCAATATTAGTAAAACAGGGAGAATATTATCCGTTTTCGATAATTCTTTTCTTTTTCACAGTACTCATGCAGCACTTTTCCCAGCAACATCTAAATTGGATAGCATTTTAACATCAAAAAACACAATTGAATATAAAGTGAATAAAGTATATTTTCCAACAGCTCATGGTTTTACTCCTGCATTAAAGTTACAGCTAGCTGATGACAATGGTAATGTAACAGAAAGCATTATTGATAAAAACGGAAAAACTCTTTATACAAAAGATCTTAATATGTACTATCATAACAGAGGTGCTGATTCAATTATAACTGCTGGTGTATTTCTTCCTAACCCCCTTATTTCTTCAGGCAAAACATATGGAGCTCCTTATGAGGATGCAAACAATAGTGATGTTCCAGAATTAATTGCTGAAATTTCTCATGTGGATTTGAGTGTAAAATTTGAAAACAATACCTTCTTATTAGAAAGTCCCTGGGCAAAAATAACAGAACATTCAGCTCCAGTTACAACTCCTGCAACCAGTACAATTCCAGAATTTATTTATACACGTTCACAAAATGAGTTTGAAGATGTAAATGCATTTTATCATATTAATGAATATCAAAAGTATTTGCAGTCTCTTGGTTTTATTAATCTTGTTAATTATCAAATTCACATTGATGCGCATGCTTTAAATGGCTCTGATCAATCTAATTTTTCATCCTTTTTCACCACTCCCAGATTAAATTTTGGTGAAGGGGGAGTTGATGATGCTGAAGATGCACATGTAATCATTCATGAATATGGGCATGCCATTATGCATAGTGCTGCCCCAAACACCAATAGCGGAGGGGAAAGACAAGCTCTTGATGAGGCCATTGGTGATTATTTGGCTGTTTCTTATTCTAAAGCAATAAACCCTTTTGACTGGCATAAAGTTTTTTCATGGGATGGTCACAATTCCTTCTGGAGTGGCCGAAATGCAGCCTCTTTAAAGTTATATCCAATAGATTTGACAAGTTCCTATCATCTAAATGGAGAAATATGGTCCTCTACATTAATGCAATTAAACATTGCTATTGGCAGAGAACTCACAGACCAAATACTTTTACAATCTGCTTATAGCTACAGTTCAAACATGAAAATGACTGATGCTGCATTTTTGTTTTTACAAGCTGATACTCTTTTAACCCAAGGTGCTAATGCTAATTTAATTTGTCAATATTTAGGGGAAAGGGGCTTATACAATTGTAATTCCACCGATATTAAAAAAAAGACTATAAATTCTTATGATATTAAATTATTGAATTCAGATGGATTTGCCAAAGGCCTATCGGATGCTGTTATTACTTTTCCTTTTCAACTAGAGGCGTGTATGGAAATATTTGATTCAAATGGAAGACAAATTAGTTCAAAGTATATAATTAATGAAAGTTCAATTACACTTTCTTTTTCTGAATTTAATCATGGTATTTATTATATAAAATTTAAAAGTAACCATCCAATGCCTGTTTTTAAATTAGTCAGGTTTTAAATAAAAAAAATATGAATTTATTAAAAGAGCTTTGTGCAATAAGGGCTGCTTCTGGTGACGAAGCAGCAATGACTGAATTTCTTCTTGATTATGTTAAGAATCAAAAAAACAACTGGAAAGTGCAACCTGAAATTTTTCATGGTGAGCATTTTCAGGATTGCATTGTTTTAGTATTCGGTAAACCCACAACAGCCATTTATGCTCATATCGATTCAATTGGTTTTAATGTAAGATATGGTAAAGAGATAGTGAAAATTGGTGGGCCTAAAACAAAGGACAATTATGAACTCGTTGGCAGTGATAAGCACGGGGAAATAAACTGTTTACTCAAGGTTGATAAGGAAAACAAAACCCTGAGTTATGAATTTAACCGGGAAATAGAACGAGGAACAATATTAACCTACAAACCAGATTTCAGAGAAGATGAAGAATATGTTCAATCCTGCTATCTTGATAACAGACTTGGAGTTTGGAGTGCATTAAAAGTTGCAGAAACATTAGAAAATGGAATAATTGTTTTTTCAACTTATGAAGAACATGGAGGTGGCAGTGTTGAATTTTTATCCCGTTTCATTTATGAACAATACAAAGTAAAACAGGCCTTAATTTCTGATATAACCTGGGTTACCCCTGGAGTGTTGCATGGCAAAGGAGTTGCAATTTCTATTCGTGATTCTGGGATTCCCCGCAGATCATATATAAACAAGATAATTAGTATTGCAGAAAAGTCCTCGGTTGAGTTTCAAATTGAGGTGGAAGACGCTGGGGGAAGCGATGGAAATGCTCTACAGGGCTCCTCCTACCCTATTGACTGGTGCTTTATAGGTGCTCCTGAGGATAATGTTCATTCTCCCGATGAAAAAGTACATAAGAAAGATATCAAAGCTATGGTTGAACTATATACTATTTTAATGAAAGAATTATAAGTTTGAAATAGAAGCAATCATAAAATAAGTTCTTTGGGGCATAAATTTTGGTTTATATATTTCTTAAAAAAAATATAAATGGCCACAAAAACAGGTAATATTTTTATAGATATATGGGATGTAATAAAAAGCACTTTTATTAGGTGGAATGATGCTGATCCATTCAGGCAAAGTGCCATTATTGCATTTTATGCTATTTTCTCACTTCCAGCCCTTCTTGTTATAATAGTATCTGTTGCTGGCTATGCTTTTGGAGAGAAAGCAGTACAGGGCAAAATTTCAGAAGAAATAGCAAAAATGATGGGTAAGGGAGCTGCCCAGAACATTGAACAAATGATTGCTCAAGCTGCACAAACTGAAGCTACACTTTTAGCGACAGTCATAGGAATTGGAGTTCTTCTTTTTGGTGCTACAACCGTTTTCTTTCAATTGCAGAAGTCTTTGAATAGAATATGGGGAGTAAGACCAAAGCCTGAAAAGGCATTTTTAAAATACCTGAAAGACCGTTTGTTTTCATTTGGTCTTATTTTGGCAATAGGCTTTTTAATGCTTATTTCCTTGGTACTAACCTCCTTGCTTGCTTTTCTAGGAAGCTGGTTTCAACAAAAATTTCCTGATTTTTTATATGTTATTGTTAATATAATCAGTTTCATAGTTTCTCTAGGAGTGATAAGTGTTTTGTTTGCCCTGATGTTTAAAATTTTACCTGATGCAAAAATCAAATGGAAATCAGTATGGGTAGGAGCAATTGTAACGGCTGTATTATTTGAAATAGGCAAATATTTAATAGGTATTTATTTTAGTCAGGCTGACCCTGTATCTGTATATGGGGGAGCGGGATCTATAGTATTAATATTACTTTGGGTATCTTATGTATGCATGATTTTATTTTTGGGAGCTGAATTTACAAGACAATACGCTATTAAATTCGGACATGGTATTTCTCCTACTGAAAATGCAGAATTAGTACCACAAATTTATCAAGATATGGAGGAATAATTTAACCTTTTTGAAAAGAAATTGTTGTAAATTGTTTGTTTAACAGTAGTTTTTTAAAATTCTTTGATTTTTTGCCTTATTAGATACTAAAATCAAAGCACAGTCCTTTTATTTATTTATTTACTACTTCCATCGTTTCAATGTCATAATTTCCTGCAGTAAGTGTAAAATTGAAGCGTTTTACTTTTGAAAAAAAATTCTCCAGGCTCATTTCAAATTTAAATTTATGTACTGGCAATTTCTGATTTTCAGTGTTTCTGCTTTTTCTTTCCACATCTACTGCATAAAGGGTTATAATGGCATTTTTTTCAATGAAAAACTTCAATGCCACAGCCTTAAATCTTTTAGGATTATAATGTGCCAGTTCTGAAGCGAAATCATTAAAATCTTCATGGTTATTCAAATTAACTGAAACAACACCAATTAAATCATTATATCTTGTTTCATTGGGTGGAAGCTTTTTTTCGGTAGTTGATTTAGTATTGCTCATGATTTTTGTTTTATATAATATCCTCCCAAATTCAATGCCTGAAATAAAGATATGAATATGAGTTTTGTTTTATTTAGACGGGATATCCTAAAAATGGAAAACTAATCCTTTCTTGGAATAAAAAAACTCAACAATACTAAAACTCAGGTAGCATTCAGATTTAAAGTTAATGGCTTTATTATTGTTTTTTATCAAGGAAAAATTATGCGAGCAATTTGGTCAGGTGCTATAAGTTTTGGATTGGTAAATATTCCTGTTAAAGTTTATAGTGCAACAGAAAGAGTTAAACTGGATTTTGACATGTTGGATAAAAACGATCTCTCTCCCATAAGATATGCAAGAATTTCAACAGGCTCTGATAAGGAAGTACCTTATCAGGATATTGTAAAAGGATATAAATGGGATGAGAGGTATGTAATAGTTGAAAATGAAGATTTTGAAAAGGCAAGTCCTGAAAAAACAAAAACAATAGAAATAGTAGACTTTGTTGATGAGTCTGAAATAGATTCTGTACTTTATGAAAAACCCTATTATCTGGAACCGGACAAAACAGCTCAAAGGCCTTATGCTTTATTAAGGGAGGCGCTAAAGGAATCAAAAAAAGTAGGCATTGCAATTTTTGTTTTTCGAAACAAGCAGCATATAGGTGTTGTAAAACCTTATGGAAATGTAGTTGTTCTGAATCAAATCAGGTTTACAGATGAAATAAGAAATCCAGATCAATTAAATTTACCTCAAGCTAAACTAAGTAAAGGAAAAGAACTGGAAATGGCCTTAGCCTTAATTGATCAATCTACATCAGAATTTAAACCCGAAAAGTATCAAGATGAATATACTGAAGCTTTAATGAATATTATTGAAAAAAAAGCAAAAGGAAAACCTCTGAGAACTTCAAAAGCAAAGCAACCCAAACCCACCGACTCCTCAGAACTTATGAATATGCTTAAAGCAAGTTTGAAAAAAAGAAAAGAAGGGAAAACCCAACAAAAGAAAACAAAAAAATGAAACTGGAAAAATACAGAGAGAAAAGAAAATTCAACCATACAAAAGAGCCCCAAGGAAGAAGGAGAAAAAACGTAAAAGGACACTTAATTTTTGTCATACACAAACACGCTGCTACTAATCTACATTATGACTTGCGCCTGGAAATGGAGAAAGTACTCAAAAGCTGGGCTATTCCTAAAGGCCCTTCCTTAAATCCAGAGGAAAGAAGGCTTGCAATAATGGTTGAGGATCATCCTTTTGATTATAAGGAGTTTGAAGGAATAATTCCAGAGGGAAACTACGGAGCGGGAGAAGTTATAATTTGGGATGAAGGTACATATTATGTTAAAAAAGGTTTAACTAAATCTCAAAATGAAAAGCTCTTAATAAAGGGATTAGATAAAGGACATATTTCTTTTTATCTGGAAGGAAAAAAATTAACAGGGCAATTTTCTCTTATCAGAATTCCATCAAGAGGTGAAAATGCATGGATGCTTGTTAAGAAGAAGGATATACAG
>JALYPI010000241.1 GCA_030856445.1 Bacteroidota bacterium
CCTGTGGACTTCTGTTTGTATCCTTAAATGATCTGTCTATAAAATCATTACCAGGAACCATTATTAAATCTTTTGAAATCGTTTTACAAGTATGATTAAGGAGACTATCTGCATCTCCTCCCAATAACTCAGCTATTTTATTTTTATCCATCTGTTAAAATTTTAGAGGTGCAAAGCTAAAAAATAAATGATATTTAAAATAGCTATAATTGTAATGATTTTTACGTATATTATATTTTCTAATTAAAAAAGGACATTAAAATGGATATCCAATACCAAAATTCAGATTGGTAAAATACCGTTTTCGCCCGATATACGACAAATTATCCTGCTTCCACTGTGTATCAAAAACGTGCATTATAACCCATTTATCCTGTCCAACTATCATTGGATCTCTAACCTTGAGACCAAGATCAAGTCGAAAAACAAAAAATGAAAAATCCAATCTAAGCCCCATACCAGTACCTATTGCTAATTGATCTATAAACTGATTGAATTCAAAATTACCTCCTGGCCTTGCAGGATCCTCATTAAATAGCCATATATTTCCAGCATCAACAAAAAATGCTCCTTCAAAAAATCTATAAATATCGAAACGGTATTCAAAATTGGTTTCAAGACTAATATCACCGATACGTAATGTATTAAAACTAGTGGTATCAATAAATGACCCCGGCCCAAGGGAGCGAGCAGCCCAAGCTCTTATGCTATTAGAACCTCCGCCAAAATAACTTTTTTCCAAAGGGAGTACATTTAAATTCTTTAATGGTTTACCTACCCCTACAGCTGTTCTTATTACAAAATTATTCTTTTGATTAATTATTTTATAATATCTGAAATCGGCATCAAGTTTAACATATTGAGCAAATGGTGTACCTGGGATAATTTCATATCCACCAAAATCATTAGTATCAGCATTGGCAAGTTTATAACCTAATCGCAATAAATTTCCTGCTCCCTCGGCAGCTCCCCTGAAAAATATAAAACTCCCTTTTTGCTTTTGAACCTGATTATTATAAATAAATGTATAACGTGAACCTATAGTTGCATGAGGAGTAAAACTTCTTTCTATAAATGGATTATTTAATTTGTCAAAAAAATCAGAAAGTGATGCTTTGGGATTAATATTCACAATATTAATATCAGCTGGATAAACAAAATGAGTTTTTGTCAATGATTCTTTCCACATATATCCAAAGGAGTAATTAATGATCCTTCTTGTAAGGTCAGGCCTATCCTGGTAGTTATAAGAAGCAGTCATAGTGGTTTTAGGAGTAAAATATTTGGAAAACCTCTCGGGTTTTATCGGCAATAAGAATTTAGGCATGTTCAAGGTAATTTCAGGACCAAATTCTTTCGTATTAAACAGTATTAAGTTTTGAGTTAATCCATCTAATGCATCCTGACTTGTTTGCTGATTCTCAAGTCCTCCTCTTAGCCTAAGCTCAATGTTTTCTGCACCTTTAAATGGATTATTATTAGTATAAACAATACTTCCGGCTATACCTAAGCTAATGCCGCGATTGGTACCTTCTGTCTCAAAGTTCAGAGATTGCTTTACAACAGGTGAAAGCATTATATAACAATTAATTAATCTGTTATCTGGATCTGTATTTTCATCTTTAAATTGAATATTAATAAATCTAAAAGATTTTAAATCCGCCATTTTTTTATAGGTTTCCTCAAGATTTTTGAGCTGATAGTATTCTCCTGATTTTATAAAAATTCTTTGTGTAATAATATTAGGCTTATACTTAAGCTCATTTTTATACACAAAGTGAAAATCGTTAAATAAAACAGTATCAGTTAAATCTTTATCGGGATCCCTTGGATTGTATTCAGTATAAACAAATATATTATTAATCATATATTGTTTGTGTTTTGACTCTATAATAGAATCACTTTCAGATGATTGAACCTCCCTGTTTTTAATTTCAAGGTCAATGTGAACTTTTTTATTTCCAATTGCAGTGTCTATCTTGAAATGAATAAATTCTTTAACAAAATAAAAATAACCACGGTTTTGAAGCATTTTTACTATTCTTTCCCTTTCTTTTATTATAATCTCTTCATCATAATTTTCTCCTGGTTTAAATAAAGATGCTCGTTTTGCATCCTCTTTTACATACTGAGCAAGTTTGGGATCGGAGATTGAATAGCTTATCTGCTCCAATTTATATGGGGTACCTGCATAAATGTTGTAAACTACCTTAGCTTTTTTTTTCCAAAAAACAGTAGTATCGGTAACTGTATTTTTAAAATATCCCTTTTTTAGCAGTGACAAATGAATTTGTTTAGAAGAAATCATGGTTTGATTAGTATCCAACAGAACGGGAGCTTCACCAATATTCATTAACCACTCTCTTGGAGTTTGAAATTCCAAACTTTTCGGAGCTTTGCCTCTATTTGCTCTTCTTTTGTTTTTCTCCTCTCTTTTAAGAATCTTAGCTTCTTTTGCAATTTTTGCTTTTTGAGGATCAACAAAGTTGTATAAAGTTAAATGAAATCTAAAAATGCCTAAAATTTTCCTGTTTGGTTTCTGCTTTATAACCTGTTTGATCTTTTCTCGGTCAATGCCTGCCTTATCAATATTCAATGTATTATTTACAAGCAGGTATTGACTTTCCGGCACTCTGCGTGTTGGATTGCAGGCGTTAAAAGTGATAATTATAGAAAAAAGGAAAATAAATAGCTTCTGGACTTTCAATTTAATATTAGAGCAGGTTTAAATTTTATGTTCAATTCCTTTTATTATTTTTGGCAAATCTACAAATTTCAACCTACATAGTTGATGCTATCAAAAAATCAAATTAAACTTATTAACTCTCTTAAGATAAAAAAATTCAGAGATGAATATAATTTATTTATTGCTGAAGGAAATAAAATTGTTCCTGAAATTTTAAATTCTTCTCTGACAATACATTCACTTTACGCCAAAAAAACGTGGCTTGATGAGAATAATTATCTTTTATCAGAAAGAAAAGAATTAAAAAACAATGTTTTTGAAGCATCCACTAAGGAGCTGGAAAGAATAAGCGCACTTTCAACCCCAAATGAAGTATTATTACTGGTAGAAAAGCCCATTTATGATTTTAATATTTCAGATTTAAATGGTAGACTTTCTTTAATGCTTGATGAAATTAAAGACCCGGGTAATTTTGGTACAATCATAAGAATAGCTGACTGGTTTGGAATTGAACATATAATATGCTCTAAAAATTCAGTTGATGCTTTTAATCCAAAGGTAGTACAAGCAACTATGGGTTCTCTTGCCCGAATAAAGATTCATTACCAGGATCTTTCCAAAGTGTTAAAAAAAGCATCTGAAAATTTAAAAATACCTGTTTATGGTGCTTTATTAAACGGAGAGAATATCTATCAGGAAAAATTAGAAAATTCAGGAATAATTCTTTTAGGCAATGAATCCAGGGGAATTTCAATTGAATTACTTCCCTTGGTTACAAAAAAAATCACTATACCCTCTTTTGGAAATGCTGAATCCTTAAATATTTCTACAGCAGCAGCTGTAATTTGTTCTGAATTTGTAAGAAATTTAAAAATTAATTGAATCGGAATAAACTTTGGTTCTTTCCTGTTGAAATTAAAATATTGAAAAGCAGTAAAAAAGCCCTCCAAATCTCAATTACATTTTAAACAAAATGTAAAATCAGGAGTTTTAATGATTTTTTTTCAATAGCGTCCTAAACGATTAAATAAGAAAGAGGAGTTTTTTAACTCAAAGTTTACCTTTGAGGTGACCAAAAAAACTTAACCCTCTTTCTCATGGCAAATATAACGTTGTTTTCTCAAATCATTT
>JALYPI010000248.1 GCA_030856445.1 Bacteroidota bacterium
ACTTGGACCAATAATATACCTCATGTTATTTATGGTTATGCTGTTATTGATTCCCTATGCAAGTTAACTATTGAACAGGGTACTCAGATTCACTTTCATAATAATTCTGGATTGTGGGTTTATAAAGGAGGTTCAATTAAAGTTAATGGTGTACAAGGTGCTCCTGTTGTATTTCAGGGAGACCGCCTGGAGCCTTACTACAGGGAAATACCTGGACAATGGGATAGAATATGGTTGAATGAAGGAAGCATAGACAATGAAATTAATTATGCCATTATAAAAAACGGATTAATTGGCATACAAGCCGAAACTCTCGAAGCCAACATGGGAAATCAGCTTATCCTGAACAACACGATAATCAGAAACATGTCCAGAAGCGGAATTTTAAGCCGTTTTTATAAGATACAAGCCGGAAATAACCTAATAACAAATTGTGGAATGTATGCTGCAGAACTTACTATGGGTGGGCATTATGAATTTAATCATTGCACCTTTGCAAATTACTGGCAAGGGAACAGAAAAACGCCTTCTGTTATGGTGCTTAATTATTACAAAGACCTGAATGAACAAATTTTTGCAGCTCCACTATATAAAGCTGACTTTAACAACAGTATTATTTATGGAACCCTGGAGGATGAGATATTAGTAGATGATGCAGGCCAGGGAGTTGATTTTAATTACGGTTTTAATTATACTTTGGTTAAATCCTCAAAGGAACTTTTAGGTACTATGTTGTATAAAAACACTGATCCTTTATTTACAAATGTCCTGGAAGGAGATTTTACACTTAAAGCTGGATCTCCTGCAATAGAAAAAGGATCTCCTGCTTATGTAACTGGTGTTTTGTCATCTGATATAAATGGGAATATACGTAGCGGGAATCCTGATCTGGGGGCTTTTGAGTTTGTTCCTTAAGCAAAGGTGAAACTTTTATCACGCAAAGGTGCAAAGAGCGCAAAGGATTCTCTGCTTAATGGGGTTTGGCTGAAACTTTTATCACGCAAAGGCGCAAAGAGCGCAAAGGATTCTCTGCTTAATGGGATTTGGGTGAAACTTTTATCATGCAAAGGCGCAAAGGGCGCAAAGATTTCTCTGATTGATAAAATATTGGATGCATCTTATATCCCACTAAAACAGTATTACTCTTTTATAAAATTTTTGAGGCAAGAATTATTAAAAGGGTGTTTGAGGATACTTATTCTTTAGGTTTATAAACATAATTAATGGATGGGCTGGAAAAGTTATCCTCTTTTGGGGTTTCTACCTTTTGATCATCAGGGTATTCTTTTCTCCAATAAGCATTTTCATCATCAGGAACATCATCATCCTGGTCATTTTCTTCTTCCCATTCATATTTTTTCTTTTGAGGACCTTCTCTTCTGTATATAAAAGCTAAAATTAAACCAGCTATGCTTCCTGTTAAATGACCTTCAAAGGATATTCTGTAACTAATAGGAAGAACTCCCCAAACAAGGCTTCCATATAAAAAAGTTACCAAAAGAGAAAGAACCATCAAGGGAATATGCCACCTAATAATACCACTAAAAAAAATAAATGTAGCAAGACCATATACAATTCCGCTTGCGCCTATGTGATAACTAGGACGGCCTAAAGCCCAAAGCCATACATTGGCAATAAAAAAAATTAGAAAAAAAACCTTGTATGCAATGGGCCTGTAAAAGTAAAAAAGCACTGCTCCTAAAATTATTATAGGAAATGAATTGTTAAATAAATGCATCCAATCCCCATGAATAAATGGAGAAAATAAAATTCCTTTTAAACCATGAGGCTCCCTTGGAAATACTCCAAGCCAGGTAAAACTTAAACCAGATAATTGTTCAATAATTTTCACCAGCCACATAAGAGCTACGAAAAACAAAGGAAAATATAAACTACGGATAAATCTTTTTTTTTCTTCTATCAAAATTCGGCCTGTTTGAATTACAAAAGTAGTAACTAAATTTAAGGGATTAAAATTACTTCAAATCTTCTTCAAAAACCCTGTTTCAACTGAACTTTAGAAATTAATGATACTTGAAACCAAATTTTTCTGCTTTCATATTTGCGTTCAGTTTGTTGAATTATAAAGGGAAAATAATCATTGAAAAAAATTGATTTATATTATTAAAACATTATCTTGCAGGATGTTTTAGTTCATTTGTCTATAAATTAACATCTATAAGTTTATGAAAAATCAATTGAAATTTATAATTACTCTTGTCGCTTTTTCTGGGATATTTTTTATCAAGGGAAAAAGCCAATCCTTGGAATCTCTTGATATTAATAATGTCAATGCAGGTTTTACTTCCTCTTCAAACATGTTTTGGAATCAAATCAATTCACCTAGATTTGAAGTTCCAAAAGGCAGTGGAAAACATTCTATTTTTGCAGGAAATCTATGGATTGGAGGATTAGATAACAATGACAGTTTACATTTAGCAGCTGATAGGTTTAGTGGTAGCGGCAAAGACTTTTTCCCGGGACCAATTATGAACTCTGCTTCATATTCCTCATCCCAAGATAATTTATGGGACAGAATATGGAAAGTGGACCGGGCAATGGTCAATGATCATGTAAACAATTTTACCAGTCCGGCATATTCCATTCCTCAGGTATTTATAGACTGGCCTG
Organism: Bacteroidota bacterium; assembly: GCA_030856445.1. GTDB lineage: Bacteria > Bacteroidota > Bacteroidia > JACCXN01 > JACCXN01 > JACCXN01. The sequence goes on from JALYPI010000248.1 coordinate 2,632, forward strand.
CCCATGGGAATGTTTCTTTAGGTCAAAGTTATTATTTAGCTCCATTTTTTGATTTTGACCTGGATGGGCAATACAATCCTTATCAAGGAGATTATCCTTTAATAAAAGGAGACCAGGCACTGTTTATTCTATTTAATGATGACAGAGCTGCTCATACAGAAACTGGAGGAAAAAAGCTTGGAATTGAAGTTCACCTTATGGCATATGCTTTTGACTGTCAAGGGGATTCCGCTTTAGATCATACTGTATTTTTGAATTATAGCATTTTTAACCGTTCAGGTAATAGTTATGATTCCACTTATATAGGATCATGGACAGATATGGACTTAGGTTTTCTTTTTGACGATTATGTAGCTTGTGATGTTCAAAGAGGTTCCTATTACACTTATAATGGAACTTCCTATGATGGAACTGGTGGCCCAATGCAATATGGTGCAAACCCTCCCGCACAAGCATGTGTGATTTTAAAGGGTCCTTTACAGGATGCTGATGGAACAGATAATGCAGTTGGTATAGGACCGGGCGAATCATTAAATGGATTTGGATTTGGAGATGGAATAATTGATAATGAAAGTCTGGGCATGAGTAAATTTCTTTATCATAATAATTCTGGTAGTGGTTTCCCAGCCACTCAGGATCCTACTGTTGCTAATGATTATTATCATTATTTAAGAGGAAATTGGAAAGATGGCGTTAAAATGAATTATGGAGGAAATGGTCACAATGGTGGTAATGGTGGTGTTGATTGTAATTACATGTTTCCTGGAACTTCTGATCCATTAGGCTGGGGCACAGGTGGACAACCTCAGGCAGATTGGTCTGAAATTACAGAAGGGAACTATCCTGATGACAGAAGAGGAATGGTATCTTCCGGTCCATTTACTATTGCTGCAGGAAGTGTGCAAACTTTTGATCTGGCTCTTATTTTCGGAAGAGATTATACAGGGACAAATGGAGGAAGTATTCAAGTAATGAATGATAGAACGGATGCCATTAGAAATATGTTTTTTGCCGACTCTACTCCTTGTGGAGGAAACTTTACCGGGGTTTCAAAAAAAGAAAATATAAAAAAAGACGCCTTAATGGTTTACCCTAACCCTGCAAATGAATATTTAACTATAGATTTTCTTAATCAAAACCAAAAAGTACATTATGAGATTTATGATATGACAGGAAGGCTTGCCTTTAAAGGAGTTATTAATTCGGCTTCTCAAAATATTATCTCTTTACAAGGTATAGAAAATGGAATGTACATCATTAAAATAATCGACAATAAGGATACTTATACAAAGAAATTTTTTAAAATGAGTAATTAAGATAAGTAACCAGGAGTCAGCAGTAGCAATCTCTAATTTTTAAATAAAACCTGAATCTTATGAAAGCATTTCTACAATTTACGTTTTCCACGGCAATACTCTTGGGAGTTTTCTTTCAACAGACAAAAAGCCAATCTTTCGAATCCCTCGATATTAATAATATTAAAGCAGGTTTTAGTTCCACTTCAGCCATGTTTTATGATCAGGTTAGTGGTCCAAACTTTGAAGTTCCAAAGGGAAGTGGAAAACACACTGTTTTTGCAGGAAATTTATGGATAGGAGGATTAAACAATGGAGCTTTGCATTTTGCAGGGGAATGGTATAGGGGTTATGGAAATGATTTTTTTCCTGGTCCAATTATGAACACGAGTGCTTATTCTACTTTACAGGATGCCTATTGGAACAGGGTTTGGAAAGTGGACTGGACCATGATTTCAAACCACATTGCTAATTTTTCTAATCCTGGTTATATCATGCCCCAGGTGTTTATTGACTGGCCTGCTCACGGGAATGTTTCTCTGGGGCAAAGTTATTATTTGGCTCCTTTCTTTGATTTTGATCAGGACGGAACTTATGACCCTTATCAGGGGGATTATCCTTCAATAAAGGGAGACCAGGCAGTATTTTTTCTTTTTAACGATGACAGGGATATTCATCAAACAGGAGGAACGAAACTCGGGATAGAGGTCCATGCAATGGCTTATGCTTTTAATTGTGCCCAGGATTCTGCTTTGGATCATTCCATCTTTTTGAATTACAAAATCTTTAATCGCTCTGTCAACAGCTATGATTCAACCTATTTCGGAACATGGCTTGATATGGACATAGGTTTTCCAAGTGATGACTTTGTTGGGAGTGACGTTCAAAGAGGCAGCTTTTATACTTATAATGGAGTTGCTGAAGATGGCACAGGTGGTCCATCACATTATGGCTTAAATCCTCCTGCCCAGTCCTGTGTTATATTGAAAGGGCCCCTGCAGGACGCTGATGGAACAGACAATGCAGTTGGAATTGGAGCTAACGAATCATTAAATGGTTATGGATTTGGGGATGGAATACCGGACAACGAAAGTCTGGGCATGTCTTATTTTATGTATACTTCCTCCACAGGAGGCAATACTAGTGCTTCTTACTACAACAATCTTAGAGGAAGGTTTTCTGACGGAACCCCAAATTATTTTACTTCGGGGAGCGACACCATTGAATGCAACTACATGTTCCCAGGAAATTCTGATCCTTTAGGATGGGGAACAGGCGGAGTCCCATACCCAGGATGGTCTGAAATAACTGTAGAGAATGTGCCATTTGACAGAAGGGGCCTAATGTCCACAGGGCCCTTTACTTTTGCAAGCGGCAGCATGCAGTCCTATGACCTTGCTTTTGTATTCGGAAGGGATTATGATAGTACTTCGGGAGGAAGTATTGTTATAATGAACCAAAGAATAGATGATATAAGGGCTATGTTTGTGGCGGACTTAACCCCTTGCGGTACAGATTTTGGGTTAAGAACATCAATTGAAAATCACCACAAAATCAAGGACAATTTACTTTTATATCCTAACCCTGCCAATGAGCAGATAATAATAGAATTTGTGGCCATATCCAACAGGGCGTATTATGAAATTTATGATATTACAGGGAGACTTGCTGCTAAAGGAAATATGGAAAGCTCAGGACAAAATACTATTCTACTTCAAGGTTTAGATGAGGGTTTGTTTATTTTGAAAATAACTGATGGAACAAGTGTTTATAAAAAGAAATTTGTGAAGATGAGTAGATAGTCTGGCCACTTAAAAATGGTGAAAAGATCAATAAAAAACAATTTTAATAAAATTGCCTGCTTTTATAAATAGCAGGCTTTTTTATTCTCTGTGTTTTTATAAAAGCATTTCTTACTTTTGAAAAAAATAAAAAATGCACCTGTTTTATACACCAGACATTAGTTCCGATTCTTATATTTTACCTGAAGAAGAATCAAAGCATGGCATAAAAGTGCTCCGACTTAAGAATGGAGACCATGTGGAGCTTATTGATGGAAGAGGAGGCTGGTATACTGCGGAAATAACAGATGCCCATCCTAAAAGGACAGTGGTGAAAGTGCTTGAGAAAAAAGAAGAATATGAAAAAAGGAGTTATAAACTTCATATAGCAATAGCCCCAACAAAAAATACTGTAAGAACAGAATGGTTTTTAGAAAAAGCCACAGAAATAGGAATTGATACCATAAGTTTTATTAGCTGTCAAAACTCTGAAAGAGCAGGTGTAAAAACTGACAGATTAAATAAAATTGTAACTTCAGCAGTAAAACAGTCATTAAAGGCTTATCATCCCAGTCTTAATGAACTTGTTTCATTTAATCAACTGCTTAAGGAAATTGAAAGTTTTAAAGGACAAAAATTTATAGCTCATTGCCGGGAAGCAGAGAAAAAACATTTATGTAATTTATGCAAACCAAAGGGAGAAGTATTAATTTTAATAGGCCCGGAAGGTGATTTTACAAAAGAGGAAATAAAGATGGCAATGCAAGCGGGTTTTGAACAAATAAGTTTAGGAAACAGTCGTTTAAGAACTGAAACTGCAGCTATTGTTGCCTGCCATACGGTAAGCCTGGTAAACGAAAAATGTTAAAACAGATGAAAAAACTACTTTTTATACTTTGTGTTGTTGTCTTTCAGCCGGTTTTGGCTCAAAATAAATATGCTTTTCAAATAGCTGTATTAAAATATGGAGGTGGTGGTGACTGGTATGCGAATCTTCCAACATCGGTTCCTAATCTCATTAAATTTTGCAATAAAAATCTTAACACCAACATAAATCCCGAGCAGGGGATTGTTGAAGTAGGAAGCCCGGAAATTTTTAATTATCCTTTTATTCACATGACCGGTCATGGGAACGTGATTTTCACCAACAGTGAAGCTGAAAATTTGCGAAAGTATTTACTGGCAGGTGGATTTTTACATATAGATGATAATTATGGGATGGATAAATTTATTCGCCCTCAATTAAAAAAAGTTTTTCCAGAACTTGATTTAGTTGAAATGCCCTTTTCTCATCCTATATATCACCAGAAATACATTTTCAAAAACGGACTTCCTAAGATTCATGAACATGATCAGAGCCCACCACAAGGCTTTGGTTTAATTTATGAAGGAAAACTAATTTGTTTTTATACTTTTGAAACTGATCTTGGTGATGGATGGGAAGATGCCGAGGTACATAATAATTCTGAAGAAGTTCGCACCAAAGCATTTCAAATGGGAGCTAATTTGCTTCAATATGTATTGCTACGTAATCCTTGATTTCCTTGAATTTACAAGCTTTACTTGATCCCGAGATTCAAAAACTTATTTCTGAACATCAATAATATGAGATCAGTAATTTAGCCTTGAAATTAGCTAAGGATAAAAATCCATTTGCAAAAGAAATACTAAATCAAGTTCAAGGAAGACAAAAAGCAAAAAAGAAAATTCCTTTATGGGCAAACACAGAAGGCATTATTTTCCCAGTTGGCCTTTCCATTGAACAATCTTCCTCTGAAGCCACTGCAAAACACAAGGCCTCTTTAATTTCAGGAAAAAAACTAATAGATCTTTCTTCCGGTTTTGGTATTGACTCTTTTTATTTTTCAAAAGTTTTTAAGGAAATTGTGCTAGTAGAACCTAATGAAGAATTATTAGGAATTGTAAAGCATAATTATAATTGCCTAAAAGTTGACAATGCATCTTTTTATAATAATAAGGCCGAAGAATTTGTTGAAATTTACAAGCAAAAATCAGATTTTATTTATGTTGATCCCTCAAGGCGTTTATCATCGAATAAGAAAATAATTAATTTAAAGGACTGCGAGCCCAATGTTGTAAATTTATTGCCTGCAATGTTTTTAATTGCCCCATCCCTATTAATAAAAACAGCACCACTACTTGATATAAATTCTGCCCTTACAGAATTAACGGGAGTTAAAAAGGTGATTGTATTGTCCTACCAAAATGAATGCAAGGAAGTTCTTTATCTTTTAGAAAAAAATTTTAATAAAGAGCCTATAATTGAAGCTGTAAATATTAAAGAAAATCAGCAGGAAATTTTTAATTTCACATTAACTCAAGAAAAAGAGGCAAAAATCAACTTATCCCCACCTCTTAAATATTTGTATGAACCAAATGCAGCCATAATGAAGGCGGGAGCTTTTAAATTGGTTGCCCAGCAATTTAATTTATTTAAACTTCATTCCAACAGCCATTTATATACTTCAGAAACACTGGTAAAGGATTTCCCAGGAAGAACATTTTTAATAGAGGCTGTTTGCAAGTACAAAAAAAAGGAAATTGAATTTGTTTTAAAAAATAAAAAGGCCAATATAGCAGTACGAAACTTTAAAGAAAAAGTAAGTGATATTTTAAAAAAGACAGGAATTACTGAAGGAGGAGACAAATATCTTTTTGCCACCACTGATTATAAGGAAAGTGCTATTATTGTTATTTGCAACAAGATATTTTTTAAATGATGTTATAAAATCATTATTTTTAATTTAATTTGTAATTAAATTAACTCCCCATGATGTTTTTCAGGAATTTATTATCCCTATTCCTTACTCTTGCAATATCTGTATGCTTTAGCCAGGATCAAAATTTAACTCAATACAAACCAATTAAATCATCGGGAAGCATTCCTCATGATTTCACCACTTTATCTGTTGATAAATTCAATCATGATAAATCCGAGGTGCAAGGAGATAAAAGAGCAGTTCGTAAAACAAAAGAAAAATTTCTTCTTGAAAGCAATTACCTCCTTGACGAACTATTGTTAAGTGGAAGAGTATTATTCAATGATCCTGTAAGTAAATATGTAGACAACGTTGCAGCAAATCTTTTAAATGATCATGCTGAATTAAAAAGCCAACTTCGGTTTTATGTAATAAAATCAACTGCAGTAAATGCTTTTGCCACTAATAACGGCATTATTATGGTTACTCTTGGCTTGATTGCGCAATTGGAAAATGAAGCTCAGCTTGCTTATATTCTATCCCATGAAATTATTCACTTTACTCATAAACATAATATTAATAGTTATGTTGAAACCTCAAGAATATTAAAGGGAAAGGACACTTACAGAGGAACAAGCCTGGATGATAAAATACTGGCCAGAAGTAATTATTCAAAAGATTTAGAAACTGAAGCTGATAAAAAAGGTTTTGCAGAATTTTTTGCAAAATCACCCTATTCATCCAGTGCGGTAGATGGTGTTTTTGATGTTTTGCAATATTCTTATCTTCCTATTGATGATGTTGTATTTAGTAAAACATTTTTGGAAACAGAAGATTTTATTTTGCCTGATTCTTATTTTTTGGAAGAAATTAACAGCATAAAAACCGATGAAGATTATGATGATTCTAAAAGCACACATCCTAATACTGCAAAAAGAAGGGAATCTATTTCAAGATTAACTGCTGATGCCAGTAAGGAAAATAAAAATTTATTTGTTCTTCCAGCAGAGGATTTTGAAAAGGTAAAAAACATTTCAAGGTTTGAATTGACAAGATTATATATTATTAGAAGGGATTATGGAAATGCCATTTACAACAGTTATTTGATGTTAAGAGAATTTCCAGACAACCCATATCTTGAAAAATCAATTGCAACCTCACTTTACTTTTTTAGTAAGTATAAAAATGAAGTAATTACCTCCCAGGTACTGCATAAATACAAAAATATTGAAGGCCAATCCCAGCAGGTGTTTCACGTTCTTTCAAAATTATCTAAAAAGGATGCTACCATTCTTGCTTTAAGATTTGCCTGGAATGCTAACAAAAAGCATCCTGGCGATAAATCTATGGAAAAAATTGTGGACGAATTATTTCATGATCTTGTTTTTATTCAGAAAAACCACCCTAAGGACTTTATAGACAAATCAAAAAAAGAACTAGCTGCCGAAGAGCTTGTTTCTGATAGTATTCCTAATGAGCAGCCGGAGGAAGAATTAAGCAAATATGCAAAAATAAAAAAGAAAAAAGCAGAAGCTGTAGGTGGAGAAGAAGATTATTGGAAATATGCTTTTGTAGATCTGATCAATGAAAAAGCTTTTGTGAACAAATTTCTTGAGGTTTATGAAAAAAAAGAAGCTGAAGATGCAGAGTCGGAAAGAGTAAAATCAAAAGAAGAGAAAAAAGCAATTGCAAAAAAAAGAAAACAGGAAAAGCGATACAAAAGGAAATATGGTTATGCCATGGGGATTGACAAAATTGTATTAATTAACCCTATATACATTAAAATTGACGAAAGAAAAAAAGACAGTGTAAGGCACGTTGATTCGGAAATAAGCCAGCAGTCTTTTGTGAAAAAAATCAATGAAAACGCTCAAATTTCAGGGATTGAGGTGGATATGCTCGATTCCAAGGGGTTTAAAGAAAATGACGTGGAAGCTTTCAACGACTATTCTCTTATGAGAGACTGGATGAGCGAAAGGTTCAATCACGATAACAGTATTACCAGCATAAGCTCAGAGTCTAACAACATATTAGAACTTTCAAAAAAATACAATACAAAGTATTTTAACTGGATGGGAGTTGTGGCATACAGAGAAAAAAAGCAAGATGCTATATTATATATGTGTTTATCAGCCATAGGTATTTATACTTTGCCTTTGGGTATTATCTATGCTGTTACTCCAAGTTATTCAACCTATTATTACAATATTCTTTTTGATGTTGAATCAGGGAAAATGGAAATGATAATTTCAGAAGCCACAAAGAGAAAAGACCGGCAAGCCCTATTGAACTCAAAGATTTATGATACTTTCATTCAGATGAAAAACAAAAAACAAACGAAATAATAATACATACTCTAAGTCTAATGAAAAAAATCATCCTTATTTTCTTATGCCAATTTTTAGTTTTAATATCTTTTGCCCAGGAAATTTCAGGTTATCAGGGCAAAAGATTATCTGTAAATTTAGATAGTTATATTTTCCCTGCTGTTAGGAATCCAACAAGTGAGTTTAATCCACCTTCTTTTTTTTCTTTTAATAAAAGACGCAGTATAGGAGTTGATTATGTAATTTCAAGATCAAGCTCTGTAGGCATGAATTTTCAGTTTCTTAACACAGGTTTTGCCTTCAAACATTATGATAACAGAAGAGGAGCTATTGCAGCAAAAAACGTAGGGTTTTACATAAAATCATTCCATGACAACGATATTGCGCCATTAGGACTATACTCCAAGTTTGAATTGCTTTATCTTACCTACAATGTTTTATATTCTGAAGAAAGGGTATTTAAAAATTATCCAGAGGAGAACAGGCCAAAACTTTCAAACCTTAGTCCTTATTCGGCATGGCTGTTTTCTTATTCAATCGGAAAACAAACAATACTTTATAACAGGTTAATTTTAAACGCTAGTATTCAAACAGCCTTGAACGGCAAATTAGCAATGAGCAAATTAGAAGGTGCTGGCCCTGGAAGCAGAGATTATATTCAGGACATTACCCAGGCTAGATTATTTTCGGCTTATCTTCTTAATTTAAATTTCGGAGTTGGATTTTTAATCTTTTGATCAGAGCATCAAAACAATCTCCTAAAACTGCCAAACATTTATACTGAAACAAGAACAAGGAATTATGCTTCTTTTTTTATTGAAGTAAATGCACTTAAAAATAAAATTAACAGGAAACCCAATCGTTATTATCTTCAGATTTAATTAAACATTTAACTATTCGCTTTAAATTCTTAAAATTAACAATTGTCAACTAACCAGCCACTTGCAGAGAGATTAAGACCACAAAACCTTGATGAATATATTGGACAAAAACATCTTATTGGTGAAAATGCCATTTTAAGAAGCGTAATTAATTCTGGTGCAATCCCCTCTATGATTTTATGGGGGCCTCCAGGGGTTGGAAAAACAACTTTAGCTCAAATAATATCTAATACACTTAAAAGGCCATTCTATGGGCTAAGTGCAATAAATTCAGGAGTTAAAGATGTAAGGGAGGTTATTGAAAAGGCCCAAAAACAATCCTTGTTTGCTAATGGAAATCCTATACTTTTTATAGATGAAATTCATCGTTTTAGCAAATCACAACAAGATTCACTTTTAGGAGCAGTTGAAAAAGGGATTATAACATTAATTGGTGCAACAACTGAAAATCCTTCCTTTGAAGTTATATCAGCCCTTTTATCCAGATGCCAGGTTTATGTACTTAAATCACTCGACAAGGAAGATCTGGTTCAACTTCTTAACAATGCCTGTGAAAGAGACATTGAACTTAAAAAGAAAAATATTGTAATTAAGGAAAATGAAGCATTGCTCAGACTCTCAGGAGGTGATGCACGAAAACTGCTAAATATTTTTGAACTGATAGTAAGTACAATTGAAACCCAGAATGTAGAAATCACAAATGAACTTGTGATGGACAGAGTACAGCAAAATATTGCAGTTTATGATAAAGCAGGAGAAAACCATTACGATATAATTTCTGCTTATATTAAATCCATCCGGGGAAGTGATCCCAATGCTGCAGTATATTGGCTTGCCAGAATGATTGAAGGGGGTGAAGACCCTTTATTTATTGCCAGAAGACTTTTGATATTGGCCTCTGAAGATATTGGAATAGCTAATCCAACGGCACTTGTAATTGCAAACAATTGTTTTCAGGCAGTAAATGTTATTGGTTTTCCAGAATCAAGAATAATACTATCTCAGGCAACTATTTACCTGGCATCTTCTGCAAAGAGTAATTCAGCGTACAAGGCAATAAATGATGCTCAAGAATTGGTTAAAAGCACTGGGGATTTACCAGTGCCTTTGCATATTAGAAATGCTCCAACCAAATTAATGCAAGAGTTGGGATATGGAAAATCGTATGAATATTCCCATAATCATCAAAATAATTTTAGCGAACAGGAATATTTACCAGAAAATATTAAAGAAACTATAATTTACGATCCCGCCAATAATGCCAGAGAAAATGAAATAAGAGAGAATCTGAAAAAACTTTGGAAAAAATACAAGTATTAATTATAAAGCAATTCTCTTTGCTCAATATAATTAAAAATAAAAGCAACTGCAAAGCCCCCAACACCTTGTTCTATTAATTGCCATGTAAGGTCCAATGTAGCATGAACAGGATTAATTTGCCCTGTAATGGAGGAGCCTAAAACAAAAACAATAAGGAAAATTATAAAACCACCCGCAACACCAATGAGCGTACCTCTTAAAAAAGGATTTTTCTTATCTCCAAAATTGGAATAACCAAAAGCCATTACAGCACCAAGTACAATATATAAAAGAGAAAGAAAGGAAAGAAAAACTTCCATGGAATAGGAAATTTTATTGAAATCATTGAGAACAACTCCATGCCATAGATAGGACAAGGAAAACATTAAAACTGCAGAGGTAATCCAAGAAAATATTATCTTTTTACTTAACATAGTTAATTTCAATGGAAAATCCAAATTTAATCATCTATTTTTTAATATACAAATATTCATAAGTATTACCAAGGCAAATGAAAGATAAACTTTATTGTTTTAACTATTTCAGAGCAATTAAATCATTATATTTGGCGTGTAAAATTAAATTGAAATGCTATTCCCCAGCAACAATACTCCCAGGTGGGTGATTTTTTTTATTGATACACTTATATGTGTCTTTTCAATTATTCTTGCCTATTTACTCCGGTTTAATTTTTCTATTCCTGGTAATCTAAAGTATTTAGAGACGCTTGATCTTTTGCAATTTAATCTGGTTATTATAATTTCCATAAGAATTATTAGTTTTTTTGCTGCCAGAACATATGCAGGTATAATTAGATATACAAGTACTAAAGACGCACAAAGAATTTTTATTGTGATAAGTATTGGAAGTATATTTTTTGCACTTTCTAATCTTATCAGTTATTATTTTGTAGCTGAGTTTATTATTCCCTTTTCAGTTGTAATTATTGATTATATGGCTACTGTGTTCTTAATGATCACATTTAGAATGCTGGTAAAAATGCTTTATTTTGAAATCAAAAATCCTTCCCGTGACAAAAGAAATATAATTATTTATGGTGCTGGAGAGGCAGGTATAATTGCCAAACGAACTCTTGACAGAGACGCAGGTGCAAAATATAAAGTACTGGCTTTTATTGATGACAATAAAGCAAAAGTGCATAAAAAGCTTGAAGGTGTAACTATTCATGAATCATCAAAACTTTCTGACTTAGTTAGTAGATATGATGTTGCACATCTAATTATTTCCATCCAAAATTTATCATCGAGTAGAAAAAAAGATATAGTTGACACTTGTCTTGCTTTTAATACAAAAGTGCTTAATGTACCTCCAGTTAGCACTTGGATTAACGGATCCCTTAGTTTTAAACAAATCAAAAAAGTAAAAATTGAAGATTTGCTTGGAAGAGAACCAATTAAATTGGATGAAGAAATAATAAATAAGCAAATCTCCGGTAAAGTTGTTCTTGTAACAGGAGCTGCAGGTTCAATAGGGAGTGAAATTGTACGACAAATCGCCCCTTATAGGCCAAAAAAAATCATTATGCTGGATCAGGCAGAATCTGCTTTATATGATTTGGAAATAGAACTTTGTGAAAAATACCCTTCTTCTTTATTTGAACCGGTAATTGGAAATATTAGGGTTAAAGAGCGAATGGAAAATCTTTTTCGTTCATTTCAGCCTGAACTGGTTTATCATGCCGCAGCATATAAACATGTTCCAATGATGGAAAACAACCCCTCTGAGGCAATTTTAACAAATGTATCCGGCACAAAAACCATCGCTGACCTTGCAGTAAAATATTTGGTTAAAACCTTTGTCATGGTTTCTACTGATAAAGCTGTAAACCCAACAAATGTAATGGGTGCAACCAAAAGAATAGCTGAAATGTACATTCAGTCACTAAATAACAATCAACCGGGAAATACTTGTTTTGTTACCACTCGGTTCGGAAATGTATTAGGCTCCAATGGTTCTGTAATTCCTTTATTTAAAAAACAAATTGAAAAAGGCGGACCGGTTACAATTACCCACCCTGACATCACCCGTTATTTTATGACAATTCCAGAAGCCTGCCAGTTGGTTCTAGAAGCTGGTGCTATTGGCAATGGAGGAGAAATTCTTATTTTTGACATGGGTAAATCAATAAAGATAGTTGAGCTTGCAAAAAAAATGATAAAACTCTCAGGACTGGAATTAGGTAAGGATATTCAAATTACCTACACTGGATTAAGACCTGGAGAAAAGCTGTATGAAGAATTGTTAAATAATAGTGAAAACACCTTAGCTACCCATCATCCCCAAATTATGAAAGCGCAGGTTGCGAAATATGATTTCCAAACTATTTCTCTGCTTGTCAATGATTTGATATTTCTTTTTGAAAAACAAGATAACATGGCTATTGTTAGCAAAATGAAAGAAATAGTTCCAGAATTTATAAGTAACAATTCCATTTTTTCTGAACTAGATAATCCAAAAGCCACAGTTTAATTTTATTATGCCTCTTACCATACCTATTGAAATTCGTTTTGCCGATATTGATAAACTAGGCCACGTTAATAATGCAGTTTATCTGACTTATTTTGAGCAAGCCAGGCTAAAATATTTTAAAGAGGTAATTGGAACTGGAATTGATTGGTCGGAAAATGGAATTATATTGGCAAAGGCGGAAATTGATTTTATTTTGCCACTTCTTTTAGAAAATAAAGCTGTTGTAGAAATTTCATGCTCACGTATAGGTACAAAAAGTTTTGATCTGAATTATCAAATCATAGTAGAAAAATCAAATACTAAAACTGTTATAACCAAAGGAAAAACCATAATGGTTTGTTATAATTATAAAAATGAAAAAACCATTGAGATACCTACAAACTGGTTAGAGAAGGTTAAATCTTTTGAACCAGGGATAATTTAATTACGAGCTTCTGATATAGGAACTGTTTTTTAAATTATTTATCTAATCCTATATGAATCAAGGCATCTCCTCTATTTACAACTGGAAGGTTATTAATACCAATGATATATCCTTCGGCTGAAGCAATAATCTCAGTTTCAAATTCACCGTAAGGATCCGTAATTGTACCAAGTAATTCATGCTTTTTGACAAAAGCTCCATTTTTTTTGACAGGATGAAAAAGACCAGAGTTTTTTGCCCTCACCCAGGTTGATTTTTGAATAGTTTTTGATTTTACCTGTTTTACTCTCCCATCAATCATGTTAAGGTTTACAAACATACGTGTGCACCCATCAACTCCCTCCTTTATGGCCAACTGATCAAAACGGGAGGACTCACCTCCTTCATAAACAAGAATTGGTTTTCCAATGTTAGCTGCTTCCTTCCTTAATGTTTTATCCCTTAAACCGGAATTAATGATAAAAGGAGCACCGAATTGTTTTGCCAGTTCAATATTCTGCTCTTTAGAAAATGAACAACGAATTTGTGGAAAATTACTTTTACTTGCACCTCCTGTATGAAAATCCAAGCCAAAATCAATTTGTGGGATAACCTCACTCATTAAATCATGAGCTATTCTGCTTCCAAGGGAACCATTAATGCTTCCAGGGAAACACCTGTTAAGATCTCTTCCATCAGGCAGACTTCTGGTTCCATATACAAATGATACAATATTAATTACCGGAATAGCTATAACTGTCCCTTTATTGAGTTTTGTAAAAGTATTATTTACAATAAGGCTCCTTATTATTTCCACTCCATTAATTTCATCCCCATGCATACCTGCTAATAGTAAAACAACAGGTCCATCAATCATTGAACGATGGACGTATACAGGAATATCAATAACAGTTCTGGTTGGTAACCGATAGGTATTAAGACTAACCTGTGTTGATTCTCCAGGCTTTATTGTTACTCCATTTATTATGATATCTTTAATCATTGCAAATAATTTAAAAATATAAGGTATTGGATATTCAAGAATTAAACTCCAATTTTATCTTTTGATCCTTTGCCCTTCGCATTAATTTCTACGAACTCAATTATTTTAGCTGCAATATCAATATCAGTTGCTCTTTCAATTCCTTCAAGCCCAGGAGATGAATTTACCTCCAGAATAAGAGGGCCTCTTGAAGATTGCAACATATCTACACCAGCAATTGCAAGCCCTAGAGTTTTTGCTGCTTTAAGTGCTGCAGCCTTTTCTTCACGAGATAGTTTAAAAATGCTGGCCGTTCCACCTCTATGGAGATTTGAACGGAACTCACCTTCCTTACCTTGCCTTTTCATTGCACCCACCACAATTCCATCAACCACAAAAGCCCTTATATCTGCAGCCTTTGCTTCCTTAATAAATTCCTGTACAATAATTCGGGTTTTAAGGCCGTAAAACGCTTCAATAACAGATTCAGCGGCTTTTTTAGTTTCGGCCAGCACTACGCCAAGACCTTGAGTTCCTTCAAGTAATTTTATCACTAGCGGAGCTCCTCCAACTTTATCTATAACCTGCATTACATCTTTTGAATGATTGGTGAATACTGTCTTTGGCATTCCCAATCCAGCTCTGGATAAAATTTGCAAACTTCTTAATTTGTCACGCGACCTTACAATAGCTTGTGATTCAACAGCAGTAAACACCTTCATCATCTCAAATTGCCTAACCACAGCAGTTCCATAGAATGTGATAGAAGCACCGATACGAGGAATAACAGCATCAACATTAGTAATTTTTTCACCTTTATAATGTATGGAAGGTTCTCCTTTTTCTATAATTAAATCGCATTGAGAATGATCAATAACCCTAACTTCATGACCTCTTTGCTTTGCTGCCTCTACCAATCTTCTAGTAGAATAGAGCTTTCCATTTCTGGATAAAATAATAATATTCATATTAATGTTGAATCAGTAGTTTACTTGTTTGTTTGAATTAAAATTTGGAACACTTAAAAATCTGTGTGCTTTTATATATTTTCAGGTCCTTTTGTAATATTTACTTTTGTTACATCAATGATAAAACCCTTGGAGAGCACTTTTCTTCCTATTAAAACCGGATATTTTAAATTTGCTCTGTCAGATAGTGAAATTTCTGTAAGGATCTCTTTTCCTGCAATAATCAATTTTGTTTTGATAATAAACCTTTTTTCAAATTGACCGAAAGAACTCTTAATTTTCTTTCTGGTATAAGTTTTAAATTGTATTTCCTTATTACTAAATAAGGGATGAGTGGGATCAAGAACTTTAAAACAAAGTATTTTTTCCTTGCCTTCTCTTAATTCATAAACATCATAACAGTGAAGAGCGGTTGTATAAGCCCCGGTATCAATCTTGGCAGGAATCAAAGAAATGCCAAGTTCAGGAAGATCTATAAGTTCTCTTCTTCCAATTAATATCTTATTCTTTTTAATCTTCTTCTTTTCCACGGGCTTTACCATACGGCAAAAATATATTTTTTTTAGCCCTAATATACAATTAACATTCTTTTTTTAATAAACTATTAACAATACCTGTTTTTACATTCACTTAACTCTTACTTTTGAAGTATGTTAACAAATAAACATTACACTCACCTGTTGCTGCTTGCGCTAGCATTAACCTTAATTGTTAGCTCTTGTAGTTCAACAAAAAAAACATCAGGAAAATCAAATCAAAGAAGTACAACAAAAACCTCTAAAACAACTACTTCTACCAAGAATGAGCCAGTAAAAA
The DNA here is from genome assembly GCA_030856445.1 of Bacteroidota bacterium. GTDB lineage: Bacteria > Bacteroidota > Bacteroidia > JACCXN01 > JACCXN01 > JACCXN01. The sequence goes on from JALYPI010000248.1 coordinate 18,594, forward strand.
CTGAAACCAAACCTGATAAGCCCTCAAAAGAATCAGGCAATATACTAAAGACTAAATATGCTCAGATATTAGATGTTCAACCAAGCGCATTGAAAAACATAGAATTATATGAATTTATAGAAAACTGGTATGGAGTTCCTTATAAATACGGAGGCAGGTCTAAAAATGGAGTGGATTGCTCTAATTTTGCTACTTTATTATATGAGGACATTTATAAAAAACAGATCTCTGGATCATGCGTAAACTTATTCGCTCTTTGCAAAGAAATAAAAACTAGCGAATTAAAGGAAGGAGACTTTCTTTTTTTTAAAATAGATCAAACAAAAATTTCTCATATTGGTGTTTATCTTCATAACAATAAGTTTGTTCATTCTACAACAAAAAGAGGTGTAATGATTAATGATTTAGATGAGGCTTATTATAAAAAATATTTTTATACGGCCGGTAGGTTACATTAACCTTTTTCCTAAAGTATATGAAATTATGTTAACAGAATAATATTGAGTAAATTCATTAAGCAGTAAAACGAATAAAATTGGCATTTCACTTTGGAGAGTTTAATCAGGAAAAACGACTAATCGCAGTTAAATATACATTGCTGTTAGCTTTAGCTATTGGTATAGCTTTATCTTATAATTTATGGTTAACAGAGGCAAGATATTTTCCATTAACACCATTATTTGATTTTTTTCCTTCCATAAATCCTCCCTTTGATTACATGCTATTGTATATTTTAATATTAATCATAGCCGTAGGATTTATTTACCCTTTTAATTTCTTATTAAATATTTCCCTTTTTATCCTGTTACTTTTCCTTGGAATTACTGATTTAAACAGGTTTCAGCCCTGGGTTTATCAATATATACTTATGC
>JALYPI010000013.1 GCA_030856445.1 Bacteroidota bacterium
AAACAATCTTCTTCTGTTTTGAATCGCTGATGAAAAGTTATTGAATTCACACCTGAAAATTTATTATCTTCCATTTCGCAAAATTATAAAACTTTGCGACCTAAACGCCTATACCAATAAGTTAATATTAATCTTTATTTTTATTAAAAGATTCAGGTAAATTCCACAAATAGGAGAAAGCCAATTTATAGGAATCCATTCCCAAGCCTGCAATTACTCCTTTACAATTCTTTGCAGTTAATGATATATGACGGAAAGCTTCTCTGGCATAAATGTTAGATAAATGTACTTCAATAACAGGTGAAGTTATCACTGAAATTGCATCAGCTATAGCTACTGAAGTATGAGAATAACCACCAGCGTTAAGTATAATACCATGGAATACAAAACCAGTTTCCTGAAGTTTATCTATAATTTCTCCTTCTATATTACTTTGAAAATAATGTAATTCAACGTCTTTATAAGTATTTTTTAATTCATCCAGTAAATCTTGGAATCCTGCATTCCCATATATTGCCGTTTCCCTTGTTCCTGTTAAATTTAAATTTGGTCCATTAATTATAATAATCTTCATTTTACGCTAAATTTCTTTTTACTTGGTTAATTTTACACAAAATATTTTACGAATATAAAGATTAATGCATTGGTCATCTCTCATAAAAGGTTTTATAGCTTATTTAAGGCTTGAAAAATCTTTGGCTGGCAATTCCATTGAAGCATATCAGAGAGATATGGAAAAACTTGTACAATTCCTGGAATACAAGCAATATACTCAAAATGCCCTGCAACTTGAACTAAAGCACTTTAATGAGTTTATCAACTGGTTAAATGAATTAGGAGTTTCAGATACAACCCAAGCCAGGGTTATATCAGGTATAAAAGCATTTTATAAATACCTGATAATGGAGAATTTAACTGACCATGATTTTACTACTCTGCTTTCAGCTCCAAAATTAAAAAGAAAATTACCTGAAGTGCTTTCGCCAGAAGAAGTTGGAAAAATTATTGATGCAATTGATTTGAGCACAGCCGAGGGAGAAAGAAATAAAGCAATAATGGAAACTCTTTACAGTTGTGGATTAAGAGTTTCTGAACTCACCGATATGAAAATATCCGATATTTATAAAAAAGAAGGCTTTATAAAAATTACAGGAAAGGGTAATAAACAAAGAATTGTACCAATTGGCAGTTTTGCTCAGAAATATATAGATCTATATCTAGATAATTCAAGAAAAAACATTAAAATCCAGAAAGGATTTGATAACTTTTTGTTTTTAAATAAACGAGGCAAAAATCTATCCCGGGTAATGATTTTTACTATTATTAAACTTCTTACTCATAAGGCAGGAGTAAAAAAAACTATTAGCCCACATACCTTCAGGCATTCATTTGCAACACATTTAATTGAAGGAGGAGCTGATTTAAGAGCTATTCAGGAAATGCTTGGCCATGCTTCAATAACTACAACCGAAATATACACCCATCTTGACCGGGAATATTTAAGGGATGCAATAATCCAGTTTCATCCAAGATCTAAATCAAAATAATTGAACTTATTTCCCTCTACCCTTTAACACTATCATTACTGTATAAATAAGTATTTTAAAATCAACATATAAAGACATGTTTTCAATATATAACAAGTCATATTTAAGTCTTTTAATCATTTCATCCACATTGGAAGCATATCCATATTTAACCTGTCCCCAGGAAGTTACTCCTGGTTTTACTTTTTGTAAATGTGCATAGTGAGTGGCCTGTTCCATAATAAGATCAATGTAATGCCGTCTTTCAGGACGAGGGCCAACTAAAGACATATCACCAATTAGAACATTGTAAAAGTTAGGTAATTCATCCAATCTGTACTTTCTAAGGACTTTACCTAATGGAGTAATTCTAAAATCATTGTCACTTGAAAGAGCCGGACCATTATGTTCAGCATCAGTAAACATAGAACGGAATTTATAAATTTTAAATGGTTTTCCATTTTTTCCTATTCTTTCTTGTTTAAAGATAACAGGCCCTTTTGAAGATAGTTTTACAAGAAAAGCCAATAAAAGAAAAACTGGCAAAAAGAAAATAAAAATAAAAATAGAAACACTTACATCGAGAAGCCTTTTAGCATTTTTTTGCCAAACTGGCATAATTTGTCTGCTTACTTCAATAAGAGGTGTATCAAAAATAGAAGACATTTTAACAGAGCCTGAAAGGATATCATACAAATCCGCGATAATTTTAATAACTACTCCGGTTGTACTTAACTCATTTAAAATTTTATTGAGTTTATCATGTTCAGAAGATTCAATTGCAATTATTACTTCTTCCACCTTATGCTTTTCAATAATTGCTTTTAAATCGGTATGTGAACCAAAATGCTCTAAAAATGGTTCCATTAAACAAATATTATTATCAACATGAACAAATCCGATAAACCTATTGCCTGAAGATTTAGCCTGGTCAATTGATTCATTATAAAGACCTAGAGCTTTCTCATTACTGCCTATAATTATTGTATTAAATCCAATTACACGGTTATGAACTTTGTTTACAATGGATGTAGAGATAATAAGCCTGCCAATTGATGTAATTCCGAAATGAAGAAAAAACAATATAAAAAAAGACTGGTAATATGACTTATAAGAAACAATTTGATCATCTAGAATAAGAACAAAAAATATAATAAGCACACCAATTATGGACAAAAGCAAAGTTTGGCCTAACTCTTTTAATCGTGAGCGTCTGAATATATCTTTGTATGTACCATTGAGTATATAAAGGAATACCCAAAATAAAGGAATAACAGTTAGGCCTAAATAAAAGTTACTATCTAAAACAACAGGAGTTGGGGTTCCATGAATCTTGGTTTCAATAACAAGTTTTCTGAAAACAAAAAAAAGACTCCAGGCAAGACCAGCTGAAATATAATCAATAAGTATAAGATAGAGTAAATGGACTCTTTTATTCATAAACTAATACAATATTTTCAGATCATCAATATAAATTTCTGATTTATCAATATCCTTCGACTTTTCTGCAAGCATAAAGAAATAATAGCCGTTTGATTGGAAATTTTGACTTACTACCTCTGTTAAATTCACGTAAATTTTATTCCACTTGGCTGAGGGGTTAATATGTAAAACAACTTGTGCCTGATCACCCTCAGGGTTTCTTGCAATAACTCCTACAGAAAATTTATCATTGCACTTATAGATCAATTCAAGGAAAATCGGTTGAGATGTTCTGGGTAATGAAAGTGGAAAATCCGTTAAAGATGAACCAACAAACTGGTTTGAATCTGCATCTAAAATAATACCCCCACATGCTGTACCATTATATTCTCCTAATATTGCAGGATCGGTAATTCTTAAAATATTTGTTTTACTACCTGGTAATCTTTCAATTTTCATTTCTGTTTCAAAATCTGAAGTCCAGGCTTGAGTAAAATCAGAATGATATTTAACTTGGGGAGCAATAACTGTAATTTCTTTAGGAGTTAATTCTGCTGATATTCTATAACTATTGAAAAACGGATAAATACCTCTTGTGGCTGCTATTCCGTTTATTATAATTCCAGGGCGTATGTGAATTTGCCTGTTTCCTTCTGCCAGAACAGGTAAAGTAATTGGAAGTTCATATGTTCCAATTAATTGTTCGTCAACATATACCCAGGCATCCGTAATTTTATGTAAATCCATTCCCTGAGTTGAATCGTTTATAAAAGCAATGGAATCAATTTTTATATAGGAAGGAATATCCTCTGAGGGATTAATAATATTACATGAAAAAAGCAGCAGTGAAATAATTACTGTAAAAAAAATAATTATAAATCGATTCATGTTTTAGCAGAAAGGGATTTCATTTAACGACCGAATCGTTAATATATTTTCAGAGGTATCTTTTTTTATTAAAAAAACTTAAATAGAAACAAAAGGAATCAATAGCTAAGATTGCATTAAGCCGGAATTAACTTTAAGTTTTTCAATAATCTTATGCGCCACATCCAATGCAGCATAACCATCATCAATAGGGACCTCAGGGGTAAGATTATTAACAATGGCATTATAAAAGCAGCTTAATTCTTCTTGAATAGCATTAATACTTTTTATCTCAGGTGATTCGATGAAAATTTGCTTTGATCCCTTATTTTCACCTAAATCTATAATTAAACCCAAGGGATCTGGTTCGCCAACTACGCTTTTTAGCCTTACAATATTGGATTCTTTAGCTAGAAAATCAACTGAGATATATGCATCGCGTTGAAAAAACCTTGATTTTCTCATGTTTTTCATGGAAATACGGCTAGCGGTAAGATTGGCTACGCAACCATTATCAAATTCTATTCTGGCATTGGCAATATCAGGTGTATCACTAACAACTGCCACTCCACTTGCACTTATTCTTTTTATGCTAGACTTTACAACACTTAAAATAATATCCAAATCATGGATCATAAGATCTAAAACTACAGAAACATCAGTACCCCGAGGATTAAATTGTGCTAATCTATGTGACTCTATAAACATAGGCTGGGCAAAATAAGGCAATGCAGCTCTGAATGCAGGATTATATCTTTCAACATGACCTACCTGAACTTTCACATTGGCCTCACTTTTTAATTCCATTAGTATTCGGGCCTCATCAACAGTTTGGGTTAAAGGCTTTTCAATAAACACATGTTTGAAATTTTTTAATGCTTTTACAGCAAGTTCAAAGTGTGATATAGTTGGAGTAACAATATCTATAACATCGGCATCCTTAATCAATTCATCAACAGAAGAATAAAACTTCAGATTAAGTTCATCTGCTATTTCTCTGGCATATTGTTCATTGGAATCGTAAAAGCCTATTAACTGATAATTAGAAATTTCTCTAATGCATTTAATATGTATCTTTCCTAAATGCCCTGCTCCTATTACTCCTATTTTTAACATTGTTTATGATTTTAAGACAAAGGAAAAATTTTTAACACAGTTGTACAACGTATTTCTAATTTAATAATAACAAGTTACTGTTTAAAACAAAATCCGACTTTTTAATAAATTAAAAATTGTTTAATGTTATTTTGTAAATTTAAAGGATAACTTTAAAAAATTATTAAATGATAGATACATATAAACATAAAGGATTAAGAAAAAAGCTTGTAGATAGTTTAAGGCCAAAAGGCATAGAAGATGAGGAAGTATTAAAAGCCATTAATAATGTTCCAAGACATTTATTTATGGAAAATGTGTTTCTTGAACATGCTTATGAAGATAAAGCTTTCCCTATTGGAGCCGGACAAACTATTTCACAACCTTATACTGTTGCTTTTCAAACTCAACTTTTAAATATAAAAAAAGGAGATAAAGTACTTGAAATAGGAACTGGATCAGGATATCAAACCTGTGTATTAATGGAATTGGGAGCAAAAGTTTACACCATTGAAAGACAAAAATCTCTTTATGAAAAAACAAAAGAATTGCTTCCTGAAATGGGATATAATCCAAAGTTCTTTTATGGAGACGGTTATAAAGGTTTACCTTCATATGCCCCTTTTGATAAAATATTGGTAACTGCAGGCGCACCTCATATTCCTGATGCTTTAATTGAACAGTTAAAAACAGGTGGCATATTAGTAATTCCAGTTGGGGAAACAAGTGTACAGATAATGAAAAGCCTGGTTAAAATAAGTGAAAATGAAACAGAGATTAAAGAGCATGGAAACTTTCAATTTGTTCCATTATTAAAAGATAAAGAATGGAAAAATCACTAAGTAAATATTAAATCTTAAATAAATTATGAGAAAGAAATTTATTCTTATTGGTCTTTTGTTTGCAACAACGGGACTTCTAGCACAAGAACAAGAAATAGTATCAAAAAGAGGAGAACCTTTTCTACCTGAACAAGGAGACTGGGCAATTCAAATAAATGCAGTCCCTTTCCTAGAGTATGCTGGCAATCTTTTCAGTAGTGCAGGTGATAACACAGTTTCGGCACAAGCACTCTCAGCATATCCATTTACTGTTGCTGCAAAATATTTTCATACTGAAAACACTGCCTTTAGAGGCAAGGCAACAATTAATTTTGCACGACTCTCTACTCATAATTTTGTAATCAGAGATGGACAGGTTGCTCCAATTGATCCCAATGAAACTGTAAGGGATTCAAGGAAAATTAGCGATAACACAGTGTTTTTAGGAGCAGGCGTAGAAAAAAGGAAAGGAAAAACCAGGTTACAAGGATATTATGGAGGGGAAATCCTACTTATGTACAGTGGAGGAACCAGAATAAATTATAATTATGGAAATGCTTTTTCTGCTGATAACACTACTCCAACTACAACAATAGATTTTACCACAGGTGCGTCTGTTTTAATAGGCTCAAGACCTGTCTCTAGCAGGTCAGGCACATCATTTGGAATTGGAGGAAGAGGTTTTTTAGGTGCTGAATACTTTCTTATTCCAAAATTGTCATTGGGAGTTGAATATGGTTGGGGATTAATGTATAGTACAATAGGAGATGGCCAAACCATTTTACAGGAATGGGATAGCGTTGAAAGTACAGTTGTAAGAACTGTTTCAAGAACAGCAGGACAAAGCCAATTTGGATTAAATACAGATATTTCCGGGGGAGCTATTAATCTAACCTTTCATTTTTAAGATCTATTTACTTTTTTAAGCAATAATTAATTGGATTATATAACATTTATTTGCATTAATCTAAAAATATCGGCAAAACATGTTAGATTAATTGAAAAATTATGATACTTTTGCAGTATAAACCATAAATAAATAAAAAAAAAAATGAAAACATTAAAAAATTCTATCCTTGCTATTACTGCAATTGCCTTGATAGCTACTGCTACAAGCTGTAAAAAAACTGTAACTCCAAAGAAATTAGATGGAGAATGGAAAATGACATCAGGTAAAGTTGTAGATACATACGTTGATAATGACGCTAACATATATGTTGAAACTACAACTTATAGTGGTGAAACTAGATCTACAGTAGAAACTGAGAATGGAATTCCAGAAGCTGCTGAGCCTGCAACACCTTATACAATGACTATCAGCTTTGATAAAAAAGCAGGTACTTATGAGCAGGTTGTTGTTAGCACTTATTCCTATACTGACAACATTGACACTTATAAAAAAGATGCTAATGGTATGGAAACTGACCAATTAAATGTGGATCAAAAAACTGTTAGAGTTTCTACAACTACTGAAAAAGGAGTATTTACAATTACTGGTGGTACAGGAGAAATTGAAAAAAATTCTCAATTTGTATTAAGAGCTAATGATTCTGAATCTAATGTAACTTACACTTATACTTATTTTGATGGTGCTACTGCTGTATCTCCTACAGGTAGATATACTAGAGACGGATGGTTTGGTTCAGAAGAAGAATTAAAAGCTACTAAAAGTGAAATCATAGTAGAAACTGGTCACAATTCTTTTGAAGGAACTATTTATACTGTTGATGAATTGAAAAAAGGTGTAATGGATGTTTCAGGTTCTTATTCTTCTACAAGAACAGTTGGAGCAACTACAACTACAGATAAAATTGAATTTAACTGGACTTTAACTGAACAGTAAAATTTATTATTTATATTCCAAAAAAAAACTCCTGAGCAATCAGGAGTTTTTTTTTGCTTAAAAATAAAACACTTATAAACTAAAGCCTTTCAATTAATTATAATTAAAAACCAATAGCGTCCTAAACGATTTTGGTTCGGAAGCAAAACTATTGATTTTACTGGATAATCCACTATTGAAAAAGCAATTCTAAAAAAGAACCCCCTGTAAAGATTCCTTGGGTGGATTATAATGTTCCTCAAAAGGGTTATCTATCCAATCCTGGAGTTTGATTTTTACAAAGAGATTCAGTCTGATAAATGCAACAAGATTTGAAAGATGCCAATTGTATTTTGCCATTGCCTTTAATGCTTTTAACACTAAAATGGTTATTAAAGCAGTCCAAATTTGTATCATTACTGCGTTCTGACTGGTGCCAATAAAGGATTTTATATGCAGTA